>SKNO01000240.1 GCA_007120465.1 Nitriliruptoraceae bacterium
AGTCGCTGGGCAGCGGCGATCAGGCCACGCCGGACCGCGTCGGACCGCGAGATGCCGGTGGCCTCGAGTTCGGCAAGTGCGCGACGTGCTTCCTCGTCGAGCCGCACGGAGATCATGTCACTCATGCCACGACTGTATCACGTATCGTCAGACGACTGTTGGGTGTCCTCGGAACCTGTGCGCAACCGCCGTGTCATGACAGTTCAAGCGGAGCGTTGTCCGCGGATGCACGCGTGGACATCCAGCCGGACACGGTCCAGCAGACTCTGGTTTTCATACGAGATCGGCGAGGTCGTCCCAGCGCTCGACGCGTTCGACCTCGGTGAGGCTACCGCCGAGCAGTCCGGGGAACACGACCAGGACCGTGTCGACGCCGGTTGCGGAGTAGGTGCGGATGCCCTGGTCCCCGAGCGCGTACGCGTCGGTCCCCAGCAGCTGGCACATCGTCCAGTCGTCCGCGACGAGCTCGTCCTCGGTGATGCCGATCTGGGTGCGTGTGTCCGGGTCGGTGAGGTCGAGCACCCGGTGCAGGTCGAGCTCGTAGCGGTACAGCACCCGGGGCAGCAGCCCTTCCACTCCGACGACGTGCCGGGTGCCCTGCCGTGTCAGCTCCGCTACCACGCACGGCCGGGTCTCGCAAAGGTAGAGGGTCGGGAAGCTGCCGGGCGGGTTGAACCGGCCCCCGTTGATCCGTGCGCCCTCGCCGCTGCGGGGGTCGTACCGTGGGGACTGGTTCCGGAACGCAGTAGCAGCGTGCGCGACCCGTGGGGCGGTGGCGATCCGGGTGCGGTCGAGCGACATCAGGCGGTGACGCCCTCACCGATCGACAGGGCCGCACCGATCACGCGCCGGTACTCGCCCTGCTCGATGAGATCCATCGGCTTGTCGTAGTCCAGCGCGGGAACCGGACTGCGCAGCCAGAGTCGGGCAGGCTCGTCGCGCATCACCTCACGCAGCACATCGATGACGGCTTTCAGCTCGAGCAGTCGCTCCTCGTTCTGACGGCGCGGCGCGGCCCCGGTCGTCGACCAACGAGCCACAGACCGGGGCGTCGTACCGAGGACCCGCGCGATGTCCGGGGCATCCACGATGTGGGACTCGAGCATGTCGTCGAGCAGCGTCGTGACCGTGCTCATCCGCGTCCTCCCGACAGTCGACATTTCGTCGCCCCAACAGCGTACAGGTAACAGCAGGCGAACGTCGTCGATGTGTCCACTCAACGTCGCGAAAACAGCACGCTTTGGGCTCCGCAATCTGGAGCGCCACTCCAAAGTGTGTACTTCTGTGTACTCCCTCGAACGCCGAACGAAAAGTACTCAGCAGAAACGCCTCGTAGCGGGGGCTACGAGGCGTTTCTGTGGTGGAGGTGATCGGATTTGAACCGACGGCCCCTTCGTTGCGAACGAAGTGCTCTGCCAGGCTGAGCTACACCCCCAGGGGCACGTCCGGACCGCGGACCTCGCTCGTCACCGCGGTTCGGCGCGAGCGCGGATGGTAGCCCCTCCACCCCGGACCCCGCCAACGCAGCACTACGACGGGCCGCCGTCGGACTCCCCTGGCCCCATCGACCGTTCCAGCACCTCACGATGGGCGTCCAGCGCCGCCTTGAGGTCGCGCTGCCCCGCAGCGGTGGTCAGGTCACCGCGGGTGCGCTCGGTGATCGCCCGCGCTGAGTCGGTCGCGCGGCGCAGTCCTCGGGTCAGTCCGTCGGGCACGTCGATCGTCACCAGCGCCGACAGGACCTCCTGCATCAGCGCGAGCAGCCGCTCAGCGTCGTCGAGGTCGCCCGACCGCACCCGGTCCAGACACGCCCGCCGGAGCTCCCCGACGGTCTCGGCAAGCCCGTGCAACCACGGCGCGTCGTCCACGCCGACCTGCTCCGGACCGGGCAGCTCCTCGCCCGCGATCGCCGCACGGGTCAGCACCGCCTCCGCCACCTCCTTCGCGGCGTCCTGTACGAACCCGGCGTGCCGCACGTCCGGGTACAGCTCGCACGCCTCCGCCCCGGTCGCCAGCTCCACCTGGGCCGCGGCGATCAGTTCGTCGGCGCGGTCGAACTCTCGGCGGTGGATCGCACGGATCGCGTTGGCCGCCGCCCGGATCGCGTCCCGGCCCGCCGCCAACCCGACCTCGCGGGCGTGGGCGCGGGCGAGGAAGCGCTCCCGGACCGGGGCGCTCAGCTCGACTAGGTCGGCCACGTCAGTCGTCCCAGCGCCGCAGACGGACCGTGCCGTGGTCGAGCTCCTGGCCGCCTCCGCCGACCGCGACCGGTGGAGCGACCGCAACCTCCTCGCGCGTGAGGTCGAGCTCACGGACGACCCGGCGGGCCTCGTCACGCTGCAGCTTGAGGTGCCGCAGGATCGCGGTGTACGCGGCGGTGCCCCCGGTCACGACCGTGAACACGGCCCACAGCCAGCCACCGACCACCAGCGCGAGGAGCAGGGTCGCGGCCGTCGCGAGCAGTGACCGGACGAACCAGGTCCGCCGCCGGACGATGATCGGGTCCTCCTGGAACTGCGTGGGCATCGTGTGACTCCGGGTGCCTCGCCCGACGGGCGGGTGCTCCACGATACGTCCGGCATCACCGGGCACGAGGAGCTCGCGGCCCCCCGATCCCCGGGCCTCCGTTCGTAGCACGTCCATCGCGCGTTCGAAACCTCCGACGGTGACGTGCGGTGAGGTCCGTCGCGAGCGCACCGCGCCGGGCAGCAGCAGCGCCGCCCACACCAGCACGAGCAGCACCAGCGCGTCCGTCACGCTCGCGTCATCCGTGTCACCGGGCCACCATGTGTCCGCCTCCTGCTGCACACCGCCGGGGAACGGCGTGCGCATGGACGGTAACACCGGCCTACGGAGCCACGAAGCACCTCCAACCGCGGCGAACGACCGTAGTCGCCCCCTCCCGGTCCCGCCGCCGAGGCGCCCGGTCCGTGCGACCTCCGAGCGTCGGGTCCTGCACGAGCGCACGTGCACGCTCCGGCGCCATCACCGGACGTGATCGACGGTCACCGTGCGCGGTACTCGCCCGAGCGGCCCCCCGACTTGGCGAGCAGCCGGACATCGGTGATGACCACGTCGCGCTGCACGGCCTTGACCAGGTCGTAGAGGGTCAGCGCGGCGACCGTCGCAGCGGTCAGCGCCTCCATCTCGACGCCGGTGCGGTCCGCCGCCCGCGCGGTGGCGGTCACCTCGGCGACCCCGGCCGACGGATCCACCTCGATGTCGACGCCGACGCTCGTCAGCGCGATCTGGTGGCACAGCGGGATCAGCTCGAACGTGCGCTTGGCCGCCTGGATCCCCGCGATACGCGCGACCGGGATCGCATCCCCCTTCGGCAGATCGCCGGTCACCAGCTTGGCGGCGGTGGCCGGGGCCATCACGACGCGGGCATGGGCCTCGGCGGTGCGTTCGGTGACGGGCTTGCCCGCGACGTCGACCATCCGGGCGTGCCCACGCGCGTCGAGGTGGGTGAGCTCGCCCTCCGGGTCGCCGCCCACCTCCGGTGTGCCGTCTGTCGTCACCGGCTCCCCCTCACTCACCACGGATCGTCAGTCCACCAGCAGGTGGACCTGCACCTGCTCGCCTGCCGGGATCTCCGTGACCTCCTCGGGCACGACCGCCAGTCCATCGGCGCGCGCGATCGAGGTGATCAGGTGCGAGCCCTGCGGACCGGTCGGGGTGGCCACCCAGCGGCCCTGGTCGCGGGACAGGCGGACCCGCGTGTAGCCACGCTTGTGCGGTGGCGCGGTGATCGCGGCGCCAGCGACCGCGTTCACCGTCGGGCGGGCCACGTCGCGCCGGCCCTGGAGCCGCCGGATCGCCGGTCGGACGAACACCTCGAACGACACGAAGGCCGACACCGGGTTGCCGGGCAGCCCGATCACCGGGACCTTGCCGACACGGCCGCGGATCTGGGGCATCCCCGGCTTCATCGCCACCTTGACCGACCGCGCGTTGCCCAGCACCGAGAGCACGTCGGGCATCAGGTCCCGGGTGCCCGCCGACGCCCCGCCGGTGCACACGAACAGGTCGGCGTGGCCGCTGTTGCTGTCGAAGGCGTGCATCAGCGCCTTGCGGTCGTCGCGGACGATCCCGGTGGAGAACGGCACCCCGCCAGCCGCACGGACCAGCGCCGAGAGCATCGGGCCGTTCGAGTCGCGGATCTGCCCCGTCCGAGGCTGATCCTCGGGGCGGACCAGCTCGTCACCCGAGGACAGCACCACCACCCGCGGTGGCGGCAGGCAGCGCACCCGGGTCACCCCGGTGGCCGCCAGCAGGGCGACGTCGGCGGGGGTCAACCGTCGGCCGGCGGAGACCAGCGGGGTACCCGGTGTGAGGTCCCCACCCGGTTCGCGGATGTTCTCCCCGGGAGACGCCGGGCGGTGGAACGCCACCTGGGTGGCACCGCCCGAGGTCACCTCGACGGGCACGACCGCGTCGGCACCGGGCGGGACCGGCGCACCGGTCATGATGCGGGCGACCCGTCCGGACCCGATCACCGGCAGCTCCAGGGCACCGGCGGCCACCTCGCCGATCACGGGCAGCTGCGTCGGCGAGTGCTCGGTCGCGTCGACGAGGTCGCCCGCGACCACCGCGTACCCGTCCATCGCCGAGTTCGTGAAGGCCGGCAGTGCGACCTCGCTGACCACGTCCTCGGCGACGACCAGCCCGAGCGCGTCGACCAGGCGCAGCTCGATCGGTTCGGCCGCCGGCAGGCTCTGGAGGATCCCCTCGAGGTGCTCCTCGACGGACACCAGCTCCTCGGCGAGGGTGACCTCGCTGCGACCCTGCCCGACGAAGCGTGTCATGTCGTCGGACCCTGGTCGCGCTCACCGGACATCCCGACGCCCGCACCGATCCGGTCCTGTTCGGCGAGGAACCGGCGCAGCCAGGCCAGCAGGTCGGGGCCGAGGTCGGGCCGCTCCGCCGCCAGCGAGACGGTCGCGGTGACGAACCCGAGCTTGTCCCCGATGTCGTACCGGGGGGCGTCGACGCGGATCCCGACGAGCGGTTCGTCGTGTGCCAGGGTGCGCAGCGCGTCGGTGAGTTGGATCTCGTCGCCCCGGCCGGGCGGCGTGTCACGCAGCACCGCGAAGATGCTGCCGGGGAGGACGTAGCGCCCGATGATGGCGAGGTTCGACGGCGCCTCGTGCACCGTCGGCTTCTCGACCAGGTCGGTGATCAGGAACTCGTCGTCGACGTCGGTCGCCTCGACGGTGGCGATGCCGTACAGCGGCACGGCCTCGTCCTCCACCTCCATCAGGGCGATGACGGGCCGGCCGGTGCGTTCGTGGGTGGCGACCATCCGCTCGAGGAACGGGGTGCCGGGATCGACGATGTCGTCACCGAGCAGCACGGCGAAGCTGTCGTCGCCGATGTGCTCGGCACCCATCAGGACCGCGTGCCCGAGCCCGAGCGGCTCGGGCTGCCGGACGCTGTGGATCGTCGCCAGGTCGGCGAGACCCGTGACCAGGGCCAGCTCCTCGTCCTTGCCCTTGCTGGCGAGCGCGGCCTCGAGGCCCGGCAGTCGATCGAAGTGGTCCTCCAACGTGGCCTTCCCCGCCGAGGTCACGAACAGCACATCGTCGAGGCCGGCGCGGGCGCACTCCTCCACGAGGTACTGGATCGCCGGCTTGTCCACCAGCGGCAGCAACTCCTTCGGGACGGCCTTGGTCGCCGGCAGCGACCGGGTGCCGAGCCCGGCGACGGGCAGCAGGGCCTTGCGGACCACGGGTGCTCCTTCGTCGGGTGGAGTCGGGGTCCTTCGCGGTTGCGCGCAGCCTACCGCCGCCACCTCGACGTCCCCCGGGGGTCGTCCGGCCGACCCACACCGACCGCACGCCGTACGCTGCGCCGTCGGATGTTCCCGCGGGTGCCGGTGTCGGCCGACCCCGCCGAAGCGAGGCAGCAGCGTGGACGGCCCGGAGCGCAAGGCGACGCTGCGGCGGTCGGTCCGTGACGCTCGCCGGGCGCTCACCCCGACGCAGCGCCTCGAAGCCAGTACCGCGATCACCGCGAGGTTGCGGCGGCTACCCGAGCTGCGGACGGCCCGCGTCGTGCTGGTGTACGCCGCGATGCCCGAGGAGGTCGACGTCGAGGAAGCGGCGAGGGACCTGCGGGCACGCGGGGTGGTCACGCTGTACCCGCGGGTGCAAGGCGAGGACCTCGCACTCGTCCCGGTGACCGACATCACCTCGCTCGTCGCCGGGCACCGCCGGATCCTCGAACCCCAGGGCCCGCCCGCCGATCCGGCGATCGTGGACGCGGCGCTGGTGCCGGGCGTGGCCTTCGATCTGCGGGGCGGGCGGCTCGGCCAGGGCGGCGGCCACTACGACCGGCTGCTCGCCGGGATCGAGGACGCCTGGCGGATCGGCGTGGCCTTCAGCTGCCAGGTGGTCCCGCGCGTGCCGCGGGACGACCACGACATCGCGATGGACGTGCTGGTCACCGACCACTCGGTCCACCGCCTGGAGCGGCACGAGCCGGCCTGACCGGTCATCGACGGCGCGTGCGGCTGTGCGCAGGGGTCGGCACCGCTTGCGGAACGGGCGCCCATCGGGCATCCTCAGCACTCGTCGAGGTCGAGTGCCAGCCCCTGGTCGCAGGACCACCGGAAGGGGCGCGCGCACCTTCCGCGGCGTCCCGACGGTCCGGTCCAGCGAGGAAGCCCCATGCCCACCTACGAGTACGCCTGTCGCGCCTGTGACGAGCACTTCGAGGTCGTGCAGTCCTTCAAGGACGACCCGCTCACCGACTGCCCGAGCTGCTCCGGCCAACTGCGCAAGGTGTTCAGCGCGGCCGGGATCATCTTCAAGGGCTCCGGGTGGCACATCAAGGACTACGCGTCGCCGTCGTCCACGCGATCCTCGTCGGGGTCGTCCACCACGTCCGACAGCACCTCCGAGGGGACCAAGGACGGCGCCGCCAGCGCCAGCGCCACCTCCTCCAGCGAGCGCAGGAGCGCCTGAGCGCCGCAGCGTCGGCACGACCAGACTGTCCACAGCCCGTCGATCGAGCGCTCCCGCCCGCCCACCGTCTGGTGGACTGGCGCCATGCGACGACCGCACCTCCTCGACCGTCTCGGCGGGCCACCCGTGGCCCTGCCGCCCCTGCTCGACCGTGCCAGCGAGCGGTGGTGGACGCTGTCCCCGCGGTGGCGAGCCGTCCTGCTGGCCGGCGGCGCGACACTCGTGCTCGTCGCCGGCCTCTCCCACGCCGCCGCGACCCCCTACGGCGCGCCGACCTCCGTGCTCGTCGCGACCAGCGACCTGCCCGCCGGGCACGAGTTGCGGGCCGGTGACCTGCGACGCACCACCTGGCCGCGGGACCTCGTTCCCGATGACCGCCTGGAGCGGGCCGCTGGTCGGCTCGCAGCAGCGCTCCCGGCGGGCACCGTCGCCACGGCACGGCACATCGCCGACGCGGGCGTCGCCGCGTCACTCCCGGCGGGGATGGCGGCCGTCCCGCTGCCCGCCGACGCCCTG
>SKNO01000151.1 GCA_007120465.1 Nitriliruptoraceae bacterium
ATGGAGGGTTGAAGACACGAGGCTCCTCCCTAGCAGGGAGGAGCGAGGGCGGCCGAACTAGGCGGCCGACCGATGGAGGGTTGAAGACAGATGGCCAAGAAGTCGAAGATCGCGCAGGCCAAGCGCGGCCTGAAGTTCGACGTGCAGAACTACACCCGCTGCGAGCGTTGTGGCCGGCCCCGGGCGGTCTACAAGCGGTTCCGGCTGTGCCGGGTGTGCTTCCGTGAGATGGCGCACAAGGGCGAGCTGCCTGGCATCAGGAAGGCCAGCTGGTAGGGCACGACCCGCCGGCGACACCGCCGGGAAGACGAACGATGGGAAGTGCGAGGCGTGGTCCTCGTAACCCCGAGGAGAACCCACGATGACGATGACCGATCCGGTCGCGGACATGCTGTCCCGCGTGCGCAATGCGTCGCTCGCGTACCACGACGAGACCTCGATGCCGTCCTCGAAGATCAAGGCGAACATCGCCCGGATCCTCGAGGAGGAGGGCTACATCGCGGGCTGGTCGGTGGAGGACACCGAGCCGCAGCCGACGCTGACGATCAAGCTGAAGTACGGACCCGACCGTGAGCGCGTGATCACAGGCCTGCGGCGCATCTCGAAGCCCGGGCTGCGCGTGTACGTCAAGCGCGACGAGATCCCGCGCGTGCTCGGCGGTCTGGGTGTCGCGATCCTGTCCACCAACGCCGGGTTGATGACCGACCGCACCGCCCGCAGGGAGCGGCGTGGTGGCGAGGTCCTCGCGTACGTCTGGTGAGCCCGGCGGCGGGTCGCGCTCGCGCGGCTCACCGGCCACGGAACAACGAGAGGTAACCCATGTCCCGCATCGGCAAGCTCCCCGTCCCGGTCCCGGACGGTGTGGACGTCGAGCTCGACGGCCTCACCGTGACGGTGAAGGGGCCGAAGGGCGAGCTGACCCGTACCATGCCGGAGGGCGTCGAGCTCAGCCGCGACGACGACGGTGCCGTGGTGGTCACCCGCACCGGCGAGTCGCGGGACGAGCGTTCGCGCCACGGCCTGGTCCGCGCCCTGATCGCCAACATGGTGCACGGGGTCAGCGACGGCTACAGCAGGACCCTCGAGCTGGTCGGCGTCGGCTACCGCGCCATCCCGAAGGGCAGCGACCTCGAGCTCCAGGTGGGCTACTCCCACCCGGTGGTGATCGAGGCACCCGACGGCATCAGCTTCGAGGTACCGCAGGCCACCCGCGTGGTGGTCAGCGGCATCGACAAGGAACTGGTCGGCCAGGTGGCCGCCAACATCCGCAAGGTCCGTCCGCCCGAGCCTTACAAGGGCAAGGGCATCAAGTACGAGGGCGAGGTCATCCGGCGCAAGGCCGGCAAGGCCGCCGCCCGCTGATCCCGACCCCCACGATCCCCATCCACCAGCGGTGTCGCGCCCGACGCGATGCCGCCGCCCGGCCCCTCGCGGGGCAGGGCTCGTAGCCGCCCCGCGGTCGCGACCGCGACCGCCACACGTGAGGGCGAGCGGACGAGGAGTACCGCACCATGGATCCGAGCACCAAGCGCAGCGCACGGCGCTCCCGCCACCTGCGTCTCCGCAGGAAGGTCACGGGCACCGCGGCGTCCCCGCGCCTGTCCGTCTACCGCAGCAACACCCACATCTACGCGCAGCTGATCGACGATGTGGCCGGCCGCACGCTCGTCGCGGCGTCGTCCCTGGAGGACGCCGTCGAGAAGGGCGAGGACGGCAAGGTCGGCGTCGCCAAGCAGGTCGGCGAACTGGTCGGTCAGCGCGCGACCGAAGCTGGCATCACCACCTGCGTGTTCGACCGCGGTGGGAACCGGTACGCCGGTCGGGTCGCCGCCCTCGCGGAGGGCGCCCGGTCGGCCGGCCTCCAGTTCTGACGGACAACCACACGTAGGCAGGAGTGCAACATGGCAGCCAACAACCGTCCAGGCGGTGGTCAGGGTCGCGGAGGTCGCGGCCGTGACAGCGGCCGCGGTGGCCGCGGCCAGCAGGACCGCGAGCAGTTCGACGAGCGCGTCGTCGCGATCAACCGGGTGAGCAAGGTGGTCAAGGGTGGCCGCCGCTTCCAGTTCACCGCACTGGTGGTCGTCGGCGACGGCAAGGGCATGGTCGGGGTCGGCCACGGCAAGGCCAAGGAGGTCCAGTCGGCCATCCAGAAGGGCGTCGAGGAGGCGAAGAAGAACTTCTTCAAGGTGCCCATGGTCGGCTCAACGATCGTGCATCCGGTCGTGGGTCGCGCCGGTGCTGGACAGGTCATGCTCAAGCCCGCCGCCCCCGGTACCGGGGTGATCGCGGGCGGGCCGGTCCGTGCGGTGATCGAGGCCGCGGGGATCCAGGACCTGCTGGCGAAGTCGCTCGGGACCGCGAACCCGATCAACGTCGTCCACGCGACCGTGCAGGGCCTGAAGAGCCAGCGGTCGGCCCACGACATCGCGACGCTGCGCGACAAGGCCGTCGAGGACGTCGCCCCGAAGAAGATGCTCGAGACCATGCGGGGAGGTGGCAGCTGATGGCGAGCGAGAAGCAGCTGCGCATCGTGCAGGTGCGGTCCACGATCGGCCGTCCCCCGGACCAGCGCGCCACCGTGCGCGCGCTGGGGCTCAAGCGCATCCGCCACACCGTGATCCAGCCCGACCGCCCCGAGATCCGCGGGATGCTGAACAAGATCCCGCACCTCGTGAGCTTCGAGGAGCTCGAGGGTGAGGCAGACAAGGCATCGTCATGACCACGAAGCTGCACCACCTGAAGCCCGCCGAGGGCGCGAAGACCGACCGCCGACGCGTCGCCCGTGGTGACCGTGGCCGTGGTGGCAAGACCGCCGGCCGTGGCACCAAGGGCACGGGCGCGCACGGCACCGTGCCCGCCGGGTTCGAGGGCGGTCAGCTCCCGCTGATCCGCCGTCAGCCGAAGCTGCCCGGCTTCAAGAACCCGAACAAGGTCGAGTTCGCGGTGATCAACGTCGGCCGCCTCGACGAGGCCTTCGACGACGGGGCAGAGATCACCGTCGCGACCCTGACCGCCCGTGGGCTGGTCAAGAAGAAGCGACCGGTCAAGGTCCTCGGCCACGGGGAGGTCACCAAGGCCTTCACCGTCGACGTCGACGCGATCACCGGGACCGCCCGGGAGAAGATCACCGCCGCCGGCGGCACCGTCGTCGACTGACCGGCGGCCGCTCGCCCGGGGGCGCCGATGCCGTCGCCGCACGGCGGCGGACCGGCTCCACCGGGTAGCATCGTCGGCCAGGGTGCGCTGACCGCCGGGCTTCGTCCACCGAGGAACCCATGCTTCGAGCGTTCGTCAACGCCTTCAGGATCCCCGACCTGCGGCGTAAGCTGCTGTTCACGTTGGGGATCATCGCCGTGTACCGCGTGGGCGGCTGGATCCCGATCCCCGGGGTCGATGTCGACATCCTCCGCGAGGCGATCGGTGCCGGCGCGGCCGGCAACATCGTCGGCATCATCAACGTGTTCGCCGGCGGTGCGCTCCAGCAGATGGCGGTCTTCGCCCTCGGCATCATGCCCTACATCACCGCGAGCATCATCATGCAGCTGCTCGCGGTGGTGATCCCCAAGCTCGAGGAGCTCAAGCGCGAGGGGGAGCAGGGTCGGCGCAAGATCACCCAGTACACCCGGTACGCCACCGTCGGGCTCGCGCTGCTGCAGTCGACGGCGCTGGTGACCCTGGCCCGCAACGGCACGGCCTTCGAGACCAACGTCATGCCGGGTGCCGGGGCGGGGATCGTGATCCTCGCGATCCTGACCCTCACCGCCGGGACCACCGTGATCATGTGGCTCGGTGAGCTGATCACCTCCCGCGGTGTCGGCAACGGGATGTCGCTGCTGATCTACGTCTCGATCATCAGCCAGTTCCCCTCCGAGCTGCGGATCGTGCAGCTCGAGAACGGCTGGGAGTGGGTCGTCGGCGTGCTCGTGATGGGGATGGTGCTCACGGTCGCGGTCGTGTTCATGGAGATGGGCCAGCGCCGCATCCCGGTGCAGTACGCGCGGCGCCAGATCGGCCGGAAGAGCTACGGCGGGCAGTCGACCTACATCCCCCTCAAGGTCAACCAGTCCGGGGTGATCCCGGTGATCTTCGCCTCGTCGTTGATCTACCTGCCGGGACTGGCTGCGCAGCTGTCGGGCAGCCAGGCGTTCATCGAGTTCAACGAGCGCTACCTCTCCGACGCCCGCAGCTGGGTGTTCATCCTGGTGTTCGCCCTGCTGACGATCTTCTTCGCGTACTTCTACTCGGCGATCACCTTCAACCCGATCGAGGTCGCGGACAACATGAAGCGCTACGGCGGGTTCATCCCGGGGATCCGCCCCGGTCGCCAGACCGCCGAGTACCTCGACCGGGTGCTGACGCGCATCACCCTGCCGGGGTCGCTGTACCTCGCTTCCGTGGCCGTGATGCCCTTCATCCTGCTCGCGGTCGGGGGCATCGGTGCGTTCCCCCTCGGCGGGGTGAGCCTGCTGATCATGGTCGGCGTCGCACTGCAGACCATGCAGCAGATCGAGAGCCAGCTGATGCAGCGCAACTACGAGGGCTTCCTGCGTTAGGGATAGGTTGCCCGCAGGTCGACGTGGCGGGAGACGTCGGCCGCCGGTCCGCGGAGCGACCGCGGACCTCGCGACGAGAAGGCGACGACGTGCGCATCATCCTCCTCGGCCCTCCCGGAGCTGGGAAAGGCACCCAGGCGGTCCAGATCGCGGAGACCGCCGGCATCCCGCACATCTCCACCGGCGACATCCTGCGTGCCAACGTCAAGGCCGGCACCGAGCTCGGCCAGCGGGCGAAGGGCTACATGGACGCCGGGGACCTGGTGCCCGACGAGGTCATCATCGGGATGGTCGGCGACCGGCTCGACGAGGACGACGCCAAGGCCGGGTTCCTCTTCGACGGCTTCCCGCGCACCGTGCCGCAGGCCGAGGCCCTCGAGCGGCTGCTCGCGGAGCGCCAGGAACCGCTGGACGTGGTCCTGCGGTTGGCGGTCCCGCAGGACGAGGTGGTGCGGCGGCTGACGGGCCGGCGGACCTGCGCGGGGTGCGGTCGGATCTTCCACCTGGTGTTCGACCCGCCAGCGGAGGAGGGCCGCTGCGACGACTGCGGTGGCGAGCTCACCCAGCGTGACGACGACACCGAGGACGTGGTGCTCAACCGCCTCGAGGTGTACCGGACCCAGACCGAGCCGCTCGAGAACTTCTACTGGGAGCGCGGGCTGCTGCGTGACGTCGAGGCGGTCGGTGACGTCGAGGAGGTCCAGGAGCGGATCCAGGCGATCCTGCGCAACTTCCGATGATCATCAAGAAGTCCCGCGCCGAGATCGAGCGGATGGCCCGGGCCGGGGCGGTCGTGGCGCGGGCGCACGAGGCGCTGATGGAGGCGCTGCGGCCGGGGATGACCACCCTCGACCTCGACGCGATCGCCGAACGGGTCATCACGCGAGAGGGTGCCGTGCCCTCCTTCAAGGGCTACCGCGGGTTCCCGGCGACCCTGTGCACCTCCCGCAACCACGAGATCGTCCACGGCATCCCCTCCGCCCGGGTGGTGCTCGAGGAGGGCGACGTCATCTCGATCGACTGCGGCGCGGTCGTGGACGGCTTCCACGGTGACTCGGCCACCACGCTGATCGTCGGTGGGGACGAAGCCACCACCCCTGCGGTGCGCCAGCTGGTCCGCGAGACGCGCAACGCCCTGTGGCGCGGCCTCGAGCAGGTGCAGCACGGCAACCGCCTGGGGGACGTCGGTGCGGCGATCGAGGCCGTCGCCACCGCCAACGGCTACGGCGTGGTCCGCGAGTACGTCGGTCACGGCATCGGCCGGGCCCTGCACGAGGACCCCTCGGTGCCCAACTACGGTGCGGCCGGGCGCGGGATGCGCATGACGCGTGGCTGGGTCGTGGCGGTCGAGCCGATGTTCAACCTCGGCACCGAGCGGACCCGGGCCCTGGATGACGGGTGGACCGTGGTGACCGCCGACGGGTCGCTGTCCGCGCACTGGGAGCACACGGTGGCGATCACGCCCGATGGGCCGTGGGTGCTCACGGCACGGGCCGACGAGCCGGCCTACCCGGTGGCGGAGGCCGTCCCCGCCTGGTGAACGTGCGCGAGGCGCGCGCTCCGTGCCGTCGTGGGTCGGGGTTGCCGCGCGGGCGCCCACCGGGGTACCCTTCCGGGACGCCCTGCCGCGTGGCAGGGCGTCGTCACGCGGGATGCCTCGCGTCGGTTGTCAGGCTCGGTCGTCAGGCTCGGCCGTCGGACGCAAGCAGGGTCCGGGGCCGCACCGCGAACCCCCGTGCGCCCACCTCGGCACCCGTGCTGCGGTCCGCGTGACACCCCCCGCCTCCCACCGACCTCGGTGGCGCTGTGCGTGGGATCGACCCCGGTCCCGACCCGGAGCGAGCGTGAGCGAGAAGGAAGAAGCGATCCAGGTGGAGGGCACCGTCACCGAGGCGTTGCCCAACACCCAGTTCCGTGTGGAGCTGGAGAACGGGCACAACGTGCTCGCCCACATCAGCGGAAAGATGCGCATGCACTACATCCGCATCCTCCCGGGCGACAAGGTGGTCGTCGAGCTCTCACCCTACGACCTGTCCCGCGGACGGATCACCTACCGCTACAAGTGACCCCCTGACACCACGACCTCGAGGTGGTCGGGATCGGGCCCGACTCCCACGGCCCGGAGCACCCCGCACCACCTCGACGACAACGCGCTCGGACCGGCACGCCCGGGCGCTGCATCCGGCGCACGACGGTCCCGACCGCCGTGACGTCGAGCTTGGCCGGCCGGCGCCGACCTCTCCGAGGCACGGTGACGACCGCGGCCCGCGCCACCGCGGACCGTGCGGCCCCGGGACGAGGCAGGGAGGCCCCGCCCCGCGACGACCACCCGGGTCGTCGGAGATGCCAGACGCGAGCCCGGTGCTCGCCGCAGCCTGCGAGAGCGGGGTGCGAGACCACAACAGGAGGACACCGTGAAGGTGCACCCTTCCATCCAGAAGATGTGCGACAAGTGCAAGATCATCCGCCGCCGTGGACGCGTGCGGGTGATCTGCGAGAACCCCCGCCACAAGCAGGTCCAGGGCTGACGAGAGGACGATCGGATGGCACGCATCGCTGGCGTCGACGTCCCGCGCGACAAGCGCGTCGTCGTGGCGTTGACCTACATCTACGGCATCGGCCGTTCGCGCGCCGAGGAGACCCTCGCCGTGACGGAGGTCGACCCCGACGCGCGCGTGCGCGACCTCACCGACGAGGAGGTCGTGCGGCTGCGGCAGCACATCGACAACGCCTACAACGTCGAGGGTGACCTGCGACGCGAGACGGCGAACAACATCAAGCGCAAGATCGAGATCGGCTCCTACCAGGGGATCCGGCACCGGCTCGGGATGCCCGTGCGGGGCCAGCGCACGCACACCAACGCGCGTACCCGCAAGGGCCCGAAGAAGACCGTCGGCGGCATCC
>SKNO01000016.1 GCA_007120465.1 Nitriliruptoraceae bacterium
GGCCGGGCCGGGCCGGCGCGGCTGCGCGGCGAGCGGTGGGAGCGCACCTGGAAGGGGTCCAGCCCCCGACGCCGTCCAGCGTGAGGGCCGGGGGCTACGCTCCCCGAGCGGTTGGACGAGGAGGCCGGGGTGGCGCACGACCTGATCGACTCGACCGAGATGTACCTGCGCACGGTCCTCGAGCTGGAGGAGGAGGGCATCCCGGCGCTGCGTGCGCGGCTGTCGGAACGGCTCCGGCTGTCGGCGCCGTCGGTGTCCGAGGGGGTCGCGCGTCTCGAGGATCAGGGGCTGCTCGAGCTCGCGGAGGACCGGACCGTCCGGCTCACCGACCAGGGGCGCGAGCGCGCCACCCACGTCATGCGCAAGCACCGGCTCGCGGAGCGGCTGCTCGCGGACGTGATCGGCCTCGAGGCCGAGTACATCCACGAGGAGGCCTGCCGCTGGGAGCACGTCATCTCCGACCGGGTCGAGGACAAGCTGGCGCAGCTGCTCGGCAACCCGGCGACGAGCCCCTACGGCAACCCGATCCCGGGTGCCGGACAGGACCCGCAGGAGATCCACCCGCTCGCCGAGGTGGAGGACGGCCGCTACCGGCTGCACAGCATCTCGGAGTCGCTGCAGAGCGACGCCGAGGTGATCCACGTCCTCTACGAGCACGGCATGCGGGCCGGCGAGGTGGTGGCGGTGGATCGCGGCCCCGACGCGGTGACCCTGACCCTCGACGAGCACCGCGTCGAACTGTCCCCCGACACCGCACGGCTCGTCTACGTCGTCCCCGCGTAGGCACCTTGGGGGTCCGGCGGGAGATCGTGTGGGTTCTCGTGCGCTATCGCCGCGGAACCCACACGATCCAACCCCCCGGCCGGGTCCGGGCGTGTCCGGGTCCGGGGGCCGGGTCGGTCAGCGGGTGTCGGCGACCGTCCGGGCGCAGCGTTCGAGCAGGTCTTCGGTCTCGTCCCACCCGATGCACGCGTCGGTGATCGACACGCCCCGCTGCAGCGGACGGTGCGGCTCCCAGTCCTGCCGTCCCGGCGCGAGGTTGCTCTCGAGCATCAGGCCCAGCAGCCCGTGGTCGGGTTGCCGCCACTGCTCGAGCAGGTCGTCGGCCACCGTCGCCTGCCGGCGGTGGTCCTTGCCGGAGTTGCCGTGGGAGCAGTCGACCATCACGGGGCGCCGGTGGCCGGTGACGGCCTGGGCACGTGCGGCGGCATCCGCGACGTGCTCCCGTGCGTGGTTCGGCCCCTGGTCACCTCCGCGCAGCACGAGGTGGGAGTCCGGGTTGCCGGTGGTGCGCACGACCGCGCACACCCCGTCCTCGTCGACGCCGAAGAAGGCGTGGGGCTCGACCGCCGCGGACAGCGCGTTGACCGCCACGCCGACCCGTCCGTCGGTGGCGTTCTTGAACCCGATCGGGAAGGACAGGCCGGACGCGAGCTGGCGGTGCACCTGGCTCTCCACCGTCCGTGCCCCGATCGCGGCCCAGGAGATCAGGTCCGCGTAGTACTGCGGCGTGATGGTGTCGAGCACCTCCACCGCACAGGGCAGCCCCAGGCCGAGCACCTCGGTCAGCACCTTGCGGGCCATCCGCAGCCCGCGCGACGCGTCGTAGGACCCGTCGAGCGCCGGGTCGTAGATCAGCCCCTTCCACCCGATCGAGGTGCGCGGCTTCTCGAAGTAGGTGCGCATCACCACGATCAACTCGCCGGCATGGGATTCGGCGGCCTTGCGCAGGTGCTCCGCGTACTCGACCGCGAGCTCGGGGTCGTGGATCGAACAGGGGCCGACCACGACGACCATGCGGTCGTCCTCGCCGCGCAGGGCGGCCGCGATCTCCTCCCGCACGCGGATCACGGTCGCGTAGCGCGCGGGATCGGCCGGGAACTCGTCACGCAGGGCACGCGGCCGCGGGAGCGCGTCGAAGGACGCGATGTGGCGGTCCTGGACGTCGCGTGGGGCCTGCGTCGCGGGATCGGTGGCGGTCACGGAGCCTCACCTCGGGGGACGGTGGGTGCCATCCGACGTTACCGCACCGCTCGGGGGCCCCCGCTGTCGGCAGCGACGGTGGGTCCGCCCTGAACGCGATGGCTGCCCATCCACCGGTCCCGATGCCCGCCCGTCGCCGGGGCCGGGAGGCGGTAGGCTCCGCGGCCCTCGGCACTCCCCCCGCGTCCCCCCGGGGGTCCCCGCGCGCCCCGCGTCGTCCGCGGCGGGTGCGCCCCCGACCAGATCCGTGAGTTGCCATGCCGACCGTCACCACTGCGTTGCACCGCGCCCTGCTGTCGTGGGGCGACGAGGTCCGCCGTGACCTGCCGTGGCGCCGGACGCGGGACCCGTGGGCGATCCTGGTGTCCGAACTGATGCTCCAGCAGACCCAGGTCGACCGGGTCGTCCCGCGCTACCACGCCTTCCTCGCGCGCTTCCCGGACCCCGTCGCGTGTGCCGACGCGCCCGCGGGGGAGGTCCTGCGGGCGTGGGAGGGCCTCGGCTACAACCGTCGCGCGCTGCACCTGCACCGCGCCGCCGGCACGATCGTCGACGAGCACGGCGGGCGGGTACCAGACGACCTCGACCGACTGCTGGCGTTGCCCGGCGTCGGGCCCTACACCGCGCGGGCGGTGCTGGCCTTCGCCTTCGAGCGTGATCACGGGGTGGTCGACACCAACGCGGCGAGGTTCCTGTCCCGTGCCGTCGCGGGCGAACGGCTGACCCCCCGCCGGGCGCAGCGCCTGGCGGACACACAGGTGCCCGCGGGGCGGGGCTGGGCCTGGAACCAGGCGGTCCTCGACCTCGGCGCCACGATCTGCACGAAGCGGGCCCCACGCTGCGACCTGTGCCCGATCGCGGCGTCCTGTGCCTGGGCGCGCGCCGGTCTCGCGGAGCCTGACCCGGCGGCGGGGAGCGCCGGGACCTCGGGCGCGCAGGGCGCCTTCGAAGGCTCCGACCGCCAGGTCCGAGGCCGCATCGTCCAGGCCCTGCGGACCGGGCCGATCGAGGTGGTGCGGCTCCCCGACGTTGCCGGCTCGTGCGACGACCCGGAGCGGGCCCGGCGGATCGCCGACGGGCTCGTCGGGGAGGGGCTGGCCGAGTACGTCGACGGGCAGCTCGCCCTGCCGGTCTGATCCGGTGCGCCTCGCGGACCTGCTGGCCGACGCGCTCACCGACCACGGGGAGCTCGCCACCCGGGAGCTCGTGCGGCTGGTCCGTGCCGCCGGGGGGCACGGCGTGTCCCGCACGGCGATCGAACGGGTGCTCGCCGCCGACCCACGCTTCGCCGCCGCGGGCACGGCCAGCAAGCCGCGGTGGCGCCTGTGCAGCGACGTCGAGGTGGCCGGCCCATCGCGGGACGACCCGCCGGGCGGTGGCACGCGGGCACGCCTGGACGCGATGGCGCTCCGGCCCTGGCAGGCGGAGGCGCTGGCGGCCTGGTCCCGGGCCGGACGCGGCGTCGTCGAGGCGGTCACGGGGACGGGCAAGACGCGGCTGGCGATGGCCGCGATCCGGGCCGTCGCCGACCGGGGAGCCCGTGCGCTGGTGCTCGTCCCGACCCTGGAGCTGCAGGACCAGTGGGTCCGGGAACTGCGCGAGGCGGTGCCCGACCTCAGCGTCGGACGGCTGGGCGGCGGGCACGACGACGACCTGTTCGCGCGCGAGGTGGTCGTCGCCACCCCGCACTCGGCGGCGGCCGTTCCCGTCGACCTCCCGCCCGGCACCTCCGGGCTGCTGGTCGCCGACGAGGCGCACCGCTACGGCGCCCCGACCTGGGGTGCGGCGCTCCAGCGCGCGTTCGCCCTGCGACTCGCCCTGACCGCGACCTACGAGCGCGGTGACGACGGGCTGGTGGAGGTGCTCGCCCCCTACTTCGGGCAGGTGGTGTTCCGCTACGGCTTCGATCGGGCCGTGGCCGACGGAGCGGTCGCGCCCTTCCGCATCGCGCTCACCGGCGTGCCGCTGTCGACCGCCGAACGCGAGGCCTACGACGCCTCCGACGCACGGGTCCGGCAGCTGCACCGCGAGCTGGTGGGAGGCCGGGGCATGCCCAAGGACCCACGGGAGCTGTTCGCGGCCGTCGCCAGCGTCGTCGCCGAGGCCGACCGGGCCGGGCGGGACGGCCCGCAGGCCCGGACCTGCCGCGAGTACCTGGCGAGGGTCCGTGAGCGGCGCGACGTCGCCGCGACCGCCGCGGCGAAGCTCGACGTGTGCACGGCCGTGGCACCCGCCCTCACGGGTCGTCGATCGCTCGTCTTCACCGACACCGTCGCCCAGGCGGAGGACGCCGCCCGACGGCTCGCTGCGGCCGGCCTCGCCGCCGAGACCGTCCACGGCGAACTCGCCACCGACCGACGCCGGATCCGGCTGGCGCAGTTCCGGCGCGGGCACCTGGACGTCGTGGTCGCGCCGCGGGTCCTCGACGAGGGGGTGGACGTCCCGAGCGCGGACCTGGCCGTGGTCCTCGCCGCGTTCCGGACCCGCCGGCAGATGGTCCAGCGTCTGGGCCGGGTCCTGCGGGTCAAGCCCGACGGTCGGGAGGCTCGCCTGGTCCTCGCCCACGCCGTCGGGACGGCGGAGGACCCGCAGGCGGGTGGTCACCGCGACTTCCTCACCGACGTGCGGGCCGTGGCCCGCAGCGTGGAGCGCTTCACGCTCCCCGCGCACGGCCCCACCCTGCGTGGGTGGCTCGACGGGACGGGGCCAGCCCCCTGAACCCGTGACGTCCACGACCGCACCCGCATCACCGATCGGTCACGCTGCGGCACCGGCTGTCGCGGCGGCGGGGTCCCGGCCGCTACGCTCGCGCGCGTTGGCCGCGCGGGGGCGTTCGAGCACGCGCGACGAGGTCGGACCGGCAGGTGGTGAACATGGTCAGCGAGCAGGATCGACGCCGGGTCCTGGCCCTGCTCGCTCCCGGTTCCGAGCTGCGTGAGGGGATCGAACGGATCATCCGTTCCGGCCGCGGCGCGCTGATCGTGATCGGCTGGACGCCGACGGTCGAGCCCCTGGTCTCCGGCGGCTTCGTGATCGACATCGCCGCCACCTCCCAGCGCATCGCCGAGCTCGCGAAGATGGACGGCGCGATCGTCCTCGACGCCGGCGCGACGCGGGTGCTGCGCGCCAACGTCCACCTGGTCCCCGACCCGTCGATCCCCACCAACGAGACCGGGACCCGTCACCGCTCCGCGGAGCGCACCGCCCGGCAGACCGGCCAGCCCGTGATCGCGCTGTCCGAGTCGATGGGGGTGGTGACGATCTACCACGGCGACTCGAAGCGCACCCTCGAGGAGGTGTCGGCGCTGCTGTTCCGCGCCAACCAGGCGCTGTCGACGCTCGAGCGCTACCGCTTCCGTCTGGACGAGGTCTCCTCGGTCCTGTCGGCACGGGAGGTGGAGGACGCCGTGACCGTCCGAGACGTCGTGCTGACGCTCCAGCGGGCCGAGATGATGCGCCGCATCGCCGCGGAGGTCGCCGACCACGTGGCCGAGCTGGGGACCGAGGGGCGGCTGATCCAGCTCCAGCTCGACGAGCTGGTCGCCTCCGTGGCCGACGAGCGCGAACTGGTGGTCCGCGACTACCTCGGTGATCGACGCCGCAAGCTCGCGCGGGTGCTCGACGACGTGGCGGCGCTGACCACCGACGAGCTGCTCGACGCCGAGCAGGTCGCGGAGATCCTCGCCTACGACCCCGGCCAGCTCGAGCAACCGGTGACCCCCCGGGGGTACCGCCTGCTGTCGCGGATCCCCCGGCTGCCGGGCTCGGTGGTCGACCGGCTCGTGGAGCGTTTCGGCAGCCTGCCCCGGGTGATGGAGGCGACGATCTCCGAACTCGACGACGTCGAAGGGGTCGGGGAGTCGCGGGCCCGGATGATCCAGGACGGCCTGCGGCGGATGGCTGAGGCCAGCCTGCTCGACCGCTACGTGTGAGGCGAGCGGAGGGTGGTCGGCGGGACGCCGATCGTCGTGTTGCGCGCGCCTCACTCCGACCGCGGTAGTAGATCGGCGGCCGCCAGATCAGCCCAGAAACCCCCTGTGACCTGCGACGATACCTGCTGGAAACGGTTGAGGGCGGTGCCGGTGCTGTGGTATCCTTGGTGCCTGTTCGACCCAACACGGAGGTTGCGGACGGGGACCCGGTTCAGGGTGGTGGGTTCGAGGAACGGCCATCCGCAGCACTCGAGGGTCCCGTCCGTGTGAGCATCGGAGCCGACCCGCGTGACCGGTGATCCAGCGCACCGACGCCTGCCCGCCGGATGTCGGCGGCCTCGGCGCGCCCGTGCCGCCTCCGGTGGTCCCGGGGCCCCGCCCTGATCCGCACCAACCGTCCAGCGCCGCCGACCCACGACCGTGTGAGGAGCCACCGCAGCGGCGCGCTCGGTGACCCACCTGCAACGGCCGCGCGGCGGCCACGATCCGCGAGTCCCGCCCTGCGGGACGAACCCCACCCGAGGAGCAGACGATCCATGGCCTACAGCGTCGGTGACACCGTCATCTACCCCCACCACGGCGCGGCGGTGATCGAGCGCAAGGAGGAACGCGAGCTCAAGGGCGAGGCACGGGAGTACCTGGTCCTGCGGCTCACCTACGGCGACCTGACGCTGATGGTCCCCGCGGACTCGTGCGAAGAGGTCGGGATCCGCAACGTGGTGTCCAAGCAGGAGGTCGAGCAGGTCCTCGACGTCCTGCGGGAGCCGGAGGGCAAGGCGGCGGGGAACTGGTCGCGCCGGTTCAAGGCCAACTACGAGAAGCTGCGTTCGGGCGACATCTACCAGGTCGCCGAGGTGGTGCGGAACCTCGCCACCCGCGAGAAGGACAAGGGGCTGTCCGCCGGCGAGAAGCGGATGCTGACCAAGGCGAAGCAGATCCTGCTGTCCGAGCTGGCCGTCGCGATCAAGAAGGACGAGGAGCAGGCGGAAGCGCTGGTCGAGGAGACGTTGGCCCACGCCCAGGTCTGAACGTGCCCGCACGAGACGACACCCGCCGCCCGGCTGCGCGCCGGGCGGCGGTGCGTCACCGTCAGGGACGGGCGGGTCGGGACACGTTGCAGGGTTAGCATCCGTCGGGTGCCGAGCAGGTGGAGTGCGGTGATCGACCACGACACGCGTGCGGTCGGTGCCGTCGTGGTGGCCGCCGGTTCCGGTGAACGCCTGGGTGCGGACCGCTCGAAGGCGCTGCTGGAGGTGGGCGGACGGCCCCTGGTCGTCCACGCCGTCGAGCGGCTGGCACAGGCCGGGCTGGCGCCGCCGGTGGTCGTGGTCCCGCCCGGGGAGGAGGGCCGCTTCGCCCGCGTGCTCGACGACCACGAGGTGGCGGTGCTGGTCCCCGGCGGCGCCACCCGCAGCGACAGCGTGCGTGCCGGCGTCGCCGGCCTCGCCGCCGAC
>SKNO01000060.1 GCA_007120465.1 Nitriliruptoraceae bacterium
CAGCATCAACACCTGCCGCGTCGTCCCGAACAGCGTCTTGGCCAGCGGCACCTCGTACCGAGCCCGGTACGCATCCACGAACCGCACCACCGACCCCACCCCACCACCCACCGGCGGCACCAACCGCGACAGCCGGCAGGGGTAGTCCACCGGTGCGGTCGACCACCCCGACGCTCCGTGCACGACGGTTGCCGCAGCAGACCGCACGACCGGGCGAGCGGGAGGGGTCGCGTCGTTCGTGCGTGCAGCCGGCGTCGCCGTCGCCGGTGGGACGGGAGCTGCTCGTCGAAGCTGTCCCGACCGTGCGTCCCGGGATCCACTCCCCGATGGTGCCGACGACCTCTCGAGACGCCACCGCTCATCCGCAGGACGGTCGGCCAGCGCGTGACGCCGTCGAGGCTCGACGGTGGGTCGATCTGGAGCGAACGGTTCCATCGGAGCTCCCGCTGGTGGGTGGCGGCGGGACGAGGATGTCGTGGACGAGGATGTCGTGCATGCGATGATGGAGCCTTCGATCCTCCCAACTGCGCTCACGGGTGTCTTGGAGGAATCTGACCCCATCGGCTCGCGCCGATCCGTCGTTCCGGTTCGCGACGCCGGCGGACAGGTCGGCCCAGCCGTCGCCGGTCGGAGCTCCCGGTCGGGTCGTCGCTCCTCACCGGCGGAGGCTCTGCCGGGGATCGAGGGCGTCGCGGAGGCCGTCACCGACGAAGTTGATGGTGAGGCAGACCAGGATGATGAAGACGCCGGGCGGGTAGAACAGCCAGGGCCGGACGAACGGCGCGGTGCGGGCGTTCTCGATGAGCAGGCCGAGGGAGGTGTCGGGCGGCTGGATCCCGAAGCCGAGGAAGGACAGGCCGGCTTCGATGAGGATCGCGAAGGCGACCGCGAGGGTGCCGGCGACGATGATCGGGCCGGCAGCGTTCGGCAACAGGTGGCGCAAGATGATGCGGAGATCGCTCGCACCGGCGGCGTAGGCGGCTTCGATGAACTCCTGCTCGCGCAGGGACAGCACGACGCCGCGGACGACGCGCGCGATCGACGCCCAACCGACCAGCGAGATGAGCAGGGCAACCGCCCACCAGGTGGTCCCGCCGCGGACGTTGCCGGCGAGGGCGGCGACGAGGACGAGCAGGGGCAGGATGAGGATGACGTCGACACCGCGCATCATGATCGCGTCGATCCGGCCGCGGTAGAGCCCAGCCACGGCGCCCCAGATCGAGCCCACGGCGGTCGCCATGAGCGCCACGGTCAGCGCCACCTTGAGGGACTGCTGGGTTCCACGCATCACCTGCGCCATGACGTCGTGCCCGGCGCTGGTGGTCCCGAAGGGGTGGGTGAGGCTGGGAGGTTGGCTGCTGGGGATGTCGGGATGGATGCGGTGGTCGTAGGACCACAGGAGCGGGCCGAGGAACGCGAACGCAACGATCAGCACGAACAGCAGCAGGCTCGCGACCGCGAGTCGGTGGCGGAAGAAGCGCAGGAGGACGATCTGCCACTGTCTGCGCTCGACCGTGGCGATGACGTTGGGGTCGGCGATCCCCTGCTCGACCCGGCCGGACGTCCCCTCCGCGAGCGGGGTGGGTGGCACGTCACTCATAACGGATCCTCGGGTCGAGCACCGCGTAGAGCAGGTCAGCGACCAGGTTGGCGACGACCACGATCGCACCGGACAGCATCAACCAGCCCATGACGGCGTAGGTGTCGTTGGCGCTGACCGCCTGCACGAAGAAGTCACCGAGTCCCCGCCACTGGAACACCCGCTCGATGAGGATCGCGCCGTCGATCGTGCCGGCGACGAGCAGCGCGGAGAGGGTGACCATCGGGATGAGCGCGGTGCGCAGCGCGTGACGGCGCATGACGATGCCGTTGCGCAGCCCCTTGGCGCGGGCGAGACGGATGTAGTCCGAGTCGAGGACCTCCAGCATCGAGGTGCGCTGGTAGCGGCTGAGCTGGGCGTAGCCGGTCAGCATCAGCGCCATGGTCGGCAGGAACAGGTGCGCGGCCGCGTCGGTGAAGCTCTCCCACGCGGTGAAGGCCCGGGTATCGGCTGAGGCCGCGCCGATCGTGTAGAAGATGTGGTGACCGACCTGCTGGTTGACCCACACGCCTCCCTCTTTGATCAGGGCGGCGAGCCAGAAGGTGGGCATGGCGAGGCAGAGGAACCCGATGAAGGTCAGCAGGTAGTCGACCGTGGAGTACTGGCGCATCGCGCTGAACACGCCGGTGAGCACGGCCAGACCGATCGCCATGACGAGGGCGATCACGACCAGTCGGAGGGTGACGAGGAACCGATCGCGGATCTGCTCGCCGATGTCGAAGGCTGGACCACGCACCGACGGGCCGAAGCGCCCCTGCAGCAGCCCGATGTCGCCGCGGCCGTTGATCCCGGTGGTCCACAGCACGTACCGCTCGACCACGCTCCGGTCGCGGTACAGGTGGCGCTCCGCCGCCTCGATGGTCTCCTCCGGCACGGGGGGGTCGGCCAGCCGCAGGTCCGCGAGCGGATCGCCGGCGATGTCGATCAGCACGAAGCACAGCAGCGATGCTGCGAGCAGGACGGGGACCGCCGCGATCAGCCGGCGGGCGGTGTAGGCGACCATCAGCCAGCTCCCTCACCGGACCAGCCTCTGCGCGGGCCCCGGGACACGGTGGCAACCCCGGGGCCCGCACAGGCTGGGGAGCTACTGGGCGGCCAGGCCCCACTCCTCGTTGTTGTAGACACCTCGCAGGCTCGATGAGGGGTTGTCACGCACGTTGACGTACTCGTCCGCCACGAACAGGTAGACCGGGGAGTCCATGATCGGCAGCACGTAGGCCTCGTCCGCGACGATGGCGGCCGCTTGATTGGCGTACTCAGCGGCGTCCTCGAGTGAGGCAGCGTTGGCGGCCCGGGTCGCCAACTCATCGACCTCGGGGTTGGCGTAGCCACCGAAGTTGCTGCCGCTCTCGGAGTGCCAGAACTGGTTGGCACCGTTGGCGAAGAACGGGCTGCCGCTCCAGCCGAACTGGGCGATGTCGTAGTCGCCGCCCCCGAGCATGCCGCCCAGGTCGTCGGTGGTCTCGATGGTCGCCGCGATGCCGAGCCGCGCGAGGGTCGCTTGCACCAGTTCCATCGTGGTGTTGCGCACCGTGGTCGAGGTGGACCGGAGTCGGAACGGACCGACCTGTTCCCCATCGCGGCGCAGCGTGTCCCCGTCGAGTTCGTACCCGGCCGACTCCAGCATCGCGAGGGCCGCATCCACGTCCCCGGAGCCCTGTCCCGTCGGCGTCACCACATCGATGTGGTGCGGCGAGGTGCTCGAGAAGATGTGGTTGGTCCTCGGCTGCACATCCGGGAACCCGCCGCCGACCGTGCGCTGCGCGATGTCGTCGGTGTCGATCGCGGTGAAGATCGCCCGCCGCAGCTCGACGTCCTGGAACCAGGGGTTGTCCAGGTTGAAGCTCAGGTGCTCCCACGCCGGCCCCGGGCCGACCCGGGTGTACACGTCGGTGCGCTCCTGCAGCTGGCGGACGATGTCCTCGTTGAACTGCGGTGGCGAGCCGCCGTGGATCTCACGGTTCGCGAGCGCCGGCAGCCACGATCCCTCGTCGTCGATGATCCGCATGATCAGCGTGTCCAGCGTCGCAGCGTCGTCGCCGTACCAGTTCGGGTTGGGCTCCTTGATGATCTGGTTCTCGAGGTCCCCTTCGACGAGGATGTACGGCCCACCGGAGAAGGTCGGCATCGTCTCGTTCAACCACTCGAAGTACTGCCCGAGCTGCTCAGGGTCGTCGACATCGAACCCCTGCTCGGCCGCGAGGTGCGCCGGGACGATCCCGCCCTGGATGCTGTGGGCGCTGAACCAGCCGATCCACTCCGGATCGGCTTCGCCCTCCTTCAAGGTGATCACCACCGTGCGGCCGTCGGCGGACCCCTCCACCGACGCAGCCGCGTCCGCCGCGACGCTGCTCCGAGGCCGGCAGCCCACGCAGTGACCCTCGGCCTCGCTGGTCGACATCTTCCACGTCACGATGAAGTCGTCGGCGGTGATCGGTGTGCCGTCGCTCCACACTGCGTCCTCTCGGAGGTAGAACTCGAAGGTGAACGGATCCTCGCTCACCAGGTGGGGCTCGGCGGCCAGCAGGTCCAGGTTGAACCGGTACTCGTCGCCGCCAGGCTCCCACTGGCCCGTGTGCGGATAGATGCCGTGCAACGCCTGGAGCGTGTAGACCGAGCCCCCTTCCGGCGAGATCGCCAACCACGATCCCGGCCGGGTGTTGAGCACCCAGGTCATCGACCCGCCATCGGCACGTGGTCCCTCGTTGCAGGTGTTCGGAGCCTCGTCACAGTCGCCGAAACCCGCTGACGCCGCCTCGTCCGCTGCAGCCTCGGTTGCCGGCGCCTCAGCGGACGCTGCTCCCTCACCGGGCCCATCGACGTCCTCACCGGGTCCTTCGACACCACCCGTCGCACATCCCGCCACGAGCATGCCCAGGGCAACCAGGGTGGCCGTGCGCGACATCAACCTGCCTCGACGCATCCTCATCCCTCTCATCGATCCGGAGCAGTGACCGCCAGGCGACGGCGCCCAGCAGCGGCCCGAGGCATCACCCGCAGCGACGTCCATGCCGGCCGGACCGCCACGTCGGATCGGGCAACGGGATCCTCGTCGGCGCGGCCCGATCGGTCTTGAACGGATCTGACCTCCCGGCGACATCGACGGTTCGAGATGGCGACGGGACAGGTCAGTCCCGACGGGTCGCCAGGCGCCCGTGGCTCAGCCCGTCGCGTCCCCTGGCAGGTCGCGCGGCTCGGGGTGCGGACGCCAGCCCGCCAGTCGCTTCACGAGGACCCACACGGATGCGTTCGAGGCCCCCCTGTTCCCGGCGAGCCGGCGTCGCGACACGCCGAGGTTGCGGCGCGCCGCCCTGAGCTCTGGCAGGAGGTAGCCGTGCGAGTGGAGGGGCGAGTGGTACGGGTCCATCATCCGGACTCACGATCTCCTGGTGCCGCCACCCTCTCAGGTGGGCGTCGTCGTCGATCACGGTCAGGTTGACGATGAACCGACGACCGCTCTTGGACGAATGTGACCCGCGACGACCGTTACCAGCCCCGGCCTGGTCGCACGTGATCGTCCGGTTCAACACCCGGTTGGCCGCAGCGCGCCCTGCGCACAGCTCGGCCTGCGCAGGCTTGCTCCTGACGCGACGTGAGGTCGTAGGGTCGCTCGCGTCACGACATGGGAGGTACTCGGGTGGGGGGACGCCGCATCGGCGAACTGGCCGACGCCGCTGGACTGACGGTCCGCACGCTGCACTACTACGAGGAGATCGGGCTGCTGGTCGCGTCGGACCGCACCGACGCCGGCCACCGGTTGTACAGCCAGGCCGATCTCGAGCGCCTGTACCGGATCCGACTGCTGCGACGGTTCGGGCTGGCACTGGATGAGATCGGCCGAGCGCTGGACGACCCGGCCTGGAGCCTGCGGGCCGCGATGAGCCGCCACCTCGGCGAGGTCGAGGAGCAGCTCGAAGCCGCCACCCGCCTGCGTGACCGCCTGGTCCGGGTGGTCGGCTCCGACGGAGCTGACGCCCCCCTTGATGATGAGATGTTGGGACTCCTGGAGGAGATGACCATGCTCGACGCGACCCTGCAGCGACGGATCTCGTTCCTGGTCTACCTCGACCTCGAGGCCGCGTACCGCTTCCTGACCGAGGTGTTCGGGTTGGGGCCCGGCAGGCTCGACCGCACCGCGGACGGCCGGGCCGTCCACGGCGAGGTGCACGCCGGGGACGGCGTCATCTGGCTCCACGGCGAGGATCCGGACTTCGGGCTGGCCTCGCCCGTCACGGTCGGGGCCGCAACCTCGGGCGTGGCCGTCCTGGTCGATGACGTCGACGCGCACTGCGAACGGACGCGAGCGGCCGGTGCCACGATCGTCCAGGAGCCGGTCGACCAGCCCTACGGCTACCGGATCTACAGTGCCCGTGACCATGAGGGCGGGCTCTGGTCGTTCATGAAGCCCCTCGATTGAGGGGCGCAGGCCGAGCGCGCCGTTCGGTGATCGGGTGCTGAACCCGGGCAACGACCATCCTGGAGCGACGGCAGGTCGACCGGTGGAGGACCGGGTCAGTGCGCGGCCTTCCGGCGCACGCTGCCGGGTGTCTGTCCGATCACCCGGGTGAAGGCCCGGCTGAACGCCGCCTCGGAGCGGTACCCCATCGACGCCGCGACACCGCTGACGGTCGCGGTCCCGTCCTGAAGTCGCGCGTTGGCGACCGCCATCCGCCAGCGGGTGAGGTAGGCCATCGGCGGGACACCGACGAGTTCGGTGAACCGTGCGGCGAAGCTCGACCGTGACATCGCTGCCTGCCGGGCGAGGCGTTCGAGGGTCCAGTCGTCGCCGGGATCGCGGTGGATGGCGGTCAGCGCCTGTCCGATCCGCTCGTCCTGCAGCGCGCCGAGCCAGCCGGTCCGTGCCTCCGGGGCCTGCGCGAGCCAGGTGCGGATCGCCTGCACCACCAGGATGTCGGCCAGCCGAGTGGTGACCGCTTCCCCGCCGGGGCGCAGGTCGGCGAGTTCCGCCGCCATGAGTCGGACCGTGTCGTGGACCGAGGTCGGTCCCGGGCTGGTGGTCGCACCGACGTGGAGGACGTCCGGCAGCACGTCGACGAGCGCGCGCGCTGCGGGTTCGTCGAACGCCACGACGCCGCAGATCAACCGGGTCGGGTCACCGCCACCGCCGTAGGTCAGCACCGCGTAGTGCTCGCCGAGGTAGTGCTGCGGCAGCTGGTCGACCCGGCCGGGCGGGCCCACACCGGGGGCGCTGCGCAGGATGTGGCCGCGGCCGTGCGGGACGAGTGCCAGATCGCCCGGCCGCAGCTCGAGCGGTTCGGAGACCCCGACCTCCAGCCAGCAGCAGCCGGCCGTCACGACGTGGAAGCTCAAGGAGTCCGCGTAGGCCGGCATCTCCAGCGCCCAGGGGGCGCTCGCCTCGGTACGGCAGTAGAAGGCGCCGCGCATCCGCAGCAGGTGCAGCGACTCCCCGAGCGGGTCGCTCGGCGTCCACGGCAGGTCCGTCGTCATGCCACATCCTCGCACACCCGGCCACTGTTCGTCCCGTGGATGCGGACGAACAAGCACGTTCAGCGGACCGACGAGCATGGTCCGTCCGGATCCGGCTTCGTAGCGTCGCCCGGATCGCGACGTGCGCCAGCAGCGCGGTCCCAGTACGCGGACAGGATCTGTCCCCGGTGCTCGGACGCTGCGACGCACCCCGGCAGCCCCCGCCGCAGCCGGTCTGGAGGACCTGCGATGCACCCCGACCACCTGCTTCAGTTCGCTCACCGGATCATGGACGAGGCCGAGGGGCGCGCCC
>SKNO01000037.1 GCA_007120465.1 Nitriliruptoraceae bacterium
CGGCGGACCTGCTGGCCGCCGTCGGCCGCCCGGCGCAGCCGTCCGCGCTCGGGCGCGCGTCCGGGATCGACGACCCGGTGGCATCGCCGTCGGTCCTGCCCGCGGCGGTGCACCGGGTGCTCGTCGCCAGTTGGCCGCGTGCGCTCCGCGTGGAGGACCTGGCCCGGCGCAGTGGGGAACCCGCCGGTGCGCTCCTGGCCTGCCTGACCCGGGCGAAGGTCGCCGGCGAGGTGGCGGAGAGCCACGATGGCATCCGGCTGCGGCGTGCGCCCACCGGGGGCGGAGGAGGTGGTGGCGGCGCACCGACCGACGAGGGTGCTCGGACCTCGCGCGCTGAGCAGGTAACGTGACGTAGCCGAGCGAACACGCTCCGGGACCTCAGTCCTATCTTCAGCCACACCTCTTGACACCCATAACGCCCCTGGCGACGCTGGCCGGGTGCGTACCTCACCGAACCCGGAGGATCCGGGACCGACCATCACCCCGGCGTGGCACGGGGCGATCGACCTCTGGGTCGACCACCTGGCGATGGAGCGGGGCCGTGCGGCGCACACCGTCAACGCCTACCGGCGTGACGCGGCCGACCTCGCGGCGACCCTGACCACGTGGGGCATCGAGCACCCGTCCGAGGTCGAGCTGCTGACCTTGCGGCGCTACCTCGCCGACCTGTCCGACCGAGGCTACGCCCGCAGCACCGTTGCGCGCCGCGCCTCCTCGACACGCTCGTGGTTCGCGCTGCTCGCGCGGCGCGGCGTGGTGCCGACCGACCCCGCCTCCCTGCTCGGCTCGCCGAAGCAGGGTCGTCACCTCCCGCGCGTGCTGCGCGTCGACGAGGTCGAACGCCTGCTCGCGGTCCCCGACACCACCACCGCCGTGGGTCTGCGCAACCGCGCCCTGCTCGAGGTGCTGTACGCCTCCGGCGCCCGCGTCTCCGAGGTGACGGGGCTGGACCTGCGTGCGCTCGACCTGCGCCTGAACCTCGTGCGCCTGCACGGCAAGGGCGGCAAGGAGCGGATCGTCCCGGTCGGCGAACCGGCCGTGGACGCCCTCGAGGCCTACCTCCGGGACGGTCGTCCGGCGCTCGCCGCGGAACCGGCCACCGATGCGGTGTTCCTCAACCAGCGGGGTGACCGGTTCGGGCCGCGCGACGCGCGGTCAACGGTCACCCGAGCGGGACGTGAGGCCGGCCTCGGCCACGTCACCCCCCACACCCTGCGCCACTCCTTCGCCACCCACCTCCTCGAAGCCGGCGCCGACATGCGCCTCGTACAGGAGCTGCTCGGTCATGCTTCCCTCGCGACCACCCAGCGCTACACCCACCTCTCCCGCGGACGTCTCCGGGAGATCCACGCCACGACCCACCCGCGCGCGCGTGCGGCCACCGCACCACGGAAGGGTGACTAGGATGCGTCCCGTCACCGAGGTCGACGACCGGCTCCTGCTCGAACGAGCAGCCGGTGCGGGGCAGATGGAGGCGGGTGTGGAGCGCGACATCGCGGCGCTCTGGCAGCGGTACCGGGACACCGGCGACCCTGAGGTCCGCGAGCGGCTGATCGTGCACTACGCCCCGCTCGTGAAGTACGTGGCGGGCCGGGTCGCCGTCGGGATGCCCGCCAACGTCGAGCACGCCGACCTGGTGTCCTACGGCATCTTCGGCCTGATGGACGCGATCGAGAAGTACGACCTGTCCAAGGGCTTCAAGTTCGAGACCTACGCCGTGACCCGTATCAAGGGCGCGATCATCGACGAGCTCCGCTCGATCGACTGGGTGCCGCGCTCGGTGCGGGCCAGGGCGCGGCAGGTCGAGACGGCGATGCAGCGGCTCGAGGGGGATCTGCATCGCAGCCCGACCGACGAGGAGCTCGCCGAGGAGCTCGGCTGGACCCTGGACGAGCTGCAGGACACCCTCGCGCGGGTCTCGATGACCTCGATGGCGGCTCTCGATGAGACGCTCGACATCGCGGGGGACCGCATCTCGCTGGTGGACACCCTGCAGGACCTGACGGTGGCGTTGCCGGAGGAGTCCTTCGAGGACGAGGAGACCAAGGAACTGCTGCGCGAGAGCCTCACCCGGCTCACCGAGCGCGAGCAGACGGTCCTCGGGCTGTACTACTTCGAGGGGATGACCCTCTCGCAGATCGGCGACGTGCTCGGGGTGACCGAGTCGCGCATCTGCCAGATCCACACCAAGGCCGTGATGAGCCTGCGGACCAAGATGCTGGAGACGATGGGGGTCTGATCGGGGCACCCCGCGGCCTCGCGCGACGGGGGCCACGACCGGTCAACCGGTCTCACCCAGGGGTTCGGCCCTCGCCTGCCGCAGGTCGCCGATGCGCCGGCGCGCGAGCTCCTCGGGCGTCGCGCCCAGCTGCTTCTGCCCGGCCCGCAGCAGCACGAACCCGCCCGCGAAGGCCGCTGCCCCGGCGTAGAACATGCCCTGGTTGCCGAACACGTCCATCGCGCTGCCGAGCACGAAGGGACCGATCATCTGCCCGAACATCGTGAACAGGTAGTACATCCCGACGTAGAAGCCGATGCGGTCGCGCCCGCCGAGGTCCGCCACCAGCGGCATCGCCTGGACGTTGACCAGCCCCCACGCGAACCCGCCGACCACGAACAGCCCGCCGATCACCGCGGCGGACCGGATCGGCGTGGCGGCGAGGAACAGCACCGGCAGGATCGCGAGGCCGGCGAGCATCGTCGGGATCTTGCCGAACCGGGTCCCGAGCATCCCGGCGACCAGCGCGAACACCAGGAACGAGCCGGCGAAGAAGGTCAGGATGAACGCCGCGCGTCCCTCGGTCAGCCCGAGTTCCTCCACCCCGTAGATCGGGAACATCGCGTCGAGCCCGGCGAACCCGATGAAGTAGGTCAGCATCGCGGCGAGCACCAGGAACTGTCCCCGGTTGGGCCGGCTGGCCAGCACCCGGAACCCCGCGATCGCGTCACCGATCGGGCGGGCACCCGAGTTGACCTCGTCGTCGACGTAGGGAGGCTGCCGTTGTGCCGACACGAACACGATCGCCAGCGTGACGACCAGGATCACCGCCCCGATCCCGAAGGGCAGCCGTGGGTCGACGTCGTACAGCAGGCTCAGTCCGCCGAAGGCGATCAGCACGCCCAGCCCGCCCATCAGGTTGATGATGCCGTTGCCGGTCGACCGCCGCTCCGGCGGCACGTGGTCCGGCATCAGCGAGATCACCGGGCCGCGGTAGCTGTGCATCGCCGCGGTGAACACGATCTCCATGAGGATCAGCGCCCACAGCACGTTGGCGGCGTAGGGGATCCCGGCGAAGGTCAGTGCCGCGATCGGCACGGCGAACAACATGAAGGGCAGCCGCCGCCCGAGCTTCGAGCTGGTGCGGTCCGACCAGGCCCCGATCACCGGGATCAGGAGCAGCCCGATCAGGTTGTCGGTGCCCATCAGCAGGCCGATGGCGCTCCGCGAGTCGAAGAACTCGCGGTACATCAGCGGCAGGAAGGCGTTGTAGAGGGTGAACGCCACCTGCACACCGAGGAACCCCGCCCCGATCAGCCAGATGCGTCCGTAGGCGAACCGCTCCTCCGCCTCGGTGCCTGCCTGCGACTCCGGCATGTGCCACCCCGTCCGTGTGCGGTCCGGCACCGTCGGCGCCGGCTCGGCCAGCAGGCACTGTAACCGGGCTCGTGCCGGGACCGCGGGTGCCCGTGGCCCGGCGCGGGGTCACGCAACTCGGGGCGATCGCTGCCGCGACCGCGGACGTCCGGGCCCCGCCCAGGAAGGGCACGGCGTGTGGCCGTCAGCCCATGTGCGGGTAGCGCCAGTCGTGCGGTGGGTCGAAGGTCTCCTTGATCGCCCGACTGCTGATCCACCGGACCAGGTTGAGCTTCGAACCCGCCTTGTCGTTGGTGCCCGACGCCCGGGCGCCGCCGAAGGGCTGCTGGCCGACGATCGACCCGGTGGGCTTGTCGTTGAGGTAGATGTTGCCGGCCGCGTCGCGGAGCCGGTCGAGGGCCTGGTGGGCGGCCGCCCGGTCCTGAGACCACACCGCGCCGGTCAGCGCGTAGGGGCTGGTGGTGTCCACGAGGTCGAGGGTGGCGTCCCACTCCGCGTCGTCGTAGACGAACACGGTCAGGATCGGTCCGAACAGCTCACGCACCATCGTGTCGGAGCGTGGGTCCTCGGTGACCAGCACCGTCGGCTCCACGAACCAGCCGGTGGAGTCGTCGGTCCCGCCGCCCACCAGGACCTCGCGGCCCTCGGATCGGGCCTGCTCGATCGCCTCGCGGTGACGTTGGAACGCGCCTGCGTCGATCACCGCCCCCATGAAGGTGGACAGGTCCCCGACGTCGCCCATGCTGGCGGTCATGTCCTTGGCCATGTCGGCGATCCGGTCGCGGAGCGCGGGCCAGAGGGACCGGGGGATGTAGGCGCGGCTCGCGGCCGAGCACTTCTGCCCCTGGTACTCGAACGCGCCTCGGCCGAGGGCCACCGCGAGCCCGTCGAGCTCCGTGGACGGGTGCGCCACCACGAAGTCCTTGCCGCCGGACTCGCCGACGATCCGCGGGAAGTTCCGGTAGGTGTCGATGTGCTCACCGACGGTGCGCATGATCGAGCGCAACACCTTCTCCGAGCCGGTGAAGTGGATCCCGGCGAGCCGTGGGTCGGCGCTGGCGACGTCCACGGCGCGGGCACCGTCGCCGTGGATCAGGTTGATCACACCGTCGGGCAGCCCGGCCTCCCGGAGGACCTCCATCGTCACCTGGGCCGCCAGCGCCTGCTTCTCCGACGGCTTCCACACCACGGTGTTGCCGACCATCGCCGGCGCGGTGGGCAGGTTGCCCGCGATCGCCGTGAAGTTGAAGGGCGTCACCGCCAGTACGAAGCCGTCCAGGGGGCGGTGCTCCATCCGGTTCCACACCCCGCGGGGCGAGTACGGCTGGTCCTCCGTCAGCTCCTGGGCGAAGGCGACGTTGAACCGCAGGAAGTCGATCAGCTCGCAGGCGGCGTCGATCTCGGCCTGCTGCACCGATTTGGACTGCCCGAGGATCGTCGCGCCGTTGATCCGTGCCCGGTACGGCCCGGCCAGCAGGTCCGCAGCACGCAGGAAGATCGCGGCGCGCTCCTCGACGCTCCACCGCGACCAGTCGTGGCGCGCCTGCTCCGCCGCCTCGATCGCGGCCTGCACGTCCTCCCGCCGCGCGGCGTGCACCTCGGCGACGGCGAGGTCGTGGCGGTGGGGGGCGGGTTGCGTGAAGGTCTCCCCGGACCGGACGTCAGCCTCGCCGATCCGCATGGGCAGTTCGGTGGTCTCCGCGGCCAGGCGGGCGACCTCGGCGTCGAGTTCCGCACGTTCGCGGCTCCCGGGGGCGTGGTCGAGGACGGGTTCGTTGTACGGGGTTGGCACCGTCATGGTGGTGAGCTCCCTGTCTCGCGGTCGTTCGCTCGTCGCGCGGGTGTCGGTGCGGGGTGGCGGGTCAGCCGGTCAGCGCACGGAGGAAGAACAGGACGTTGGTCGGCCGCTCGGCCAACCGGCGCATGAAGTACGCGTACCACGCCTCCCCGAACGGTACGTAGATGCACAGGTGCTCGCCGATCTCCACGAGCCGTTGCTGCACGTCCGTGCGCACGCCGTAGAGCATCTGGAACTCGTACCCGTCGGTCGTGCGGCCGAGGCGGCGTGCCTCGCGGCGCACGTGGCCGATTATCTGGTGGTCGTGGGTCGCGAACCGTGGGTAGGTGCCCCGCTCGAGCAGGGCGGTCGCGCAGCGCTGGAAGGCGTCGTCGACCGCGCCGCGGTGCTGGTGGGCGATGCGGGCGCTCTCGGCGTACGCGCCCTTGCACAGCCGCACGCTCGCGCCCAGCTCGTTCAACCGCTCCACGTCGTCGGGAGTGCGGTGCAGGGCGGTCTGCAGGGCGCACCCGACGTGGGTGTGGCCGTCGCCGTGCAGCGCCTCGACCAGCTTGACCGTCGTCTCGGTGGTCGAGGAGTCCTCCATGTCGAGGGTGACGTGGAGATCGGCGGCGCCCGCCTCCTCCGCGAGCCGGGTGAGGCGTGCCCGGGCCCGATCGACGTCGAGCTCGGTCCCGAGCTGGCTCGGCTTGATCGAGACCCCGCTGCGCAGCTCCGCCTCGGCCATGGCGGCGATGGTCGCCTCGTAGCCGTCGGTGGCGCGGTCCGCCTCGGTCTCGCTGGTGACGTGCTCACCGACGAGGTCGAGGGACACCGTGCGCCCGGCGGCGACGAGGTCGCGGGCGGCGGCGATGCCCTCCGCGACGGTGGAGCCGGCGATGAAGGGACGTGAGATGAGCCGCGCGACCCGGTTGTTCGTGGCGAAGCGCGCCAGGCGTTCGCTCTCGGACGCACGTACCAGCAGGGTGGAAACCATCGCGTCTCCTCGCTGGTCCCCGCGGCGCGCCGGTCGCGGCCGCGCCGCGAAGGGTGGCGGCGGCACCTTGCAACCGCCTTGCAACCGGCCTGCAGGCCTGGTGTCATGACCCTACCCGGCCTGCCGGCCCCGCCGGATCCGCCGGGGTCGAGGTGGCCGGCGGCGTCGCGAGGAGCTCCGGTGCAGCTGCGCATGCTCGGTCCCGTCGAGGCGGACGACGGCGGTGTGGCGGTGCCCCTCGGGGGTGCCCGGCCACGTACCCTGGTGGCCGCCCTCGCCCTCACCGAGGGTGCGGTGCCGTCCGCACGCCTGGTCGAGGAGGTGTGGCGCGACCGGCCGCCACCGACGGCGACCGGGACCCTGCAGAGCTACCTGTCCCGGCTGCGTCGGGTGCTGGGCCAGGAGCGGCTGGTGACCGGGCCCGCCGGGTACGCCCTGCACCTCGGGGACGACGAACTGGACGTGCACGGCTTCGAGCGGGAGGTGGTCGCCGCCCGGGGCGCCCGCGACGCGGGGGACCTGGCCGGCGCCGTCACGTCCTACGACCGTGCCCTCGCCCGCTGGCGCGGCGAGGTGGCGGAGGGGATCGACCCGGGACCGATCATCCGCGGGGCCGCCGCCCGCCTCGGCGAGCACCGCCTACTCGCGGTCGAGGAACGGATCGAGGTGCTGCTGTCGGCCGGCCACCACCACGAGGTGGTCGGCGAGCTGCAGGGGCTGTGCGACGCCCACCCCCACCGCGAGCGCCTGCACGCGCAGCGCCTGCTCGCGCTGTACCGGGCCGGTCGGCAGGCCGACGCCCTCGAGACCTACCAGCAGGCGCGGGAGGCGCTGGTGTCCAACCTCGGGGTCGAACCCGGCCCGCACCTGCGGGAGCTCCACCAGCGCATCCTCGACCAGGACCCCCGGCTCGGGCGGTACGCCGTCGCCGGCGTGCCCGACGCGGTGGTGGTGGGCGGGGACCGGGGGTCGGCGTCGGCCAC
>SKNO01000229.1 GCA_007120465.1 Nitriliruptoraceae bacterium
CCTGGCGCCCGACGGGGCCGGCCCGTCCGGGGCGCAGGTGGCCGGACCGCGGCGGGTGGGCGGAGCCGGACAACGCCGGGGAGGCGGGCTACCGTGAGGGGTCGCTCGACGGAGGAACTGCCGTGCGCTTCCTGGACGGGCACGAGCCCCACTACGACCTCACCTACGCCGACGCCTTCCTCGTCCCGAGCCGGTCGGCGGTGAGCTCCCGGCTGGACGTGGACCTCGCCACCCCGGACGGCAGCGGGACCACCGTGCCGCTGGTCGCGGCCAACATGACCGCGGTGTCGGGTCGCCGCATGGCCGAGACGCTGGCGCGCCGCGGTGGCCTCGCGGTGATCCCCCAGGACATCCCGACGAACGTCGTGTGCGCCGTGGTCGCCGACGTCAAGGCGCGCCACCCCGTGTTCGAGACACCGATCACCCTGACCCCGACCGACACCGTCGGCCACGCCCTGAACCTGCTGCCGAAGCGCGCCCACCGGGCCGCGATCGTGCTGGAGGACGACCGGCCGGTCGGGATCGTGACGCCGCGCGACCTGCGCGAGGTCGACCGCTTCACCCAGATCGGCCGGGTCATGGCCGCCGATCCGGACACCCTGCCCGACACGGTCGACCCACGCACGGCGTTCGACCGGCTGGCGGAGGTCCGCCACCGGCTCGCCCCCGTCGTCGACGACGCCGGGCGACTGGTCGGGCTGCTGACCCGGACCGGGGCGCTGCGCTCGACCCTGTACGCGCCGGCGCTCGACGCCGACGGGCGTCTGCGCATCGGTGCGGCGATCGGGGTGGGCGGCGACACCAAGGAGAAGGCCCACCACCTGCTCGAGGCCGGGGTGGACATCCTGGTGATCGACACCGCGCACGGGCACCAGGAGCGGATGCTCGACGCCCTCACGGCGGTGCGCGGCCTGGACCCCGACGTCCCGATCGTCGCCGGCAACGTCGTCACCCGCGCAGGGGTGGACGAGCTGGTGACGGCGGGTGCCGACATCGTCAAGGTCGGGGTCGGCCCCGGGGCGATGTGCACGACGCGGATGGCGACCGGCGTCGGCCGGCCGCAGCTGTCCGCGGTGCTGGAGACCGTCGCCGCGGCGCGTGAGCACGGCGCCTGGGTGTGGGCCGACGGAGGGATCCGCCACCCGCGCGACGTGGCCCTCGCCCTGGCCGCCGGCGCGTCCAACGTGATGATCGGCTCCCTGTTCGCCGGCACCCACGAGTCACCGGGCGACGTGGAGTTCGATCCGGACGGGCGGCCCTACAAGCTCGCCTTCGGGATGGCCTCGGCGCGAGCGGTGCAGCGCCGCACCGAGCGCGAGAGCGCCTTCGACCGGGCGCGCAAGGCGCTGTTCGAGGAGGGCATCTCCTCGGGACGGCGCTACCTCGACGCGCAACGGCCGGGCGTGGAGGACCTCGTGGACGTGATCACGGCGGGGGTGCGCAGCGCCTGCACCTACGCTGGCGCCGCCACCCTGGCCGAGTTCGCCGAGCGGGCCGTGATCGGGCTCCAGAGCCGGTCCGGGTACGAAGAGGGCCGCGCCGCCGAACAGGGCTGGTGAGCCGCAGTGGCGGTGCGACCGTCCGGGCTCACGCGGGTCGGGACAGGTCGTGGTGGTAGGTGACGAACTCGTCGTCGCGTTCGAACCCAAGGGAGGCGTACAGCGCCTGTGCCGGCGCGTTGCCCCTGGCCGTGTCGAGCGACACCGAGCCCGCACCGCTCGCCCGCGCGTGGTCCAGCGCCGCGAGCACCAGTGCGCGCCCGACACCTCGACGCCGGGCGTGTGCGGCGACGTAGAGGTCGTAGAGGATCCACCTCGACGTCAGCGACAGCGACTCCCACGTGGGGTACAGCTGCGCGAACCCGACCAGCTCGTCGTCGAGGTCGGCGACCAGGATCGTGGAGGTTCCCGCCTCGAGGTGGCCGCGGAGGTACGCGGTGACGTCGGCGCTGTCGGCCGGCTCCTCGTAGAAGCCGAGGTAGCGGCAGAACAGGCCGACGAGTGCCTCGAGGTCGTCGGACCGTGCGGCCCGGATCGTCATCACGTGAAGATCGCCTCGATCCGCTCCCTCACGTCGGGGGTGAACCGCGCGAGGGCGTCGAGCGCGCCCATGTTGTCGTGGACCTGCTCGACGCGGGACGCACCGGTGATCACCGTGGACACGTCCGGGTTGGCTGCGCACCAGGCGATCGACAGCTGCGCCAAGGTGACGCCGAGGTCGTCCGCGACGTCCTTGAGCTGGCGCACCTTCGCGTTCGCGTGCTCGTCGGTGAGCCGCTCGCGCAGCCAGTCGTAGCCCTTCAGGGCCGCGCGGCTGTCCTCGGGGATGCCGTCGAGGTACTTGCCGGTCAGGAGCCCCGACGCCAGCGGCGACCAGATGGTGGTGCCGATCCCGATGTCCTCGTACAGCCGGGCGTACTCCTGCTCCACCCGGTCGCGGTGGAACAGGTTGTACTCCGGCTGCTCGACCACGGGCTTGTGCCAGCCGTAGCGGTCCGCGACGTCCCAGGCGGCGCGGATCTCGTCGGCGCTCCACTCCGAGGTCCCCCAGTACAGCGCCTTGCCGCGGTCGATCGCGTCGGACAACGCCCGCACGGTCTCCTCGATCGGTGTGTTGGGGTCCGGGCGGTGGCAGTAGACGAGGTCGAGGTACTCGAGCCCGAAGCGCTCCAGCGACGCGTCGATCGCCTCGAGGAGGTACTTGCGGTTCAGGGTGCGCTTGGTGTTCGGACCGGGGTGGATCCCCCAGAAGTACTTGCTGGAGACGAGGTAGCTGTGGCGTGGCCAGCCGAGCCTGCGGAACGCCTCCCCCATGATCCGTTCGGCCTCACCGCCCGCGTACGCCTCGGCGTTGTCGAAGAAGTTGACCCCGGCGTCGTAGGCCGCCGCCATGCAGTCGATCGCGCGGTCGACGTCGAGCTGGCTCTTGAAGGTCACCCAGGAACCGAAGCTCAGCACGCTCACCCTCAGCCCGGAACGTCCGAGCCGGCGGTACTCCATCTCCTGCGCCATCGGGACACCTCTCGATCGTCGTCGCGATCCGGACCAGGGGGGCGTGATCCGGGGGGACCACCCGTCGGCGGGACACCGCCGAGCACTCACCGCCAGCCTACGACCTCCGCCACCCGCAGGGAGCGGTCGACCCGGCTCGAGCGGCCGCGGGATGGTTCACTGCGGGGGTGTGACGCCGGTCCCCATCCCCGCCCCGCGCGCGACGCCACCGGGGGCCCGGCACGGCCACCGCCCGGCCCACCCCCCATCCCAGAGGAACGCGATGACCAAGACGATGCCCCCGCGCATGCCCGGATCCCGTCGGTCGGTGCCCCGCAACCTCACCGAGTCGCAGCGCCGGCGCCTCCGCGAACTGCTCGACGACCCGGACACCTGGGTGCTGCGGCCGTCCTGGCTGCGCTACCTGCTGGACGGCGACAAGGGCACGCTGATCCACACGGACTCGCTGACCGCGGACGGGCGTTCCGCGGCGATCGCGTGGCTGCGGCAGCAGCGGCACGCCCTGTACCGCGCGCTCGAAGGCGGCGAGGTCGCCCCGGAGGGCTGGCTCGAGTCGCTCCCGCTGTACCAGCGTCTGACGTCAGGCGGCGCCGATGCGTGGCGCTGACCGTGCCCTGATCGTCGCCGCCGCGCTCGCGCTCGCCACGACGGCCTGCAGCAGCGACCCCGTCACCGACGTCACCGAGGAGCCCGACGACGTCGTCGCCGCCCCCGAGGAGCCGGCCGAGCTCCCGCCCGAGACCGCCGACGAACCCCCCGCCGAGGACGGTGAGGACGCGCGACCCGAGGAGCCGGCGCCCGAGCCCCTGGACCCGCTGCTCGGACTCGAGGTCGAGGTGGTCGCGGACGGCCTGTCGCAGCCGGTCGGGGTCGCCCACCACGGCGCGGACGACCGGTTGTTCGTCGTCCAGAGGGGCGGGCTGGTCCGGGCCATCGCGCCCGACGGCACCGTCGCGGACGAGCCCTTCCTCGACGTCCGCGACCGGATCACCAGCGGCAGCATCGAGCAGGGCCTGCTCGGGTTCGCCTTCCACCCGGATCACCCCGCCGACCCGCGGGTGTTCGCCTACTTCTCGGTGCCCGGCAACGACAACCACCTCGTCAGCTACGAGGTGGCACCTGACGGCAGCCGCGCCGACACCGCCACGGAGGAGCGGCTCCTGGTGATCGACAAGCACCCCGAACGGGTGCGCCACAACGGTGGCCACGTGCGGTTCGGGCCGGACGGCTACCTGTGGGTGGCCGTCGGTGACGGGGCGCAGGCCTCGGTCAACGGCCAGGACCCGTCCACCCTGCTGGGCACGATCCTGCGGCTGGACGTGGACCGCGGCACCCCCTACGCGATCCCGCCCGACAACCCCTTCGTCGACGGGGGCGGCGCGCCCGAGGTCTACCACTACGGGCTGCGCAACCCGTGGCGCTTCACGATCGACCCGGTCGACGGGCTGGTGTACATCGCCGACGTCGGTCAGGAGACCGTCGAGGAGATCAACATCGTGCCGATCGAGGACGCGGGCCTGAACTTCGGCTGGCCGATCCTCGAGGGCACGCTGACCTTCTACGGCGGCGAACCCGACGGGGAGCTCACCGATCCGGTCCGCGAGCTGTTCCACGAGGACGGCCACTGCTCGATCACCGGCGGCGAGGTCTACCGCGGCACGGCGATCCCCGAGTACACCGGCCACTACTTCCACGGCGACTGGTGCCGGGGGTTGATGGAGACCTTCCGGTTCGTCGACGGCGAGGTCACCGACGTGCAGGACCTCACCGAGGACCTCGAGGTGGCACAGCCCTCGAGCTTCGGCGTGGACCACGACGGCGAGATCCTGATCGTCGACTGGGGCGCCTCGGCGCTGCTGCGGATCGTGCCGGTGCGGTGACCCGCTCCCCGCCGTCGCGGGGCGTCCCCCGGACGTCCCGGGCGGCGTGGCACCGGAGGGTCAGCGGCCCTCCTGCTCGACCGTCGCGACCAACCGCTGCATCCCCGCGATCCACCGGTCGGGGTCGGTGGCCTTGCCGCGCACGAGGTCGGCGACGTCGGGGTGGGGCAGGATCAGGAACCGCTCCGCGGCGAGTCCCTCGACCACCGCCTCGGCCACGTCCTCGGGGTCGAGCACCTCGGCGGCACGCCGGACGATGCGGGTGGCCAGGGCGTCCTCCTGGTCGGTCAGCAGCGCGGTCTCCACGCCCTGCGGACACAGCGCGCTGACCCGGATGCCGGCGGGCCCGTAGGTGACCGCCAACCACTCGGCGAAGGCCACGGCGGCGTGCTTGGTCACCGTGTACGGCGCGTCCCCGACCATCGTCAGCAGGCCCGCCGCCGACGCGGTCGCGAGGATCGTCCCGCCGCCCCGCTCGACCATGCCGGGCAGCACCGCCTGCGCCGCGTGGACGTGAGCCATCACGTTGACCGCCCACAGCCGGTCCCACACCTCGGGGGCGGCCTCGAGGCCCTCCCCCGACCCGATGCCGGCGTTCGAGCAGAGCAGGTCGACCGGTCCCAGCCGCTCCTCGGCAGCCGCCACCATCGCGACGACCTGCGCCGGGTCGGCCACGTCGACGGTGTACGGCAGCGCCCGCGTCCGGGTCCCGGCGAGCTCCTCCGCGACCGCGGACGCCGCGGCGCCATCGAGGTCGGCGACGAGGATCCCGGCCGCGCCCTCGCGCGCGAACCGTCGGACCATCGCGGCACCGATCCCCCGCCCGGCGCCCGTGATCAGCACCACCTTGCCCGCCGGTTCCATGCCACCTCCCGCGTCTGCCACGCGACCGCGTGACCGTGGCGAGCGACGCTAGCGCCCGTCACGTCAGCGGGAACAGCACCGCCATGATCCACCCGAGGAAGCCGGCCGCCGTCAGCGCCGGCCCCCACACCGAGCCGGCGTGCCGGACCCACGGCGTCACCACCACGGTGACCAGCCCGAGCAGCGCCGGCAGCAGCGGCAGGAGCAGGAGCACGAACCCGAGGCCGGGGACCGTGACCGCCGCCACGCCCACCCCGAGCAGCAGCGCCACCGAGGTGGCCGCCCACCAGCCGAGGGTCCCCCACCCGTGCCGTCCACGGAGACCGGCCGTGAAGGCGACGGTCCACGGCAGCACCGACACGGTGAAGGGCGCGAGGTACCCGCTGCGCACCCCACCCGGCACCACGGGCAACCACACCGCCGGGGCCAGCGCACCGAACGCCAGCACGAGCACGCCGAGGAGCAGCACGGTCCCGACCACGTCCTGCCGCCCGGGTCGCCCCGCGTTCGGCCCCATCCACCACCACAGGGCCCCGACCAGCAGGAACCACAGCGCCAGCACGGGGCCCACCAGCATCCCGCCGAGGTCTGCCAGCGGGAGCACCCGACCGAGCGCCACGAGCGCCGCCGTCCCACCGGCCGTCCCACCGGCGAGCGCGATGACCCGCCGTCGCCAGGACCCGCCGTCCGATCCCGGCGTGCGCTCCACCGGCGGTGCGCCGGTCCCGTGCCGAGCACCCGTCCACCCGTCCACCAGCGACGGGGCCGCGACCCGCCAGGCGAGCACGACGCCACCCAGGGCGAGCAACCACCAGCCGATCAGCCACACCGGCTCCAGCGGGGCCGGCGTCCGGCCGGTCACGGCATCCAGCCACGTCGCCGCTGCGACGTGGGCGGAGGGGTTGAACAGGATGCTGACGTGCTCGACGCCGGGCACGACCTCGAGGTCACGGGCACGGCCGTCGGTGCCGGGCGTCCCGCCGGCGCCGCCCGCGCGGGCGAGCAGCTCCTCCGCGTTGGCGACGAACCGTCCCTCGAGGGAGCCGGCCAGGAGCTTCAGGTCCGGCGGGAGCTCCGGTGTGACGGCCGCATCCGTCGGGGACACGGCGACGACGGCGGCGACGAGGTCGGGGTGCTCGATGCCGGTGCGCATCACCGCGCCCGATCCCATCGAGTGCCCGAGCAGCGCCACGGCGTCGTCCGGGACCCCGTGCGCCTCGACCAGCAGGATGCGCGCCCGCAGGACCTCGGCGACCAGCACGTCACCCGCCGGGTCGAGGTGGCCCGTGTTGGCCCCGTGACCGGCCAGATCGGGCAGTGCGACCGCGTAGCCGTGCTGCGCGAGCGCCACCCCGAAGGTGCGCATCAGCTGCCGGGACCCGGCGAAGCCGTGGGCGACGACGACCCCCGGTGGGGCGTCCGTGTCGTCGGCGACCAGGATCGTCACCGGGGTGCCGCCCACGTCCGTGTGGGTCACCACCAGCCCGCCGGTGGCCGCCGCGATCCGCCCGCCGGCGACGACCGCCACCCCGAGCGCCAGCGCCGCCACCAGCCACCG
>SKNO01000120.1 GCA_007120465.1 Nitriliruptoraceae bacterium
AGCTCGGCCGTCGCCTCGGCGGCCACCGCCTCGGCGAGCCGGGCGAGCCCCGCCGGGTCGCCCAGATCGACCGCGGCCGAGCGGGCCCGGTCGGTGCGGCGCGGGCTGAGCAGCAGGCCCACGGCGGAGAACACACCGGCGAAGGGCGGCACCACCACCCCCGACATCTCGAGGGTGCGGGCGAGGGCGGTGGCGTGCAGCCCGCCCGCGCCCCCGAAGGAGACCAGCACCGCCTCGCGCGGGTCGGCGCCCTCCTCGACGGACACGACCCGGATCGCGCGGGCCATGTGCTCCTCCGCGATGCGCAGCATCCCGAAGGCGGTCCGGGTGACGTCGAGTCCGACCTGCTCGCCGAGCGCGCCGACGGCCCGGCGGGCCGCCTCCGGGTCGAGATCGACGGTGCCGGCCAACCGTGCGGCCGGGTCGAGCCGTCCGAGCACCAGGTTCGCGTCGGTGACCGTGGCGTCGACGCCGCCGCGCCCGTAGCAGGCGGGCCCCGGGTGCGCGCCGGCGCTGTGGGGTCCGACCCGCAGTGCCCCGCCCTCGTCGACCCAGCCGATGCTGCCGCCGCCCGCCCCGACCGTGTGCACCGCGACCGACGGCAGCCGGCACGGCAGCCCGTCGATGTCGCGCTCGTAGGCCACCTCGGGGCGGCCGTGGTCGATGCGGCACACGTCGGTCGAGGTGCCACCCATGTCGAACGAGACGAGGTGGTCGAGCCCGAGGGCGTGGCCGAGCTCCGCGGACGCGACGACCCCGCCGGCCGGGCCCGAGAGCAGCACGGCGGCGGGCAGCGACCGGGCGGCGTCGACCGACATCAGCCCCCCGGACGAACGCATCACCTCGACGTGCTCGGGCAGGCCGGCGTCGCCGGCCCGGCGGGCGAGGTTGCGCAGGTAGTGCGCCACCACCGGCGTGAGGTAGGCGTTGAGCAGCGTGGTCGAGAGGCGCTCGAACTCGCGGAACTCGCCGGACACCGCGTGGGAGCAGGAGACCGGGACGCCCAGCGTGGCGGCGAGGTGGTCGGCGATCTCCTGCTCCCGCGCCGGTCGTGCGTAGCCGTACAGCAGGGAGACGGCGATCGCCTCGGGACCGTGCGTCGCGAGCGCCCACCGCAGGTCGTCGAGGTCGTCGGTGCCGGGCTCGGCGGCCACCTCGAACCGGCTGCGGCGGTCGACGAGGGGCGCGGACCGGTCGGCGAAGCTGTCGTAGAGCGACGGACGGTCCTGCCGGCCGATCTCCACGAGGTCCCGGAAGCCGGCGTCGGTGACCAGCGCCGTGCGGGCACCGCGGCGCTGGAGCAGTGCGTTGGTCGCGACGGTGGTGCCGTGGAGGAAGGCAGGGACCCGCCCGTCACCGAGCAGATCGCGGGCGCCGGCGACGACCCCCTCGCTCTGGTCGGGGGTGGTGGAGGTCTTGCCGACCCGGAGCCGGTCGCCGTCCCAGACGGCGAGGTCGGTGAACGTGCCGCCGACGTCGACCCCGAGGGTCACCGCTTCGCGTCCTCGACCGTGTCGGGCGGCAGGACGACCACCGGGCAGTGGGCGTGCTCGACGCAGGCACGGGACACCGAACCCAGCAGCCGGCCCGCCACCGCCCCGCGTCCGCGCGAACCGACGACCAGCAGGGAGGCACCGCGCGAGAGCTCGATCAGCGCCTGCTCGGGGTGCTTGCCGACCACGGCGTGACGTTCGATCTGCACCCCGGAGGGGTCGGCGTCGACCCGCTCCAGCGCCCGATCGATCCGCCCAAGCGCCTGGTTGCGGGCGTTGCGCAGCTCCTCCTCCCGGCGCCGCTGGAACTCCTCGACATCGACGCGGCTGATCCCACCCTGGGCCGCGGCGGCGTACGCGCTGCGTTCGGTGTTGTCGCTCGGGGGCAGGTGATAGGCGTGGACGATGTCGAGCTTGGCGTCCCGTCCCCTCGCCTCCTCGATCGCCCACGCCAGGGCGCGCCGGGCCGCCTCCGACCCGTCGATACCCACGACCACCCGGTCCATGCTGGCTCCTCGCTATCGATGCGTCTGCGCTGCGTCGCGGCGGTGTCGGCCGCCGACACGTGGCCCGTGAGACGGTTCCCGGCGGCTGGCGCGAGGAACCCCATGGGCGCCTGTCCGACCGCAGCATAGGGGCCGAGCCCGACCGGGGTCGGGCCCGTACACCGCGCCGGGTGCCGAGGTCCCACGTGCTCGGCGGCGCACCAGCGGTGGACCCGATCGGATTCGAACCGACGACCTCTGCCATGCAAGGGCAGCGCTCTGCCAGACTGAGCTACGGGCCCGGGGGTGCGAGCAGCCTACGCCAGCCGGCGTGGACGGCGTGACGGACCGACCGTGGCCGGTTCGACGGGGCTCCGTCCGAGGGGCACACTCCTGCCCCATCCCGGCCTCGTCCTGCGACCTCGCCATCCCGCCGACCGGATCGACCGTGCCCCACCCACCCGCTGCCCCACCCCCACGTGGGGTGGTCGCGGCAGGCCACCCGGCCACCGTCGCGGCCGCGGTCGACGTCCTGCGTGCCGGCGGGAACGCCTACGACGCGGCCGTCGCGGCCGGGTTCGCGTCCGGCGTCGCCGAGCCGTGCCTGTCCAGCCTCGGCGGCGGCGGGTTCCTGCTGGCCCGGACCGCGGGCGGTGAGGAGGTGGTGTTCGACTTCTTCGTCGACACGCCCGGCCGCGGCCGTTCCCCCGACGCGCCGCCTGCACTGGTGCCCGTCACCCTGCACTTCCCCGGCGCCGACCAGGTGTTCCACGTCGGGCACGGATCGGTGGCGGTGCCGGGCTGCCTCGCCGGCTTCCTCCACGTCCACCGGCGTCTCGGTCGCCTGCCCCTGTCCGAGGTGCTGGCACCCGCGATCGCGCTGGCGCGCGACGGCGTCGTGCTCGGTCCCCAGCAGGCCGGGGTCGTGCGGCTGCTCGAGCCGATCCTCACCGCCAGCAACGAGGGCCGCCGCCGGTTCCTGATCGACGTCGAGGTACTCGGTGCGGGGTCGAGCCTGGAGAACGCGCCGCTCGCCCGCTTCCTGACGGCGCTCGCCGATGGCACCCTGAGCGGGTTCGACGACCCCGACCTCGCGCGGGCGATCGCCGCCGACATGGCCGCGTCGGGTGGGGCGGTCACCGCCGAGGACCTCGCCGCCTACCGGGTGGTGGAGCGGCCGCCCCTCGTCGCCCACCACCGTGGGGCGCGGGTGGTCACCAACCCGCCGCCGTCCTTCGGCGGGACCCTCGTCCTACGCGCCCTGGAGGTCCTGGCGGCGGGTGACGCCCCGGCCGGCGACGACGGCGCCGCGCTGGTGCGGCTCGTGGACGTGCTCGACGAGGTGACGCGCCACCACACCGCCTCGCAGCCGGTGAGCACGCAGGGCACCACCCACGTCAGCATCGCCGATCAGCAGGGCAACCTCGCCGCGATGACCGTCTCCAACGGGTCGTGCAGCGGCGTGTACCTGCCGGGCACCGGCGTCATGGCCAACAACATCATGGGCGAGGAGGACCTCCACCCCGCCGGCTTCCACCACGCCGAACCGGGGGTGCGCGTCGGCTCGATGATGGCCCCCACGGTGGTGCGGCCCCCCGACGGGGATCCCGTCGCGCTCGGCTCGGGCGGCAGCGAGCGGATCCGCAGCGCGCTCACCCAGGTGCTCCTCGCCCTGCTCGTCGACGGCCGGGACCTCGAGGCCGCGGTCCACGCCCCCCGCCTGCACTGGGACGGGAGCACGGTGCAGGCCGAGCCGGGGTTCCCGCCCGACGCGCTGGCCGTGCTCGCGCAGCACCGTCCCGTCAACGTCTGGCGCGACCGGGACCTGTACTTCGGCGGGGTGCACGCGGTGTGCCCCTCGGGAGCGCGGGTGGGCGATCCCCGCCGTGGCGGCTCCACCGGGCTGGCGTGACCCGCCGCCCGCTTCCCGCCACGCGCCCGTTGCGTTCCTGTCCGTGGCGCGCGACCCGCCGCGCCCGTGTCGCTTGCCGGCCGCTCGCCGGCCACCGGTAGCCTCTCCCCTGGGCGCCCACGTGCCGCCCCGAGGGAGGCAGCTGATGCGTGAAGCGGTGATCGTCGACGCGATCCGGACACCGGTCGCCAAGGGCAAGCCCGGCGGGGCCCTGTCGGGGTGGCACCCGGTCGACCTGCTGGCGGAGACGCTGCGGGGGCTGGCGTCCCGCACCGACCTCGACCCGGTGATGGTCGACGACGTCATCACGGGTTGCGTGTCCCAGGTCGGCGAGCAGACCTTCAACGTCGGGCGCAGCGCGGTGCTCGCCGCCGGCTTCCCCGAGTCGGTCCCGGCCACGACGATCGACCGGCAGTGCGGGTCCTCGCAGCAGGCCCTGCACTTCGCGGCCCAGGGGGTGATGGCCGGCAGCTACGACATCGCGATCGCTGCAGGCGTCGAGGTGATGTCGCGGGTACCGATGGGCTCGTCGATGGCGGGCGCCAACCCCTTCGGCACACGGATCCCCGCGCGCTACGACGGCGGGCTGGTGCCCCAGGGCATCTCCGCCGAGCTGATCGCCGCGAAGTGGGGGCTCGGTCGGGAGGACGTCGACCGGCTCTCCGCCGAGTCGCACCGGCGGGCCGCCGAGGCCAGCGACGACGGGCGCGTCGAGGTGGAGTTGCTGCCGCTCGCGATCGACCGCGGCGACGGGCCGACCGGCGAGACCCTCACGCGCGACGAGGGGATCCGTCCCGGCACCACCGTCGAGTCGCTGGCCGGGCTGCAGCCAGCGTTCGAGCACGCGTCGTGGGAGGAGCGCTTCCCGCAGATCGAGTGGGTGATCCACGCCGGCAACGCGTCCCAGCTGTCCGACGGCGCTGCCGCGCTGCTGGTCATGTCGCGGGAGAAGGCTGCGCAGCTCGGGCTCACCGCACGCGCCCGCGTGCACACGATGACCGTCACCGGTGACGACCCGGTGCTGATGCTCACCGGGGTGATCCCGGCCACCCAGCAGGCCCTGGCCCGCGCCGGGCTCACCGTCGACGACATCGACGCCTTCGAGGTCAACGAGGCCTTCGCACCGGTGGTCCTGGCCTGGCAGCAGGAGACCGGCGCGGACCTCGCCAAGGTGAACGTCAACGGCGGCGCGATCGCCAACGGCCACCCCCTCGGCGCCTCCGGCGCGAAGCTGATGACAACGCTGCTCAACGTCCTCGAGCACACCGACGGCCGCTACGGCCTGCAGACGATGTGCGAGGGCGGGGGGATGGCCAACGCCACGATCGTCGAACGGCTCACCTGACCCGTGGGGTCGTCCGCGCCGGGAACGACGCCGTCCGCCCGGTGTGGCACCCTTGTCGCCGCCCGACCCTGCGAGGCGCCCCCATGGTCCTGCTCCTGATCCCGGCGGCGCTGCTCGCCGTGCTCGTCGGGGTCAACCTCGGCTGGCGATGGGTGTTCGCTCCCCTGCTCGGCTACGCGCTCCTGACCTGGCTGCTCACCTCCCTGCGCGCGCTGGTGGCCGACGGCCGGGACGGCGCCGCCGCGGCCGCTGACCCCGAGCCGGTCAGCGGCGACGAACGCACCCTGTTCTGGTGCGAGGAGTGCGGCACCGAGGTGCTGCTCCTGGTGCGCGGCAGCGCCCGCGCCCCGAGCCACTGTGGCCAGCGGATGCACGAGCGGACCGAGCTCCTGAACTGACCGCGCCGCGCGGTGGGGTGGCCACGTCGCGTCAGCACGTCCGGGGTTCATCCACAGGTCCGCGGCGAGGTCGGGGAAGAACGGGGGACAACCCGCCCATCTATCCACAGCCTGTGGAGCGTTGAGCGCGCGCCCAATCTCGAAACCCGCACGTGCGAGGGGCACCCGAGGGGGCCGGGAGGCGTGCCGGCTGCCCGTCCGCGGCTAGCGCCAGCGGGTGAGGAACCCGAACCCGATGCTGAGCAGGATGAACCCGCCGACCAGGCCCCAGTTCGAGCCGAGCAGCGGTAGCCGGTTCAGCGCGTCGCTGACCCCGGGGAGGTAGCCGACGAGGATCACCAGGGTGCCGAGGACCAGCAGCGCGGCGCCGGTCGCGGGGACCCACGGCGGCGACGGGTCGGGCTTGCGCTCGGGCTCGTGGGTCTGGTAGGCGCGGGGGCGGCGCCGCCCGTGCCGCCGGTGCTTGCTCTCGGGCATCGATCGCTCCGTGGTCCCCGGCCGTCATCCTGGCACCGGTAGCGTACCCAGCGACCGGTGTGGACCCACGCTCGGCCGCGGTTCGGACACGCCGACCGGGCGTCACGGCGGGGCACCGCTACCCTCGTCGGTCAGGCTCCCGCGCACCCGAGCACCTGAGGGGCACCGTGACCCGGGTCGTCCGTGGCATCGGCTGGACGCTCATCGTCCTGGGTGCGATCGTCCTGCTCTACGTCGTGTACCTGCTGTGGTTCACCGGCTTCGAGACCCAGCGGGAGCAGCGCGACCTCGCGGACGAGTGGACGCTGACGGTCCCCGACAACCCGGTTGACCTCGACACCGAGATCCTCGTCGAGGACGAGCCGATCGAGCTCGGTGAGGCGTACGCCGCGCTGTGGTTCGAGCGCGACGGGGAACGGATCATCAACGACGAGGTCCTCTACGTCGTCGAGGGGGTCGAACTGTCGCTGCTGCGCCGCGGTCCCGGGCACTACCCGGAGTCCGACCGCCCCGGCGGCGAGGGCAACCTCGCCATCGCCGGCCACCGCACGACCTACGGGGCCCCCTTCTGGTCCCTCGAGGAGCTCCAGCACGGCGACACGATCCACGTCGTCGACCGGCAGGGACGCGAGTGGGTCTACGCCTACGTCGAGCAGCGGATCGTCGAGCCCACCGCGATGTGGGTCGTCGGCGAGGACCCGCTCGGGTCGGGCGCGCCGATGATCACCCTCACCACCTGCCACCCGCGCTACAGCGACGCGCAGCGCCTGATCGCGTGGGGTGAGCTGCTGGGCGACCCGATCAGCTCGACCGCCGACCCCGACGCCGAGCGTGACGAGATCGCGGAGAGCTGACGATGAGCGCACCCGACCCCGCCACCGACCCGTCCCGCCACGGCGGCCTGCCCCGCTGGCTCAAGGCGGCGCTGCTGGTGGTGCTGATCGCGGTCGCCGTGGTCGTCCTGTTCACCTGGGTGTTCCCGTGGGTGGAGGAGCGCACCCAGGTCCCCACGATGGGCGCCACCGACGCCACTGCGGTCGTCGTGCACCCCACCGCAACCGGCCCGCGCTGACCACGTCAGCGGCGGCGGCGTCCCGCCCACGCCGCGATGCCGTCGAGGGTGTCGGCCACGTCGGCCGGCAGGTCCAGCGCCGCGAGCGCCTCCCGCGCCTCCGCCGTCGCTGCCTGCGTGCGCGCATCG
>SKNO01000249.1 GCA_007120465.1 Nitriliruptoraceae bacterium
CCGTGGTCGCCGAGGTGGTGGCCGCCCACGGCGGCACCGTCGCAGCCGCCAACCGGACCGGCGGCGGGGCGCGCCTGACGGTGCGCCTCCCGCGGGAGACCGGAGCCGGGAACGCGCGGACGCGCCCGGCCTCCACCGCGGACGCGGCTGGACCTCCGACCCCCGTCGGCCCCGGACGATAGTTGCACTCTGCAAGTAAACGTCGTACGGTCGAGGCATGCCCTCCGACGCGACCCCGTACGGGGAACTCGAACGTGCCCTGACCCGGCTGGTGCGTCGCGCCTTCCTACCGACCACCGGTGAGGCGACCCGTCGGCGTGCCGGCGTGAACCTCGAGCGCGCCGCCTACGTCACGCTGGTGCGCATCGCCGAACTCAACGGGGGCCGGCTTTCCGACATCGCGGCGATGCTCGGGTTGGACGTCTCGACCACCAGCCGGCACGTCAAGCGTCTCGTGGCGGCGGGCTACGTCGAGGTAGCAGCGGACCGCGACGACGCCCGTGCCCGCCGCTACACCCCGACCACGGAGGGGCGCGACGCCCTGGAACGCGTGCGCGAAGCGCGCCGGGCACACCTCGCCCGCGTCCTCGACGACTGGGACCCAGCCGAGGTGGCGATACTCGCGGAGCGGCTGGACGGGTTGGTCGACGCGCTGGAGGCCGACGAGCGGGGCGCGCCATGACCCCGCCGGACGGGAACCCGGGCGCGTCCGCCACCCAGGCGGATCTGACCCACCGTGAGATCCTCGTCGTCCTCGGCGGCCTGCTCACCGGCCTGTTCCTGGTCGCGATCGGGCAGACCAGCGTCGCGACCGCGCTGCCGACGATCGCCGGCGAGCTGGGTAGCGTCGAGATGGTCGCCTGGATCGTCACGGCGTACCTGCTGGCCGTGACGGTGGCGACCCCGCTGTTCGGGCGGGTCTCGGACCTGTACGGCCGGGATCGGGTCTACCAGGCTGCGATCGTGATCTTCCTGGTCGGGTCGGTGCTGTCCGGACTCGCAGCGAACATGCCGATGTTGATCGTCGCCCGGGCGGTGCAGGGTGTGGGTGGCGGTGGCGTGATCGCCCTGGCGATGACGATCCTGGGCGACATCCTCTCCCCACGGGAGCGCGGCCGCTACCAGGGCTACCTCGGCGCCGTGTTCGGCGTCGCGGCGGTTGCCGGACCCCTCGCCGGCGGGTTCCTCGTCGACCAGCTCGACTGGCGGTGGGTGTTCTTCATCAACATCCCGGTCGGCATCGTCGCGTTGGTGGTCACCCACCGCGTCCTCCGTCTGCCCCGCCACCGCGTCGACCAGACGATCGACTACCTCGGCGCCTTCCTGCTGGTCGCCGGCGTGTCGTCCCTGCTCCTGGTCGCGGCCTGGGGCGGCGTCGAGCACGCCTGGACCTCCCCGCTGATCATCGCACTCGCCATCGCGGGCACGGTGCTCAGCGTGCTGTTCATCGTGCGGCAGCGAACCGCTCCGGGGCCGATCATCCCGCTGCGGCTGTTCGCGAACCGGACCTTCAGCCTGGTCGCGGCCGCCGCCTTCATCGTCGGCGCCAGCATGTTCGGCGCGATCGTGTTCCTCCCGGTGTTCCTGCAACTGGTGACCGGCGCCAGCGCCACCGAGGCCGGGCTGCTGCTCACACCGTTGATGGGCGGCATGATCGGCGCGTCGGTCGTGTCGGGGCGGTTGATCACCCGGACCGGGCGGTACAAGGTCTACCCCGTCACGGGGACGATGCTCATCGCGGTCGCACTCGGCCTGCTGGCGACGATGGACGTCGCCACCACGCGGGTCGAGGTCGGTCTGTTCATGGCGCTGCTGGGGATCGGCCTCGGGATGGTGATGCAGAACCTCGTCCTCGTCGCCCAGAACGAGGTCCCCGCCTCGGACCTCGGCAGCGCGACCGCGACGGTCAACTTCACCCGCGCGCTCGGTGGATCGATCGGCACGGCGATCTTCGGCGCGATCATGGCCGCCGGGCTCGCCAGCCGCCTGCATGGCGAGCTCCCGCCCGGCGTCGAGGTGGACCCTGCGGCGCTCCAGGGCAGTCCGGAGACGATCCTGGCGCTGCCACCGGAGGTCCGGGGGTTCGTCGTGGAGGCGTTCTCGGGGGCCCTGTCCACGGTGTTCCTCGTGGGGGTGCCCTTCGCCCTCGTCGCGTTCGTGCTGATGGTGCTGCTGCCGGAACGTCCGTTGCGTCAGACCCGTCACGTGGGTGCCGCCCGTCGCGACGTCCCGACCACCGGCATGGAGCCACCGGCCGCGCCTCTCGACGGGCGCGGTGAGGAGCCCGGGACGCCGGGCCGCGCGCCGGATCGGCCCCGCTGAGCGGCAGCCGGCGCCACACCGGGACCACGTCGGGCGGTTCGGCGGCCGTCCGCAGCGCGCACGGGTCGCTTGACGGCGGCGGTGCTTCCAGGCGATGCTCTGCGAGTTCGGTCGGTTGACCGAACGAATGTCCGATCCGTCGTCACCGCTCGCGGAGCCATCGTGTCCCCCGACCGCGCGTCCTCGCAGCAGACCCGCAGGGAGCTGCTCGACGCCACCGTCAGCTGCCTGGCCGAGTCCGGCTACGGGCAGCTGTCGACCCGCGCCGTCGCCGAGCGCGCGGGGGTGCCCGTGAGCCAGATCCACTACCACTTCGGCGGCAAGGACGGGCTGCTCCTCGACGTGCTCGGGCACCAGAACCGCCAGCTCCTCGATCGGCAGCGGGCGATGTACGCGAGCGACCTGCCGCTGTGGAAGCGGTGGGAACTGGCCTGCGACTACCTCGAGGAGGACCTCGCCTCCGGGTACGTCCGCGTGCTCCAGGAGCTGATCGCCGTGGGCTGGTCCGACGAGGCGGTCGCGGCCGTCGTACGCGAGCAGCTGCAGGCGTGGGCCGACCTGCTGACCGCGGTGGCCGAAGGCTCCGCCCCGTCCCTCGCCCCGCTGACCCCGCGACAGCTCGGCGTGCTCGTGGGGTGTGCGTTCCTCGGTGCCGAGGAGCTCGCCCTGCTCGACCTGGACGGTCCCCTCGAGGTGGTCGATGCGCTGCGCGCGGTGGGGGAACTGATCCGCCGTGCCGAGGAGGGCTGAGGATGCGCGTGTGCCGCCCTGACCTCGAGGGCGCGATCGAACGGGACGGCGTCAAGGTCGCCTACGAGCTGTACGACCGGGACGCACCGACGCTGCTGCTGTTCCCGACCTGGTCGATCGTGCACGCCCGGGCCTGGAAGGGACAGATCGCCTACCTCGCCCGGCACTGGCGGGTCGTGCTGTTCGACCCGCGCGGCAACGGTCGCTCCGACCGGCCGACGACCGCCGATGCCTACGCCGACGACGAGTTCGTCGCCGACGCGGTCGGCGTGCTCGACGCGACCGCGACGGAGCAGGCGGTGCTGGTCGGCTGGTCGCGTGGCGCCAGGTGGGCGACCTCCCTGGCGGTGCGCCACCCGGAGCGGGCCCACGGCCTCGTGTTGATCGCCCCGGGCATCCCCTTCGGGCCGCATCCCGAGATCACCGCCGAGCGCATGACCAGCGACCGCGAACCGGCGGAGGGCTGGGACCGGTTCAGCTTCGCCCACTGGCGCCGGGACTGGCTGGACTTCGTCACCTTCTTCCACGAGCAGGTGTTCCCCGAGCCTCACTCCAGCAAGCAGCGCGAGGACGCCGTCGGCTGGTCGCTCGACACCGACCCGGAGACGATCGCGCTCACCATGTCCGCCCGCCTCGGCGCCCAGCCCGATTGGGCGACCGTGGCCAGCGAGGTGCAGTGCCCGACGCTGGTGATCCACGCGACCGGCGACCGGATCAACCCCTACGCGTGGGGGGTCCGTGCCGCGGAGTTGACGGGTGGGACGCTGGTCACCGTCGACGGTGACGGTCACGGACTCCCGGCCCGGGAGCCGGTGTTCATCAACCGCCTGCTGCACGACTTCGCGACCCGGGTCACCGGGGCGACGGGCCACGAGACGGCACGCTGGAGCCGCGCCCTCGATCGGCGCACGCGGGTGCTGTACCTGTCCTCGCCGATCGGTCTCGGCCACGTGCGTCGGGACCTCGCGATCGCCCGGGAGCTGTCCGCACGGATCGACGGGGTCCGGATCGAGTGGCTCACGCAGCCGCCGGTCACCCAGGTGGTGGCCGACGCCGGGCAGCGTGTCCACCCCGCCGGTCGGTGGCTGGTCAGCGAGGCCGCCCACATCACCGACGAGTCCGGGGAGCACGATCTGCACGCCTTCGAGGCGTTCCGTCGCATGGACGAGCTCATGGTGGCCAACTTCCACGTGTTCCAGGAGGTCGTCGAGGAGGGCGCCTACGACCTGGTGATCGCGGACGAGGCGTGGGACGTGGACCTGTTCTGGCACCACAACCCCGAGCTCAAGCGCGCACCGCTGGCGTGGCTGACCGACTTCGTTGGCTACCTGCCCACGCCCGACGGCGATCGCCGGGACGCCCCGACCGCCGCGGACCACAACGCGGAGATGCTGGCACTGGTCGAACGGTTCCAGCACGTCCGGGACCGGGCGCTGTTCGTCGGCGAGGTCGAGGACGTGGTGCCGACCCCGTTCGGGCCCGGCTTGCCGAGCATCCGGGAGTGGACCCGTCGCCGCTTCGGGTTCACGGGGTACATCACCGGGTTCGACCCGGAGGGGTTCGGCGACGTCGGTGCCCTGCGGGACGAGCTCGGCTACCAGCCCGACGAGCGCGTCTGCGTCGTGACCGTCGGCGGGTCGGGCATCGGCACGCACCTGCTGCGCCGCGCGATCGCGGCCTTCCCGCTGGCGGCGCGCCGGGTGCCGGGACTGCGGATGCTCGTGGTGACCGGTCCCCGGATCGACCCTGCGTCGCTGCCCTCGGTGCCCGGGGTGGAGGTCCGTGGCTACGTGCCCGACCTCCACCGCCACCTCGCCGCCTGCGATCTCGCGCTCGTCCAGGGCGGCCTGACCACGACGATGGAACTGACCGCGACCAACCGTCCGTTCCTGTACTTCCCGCTGAAGCACCACTTCGAGCAGCGCGTCCACGTCCGGCATCGGCTCGCGCGGCACGGCGCCGGCCGGTTCATGGAGTACGACGACGCCACGCCCGAGGTGCTCGCGGACGCCATCGTCGAGGAGATCGGCCGGCCCGTCGCCTATGTCCCCGTCCCCACCGACGGGGCCGCGCGGGCCGCGACCGCCCTGGCGGAACTGCTGTGAGCACCCTCCACCGCCGCTGACGGTCGCGGCCGCACGCCGCGACACCCCGTCGATCCACCCCCCGTCCCGCTGGCATCGCGTCTCGGTCGGCCGACCGAACGAAACAGCGAGACCTCCCCCTCTCCCGCCAGCCCGGCAAGGAACCGCCATGTACCACCACGATCCGAACCTCGCGCTGCTCCTGTGGCACCTGGATCAGCAACGGTCACGGGCCGCTCGCTCGCGTCCGCGCACACGCCGCGACGCGCCCGCAGTCCCCATCCCGAGCGCCCGGACCGACGACCGGCCCGCAAGCCCGCCGGGTGCCGACCGCGGCAGCCGCCTCCGCCGCGGTCCCCAACCTCGCGGTGTCGAGGTGGGCCGATGACCGCGACATCCCAGACCATCGTGGCGCGACTGCGCTTCGCCCATCGCGACGTGGGACCGTTCCCCGGGTGGACCAACGGCGGGATCATCGCCGGAGCCCTCGCCGGACTCCTCGACGAGGCCACCGACGCGGCGATCGAGGTGCGCATCGATCGCCCTGTGCCGACCGCCAGCGACCTCGAGGTCGTCGGTGATCGCAACGGGGTCCGCCTCCTCGCTCCCGGGAGCGACGCCGGACCGCTCGCGTCCGCCCGCCCGGTCGACACCGTCCCGCGCGCCCACGGACCGATCGGCGCCGCGGTGGCCGCCACCGCCCGCCAGGTGGTCGACCCTGCCGCCCATCCGGCACCCGGCTGCTTCGTGTGCGGCCCGATGCACGACCGTGGCCTGAACCTCCAGCCCGGCGCGATCGACGGCCACGACCGGCTCGCGACGCTCTGGCGCCCGCCCGACGGGTTCGCCGACCGCGATGGATGCCTCCCCGCACCGATCGTGTGGGCCGCCCTCGACTGCCCAGCCTGGTACGGCGCGACGAGGGGCCGTCCCGCGCTGCTCGGCACGATCGTCGGTCGGCAGTACCACCCGCTGCGGGCGGGGAACCCGGTCGTGGTGTCCGGCTGGGGGATCCGTCACGACGGCCGCAAGACGTGGGCTGGCGCCGCCATCCACACCGCTGACGGCCACCTCGTGGCCGCTGCCGAGTCCCTCTGGATCCACCCCAAGGAGCACCTCCAGTGAAACAGCACGACCTCTCCGACACGTCCACCGCCTTCGACCACGGCGCGGTGAGCCGCTTCAACGCCTGGTTCTTCCGCACCTTCGACCGCTACATCAACCACATCGCCCGACGACACAAGGACGCGGCCTTCACCGACCTCACCAGCCGCGAGGTGGTCGAGATCGGCGCCGGGGTCGGCGCGAACCTCGCCTACCTCCCGGACGGGTGCCACCTGATCGCCGTCGAACCCAGCCGCCGCATGCATCCCGGCCTCCAGGAGCGCACCGCCGCGGCGGGCATCGACCTCTCCCTGCTCCCGCACGGCGCGGAGCGGTTGCCACTGCCCGACGCCTCCGTGGACGAGGTGATCTGCTCGCTCGTGCTGTGCACGGTCCGCGACCCCTCGGCGGTCCTCGCCGAGGTGCGACGGGTCCTGCGCCCGGGTGGGCGGTTCCGGTTCGTTGAGCACGTCGCGGCTCCCCCGTGGAGCCCCCGTCGATGGCTGCAGCGCGCGATCCGTCGTCCGTGGGCCTGGCTCTTCGAAGGCTGCACGTTGGATCGCGACACCGTCACCACGGTGCGCGATGCCGGCTTCGCGCAGGTGACGCTCCGCCGTGAGCGCTTCCGCCGCTCGGCCTTCATCCCCGTCAACTCCGTCATCTGGGGCATCGCGACCCGTTGACACGCTGGCGCGCCCCTGGCGGGCGGCGGCCTCAGGAGCACTCCCGTGCACACCCCTCCCCGACCGGCGCATGCGGTGCGACGCGCACCGGCTGACGCGCCGCCACAGCGCTCTGACGTGGACGGGCTGCGCGCCTGGACCGTGGTCGCGGCCGCGACGGTCGCGGCCGCGGTCGGGCTCGGGACCGTCACCAGCCACGGCGTGCTGGTCGCGGCCCTGCTGCCGCTGACCATCGGGGGCGTCGGTGCCGGCGCCGCGCTCGTGGCGATCAGCACCACCCTGCAGTTCGGGCTCGGGCCGATCGTCGGACGCGTGACCGATCGCCTCGGCGTGCAGCGCGTGACCCTGC
>SKNO01000084.1 GCA_007120465.1 Nitriliruptoraceae bacterium
CACGGCGGGGGCCACTGGCGGCACGTGGCGTGGGCTGCGCCTGTCCCCGCTGGTCCGGCGGCTGCTCCGCGACCACGACCTCGACCCCCACGAACTTCGAGGCAGCGGGCCACGGGGACGGCTCACGCCGGACGACGTCCGGGCCGCCGCCACCGCGACACCCGCGGGATCCTCCACGGCCGCGCCGACCGTCGCCGTCTCCACGGCGACGCGGACCGCAGGCACCCCGACGGCCGCGCCGAGCGCCAGCAGCGACGACGGACGGCAGCGGGTCGAACCGCTCAGCCGCACCCGCCGCGTCATCGCCGACCGGATGGTGACCAGCCTGCAGACCACCGCACAGCTGACCGCGGCCGTCGAGGCCGACGTGTCCCGGATCATGCACCTGCGCGCCCGGACCCGCGACGTCGCCCGCGAGCGGTTCGGCACCGCACCGTCCCCGCTCGCCTTCATCGCCAAGGCGACCTGTCGGGTGCTCCAGCGCCACCCGGTGATCAACGCCTCGATCGACACCGACGCCGGCACCGTGACCTACCACCGCCCGGTCAACCTCGGCATCGCCGTGGACACGCCGGCGGGTCTGGTCGTCCCCGTCGTCCATGCTGCCCACGAGCTCGGCGTGCCGGCGCTCCAGGCGAGGATCGACGACCTCGCGGACCGTGCGCGGTCCCGGGACCTGCAGCCCGACGACGTGCACGGCGGCACCTTCACCATCACGAACACCGGAGCCGCCGGCACGCTGTTCGACACGCCGATCCTCAACCCGCCGGAGGCCGCGATCCTGGCGACACCGCGGATCGAGAAGCGGCCGGTGGTGATCGAGGACCGGTTCGGCAACGACCGCGTGGCGATCCGCCACCGCACCTACCTGTGCCTGAGCTACGACCATCGGCTGATCGACGGGGCCGACGCCGGACGGTTCCTCACCGACCTCGTCCACGAGCTCGACACGACCGACTGGGAGCAGGAGCTCGCCGAGCTGGGTGCCAGGGCGACGGCGCCACGCTGACCGCACCGCGACGACACGCGGACCGGCTCAGCGCGGACGGCGCTCGGAGAGGTCATCGACGGGGGGCGTGAGCCCGTCGGTGACGTCGTCGCGGCCCTCGGCGACCAGCTCCAACCCCGCGCCGCGCGCCGCCATCTCGAGCAGCCGCGAGAAGTCGTCGTCCCCGAAGCCGTTGCCGATCATCTCCATGATGCGCTGGTGGACCCCGGCCGACAGCGGCAGCGGGACGTCCAGCTCACGCCCGGCCTCGAGACCGAGCTCGAGGTCCTTGCGCAGCAGGTGCCCGGTGAAGGTGGGGGTGTAGTCGAGGTTGACCATCCCCGGCGTCTTGTACCGGCTGAACACCGACCCCATGACGCTGCCGTTGATGAAGGCGAGGTAGTCGGCCCGGTCGATCCCGGCCTGCTCGGCCAGCACGGTCGTCTCCGCGAGCACCTGGGTGACGGCCGCGAGGATCAGGTTGTGGCAGATCTTCACCAGCCGCGCGCGGTCGCCCTCGCCGACGTAGGTGACGGATGACCCGAACCGCCGCAGGTAGGGCTCGGCCCGCTCGAAGGACGCCCGGTCACCGCTCACCACGACCCCGAGCCGCCCCGACCGGACCACCTTGGGGCTGCCGCTGACCGGGGCCGCGAGCAGCGCACAGTCACGCGCCGCCGCCTGCTGCCGCACCTCGGCGGACGCGGCGGAGGAGATCGTGGACGAGTCCACCACCAGGCTCGGCACCGCCCCCTCGACCGTCAGGAGCCCGCCGGCGCCGAGCAGCACCTCGGTGAACACCTCGGACGAGGACACGATCGTGAACACGATGTCGCGGTCGGCGAGGTCCGCGGGCCGGTCCACGATCGTCGCCCCGAGCGAGGCCAGCGGCTCGGCCTTCGCGCGGGTGCGGTTCCAGACCGCCAGGTCGTGGCCGGCGTTCAGCAGCCGCAGCGCCAGCTCGAACCCCATGCGACCGGTCCCGAGCCACCCGAGCCGCGCCCCGTCCTCCGCCATGGTCCGCCACCTCTCCTGGGCCCGCGAGCCCCCGCAGGGGCCCTCGAACGACCGGTCAACAAACGATTGCAGACGGCAAGCCTTCCCGACGGCGCGCGTGCTGTCAACCGCCGGGGGCGGCCGTCCCGCCGCGCCGCACGCCGGCCGCCCACCTGCTACAAACGATTGCACCTGCGCGCCGCCGCACCCGCGAGGGAGACGCGATGAGGATCCGCTGGCCGTCCCGGACCCGGGTCGTCGACCCCGCAGCCCCACCCGACCTGCTGCTGCGCGGCGGCCGGGTCATCACCCCCGACGGCGCCCCGGCCAGCGCGGTGGCGATCCAGGGCGGCACGATCGCCGCGGTCGGCCACGACACCGCACTCGTCCCCCGTGCCACCTCGGCGACCACGGTCGTGGACCTCGCGGGGCGCACGGTGATCCCCGGCCTCAACGACTCCCACCTGCACGTCCTGCGGGGCGGACGCACGTGGACCGACGAGGTGCGGTGGTTCGAGGTCCCCTCGCTCGCGGAGGGCCTCGCGCGCATCCGCGTCGAGGTGGCACGCCGCCCGCCGGGCGCGTGGATCCGCGTGGTCGGCGGCTGGCATCCCGGGCAGTTCCGCGAGGGCCGCGGCCCGACCCGCGCCGAGCTGACCGCGCTGGCCCCCGAGCATCCGGTGTACGTCCAGCTGCTCTACGAGGACGCGGTGCTCAACGACGCCGCGCTGCGCGCCTGCGGCATCACCGCCGACCGCGAGGACCCACCGCTCGGCACCGTCGAGCGCGACCCGGCCACCGGCGAGCCCACCGGCACCGTGCGCGGGATCGGTGCGTTCACCCACTGCCTGGGACACGTCCCGGACCTGCCTCCCGACGACGAGGTGGCGAGCACGCGCACCATGCTCGCCGACCTCGCCCGCTACGGCCTGACCGGCGCGATCGATCCCGGTGGCTTCGGGATGTCGCCCGAGGCGTACGAGCCGGTGTTCCAGCTGTGGCGCGACGGCGACCTGCCCCTGAAGGTCCGCACCTACGTGTGCCCCGTCACCCGCGGTCGCGAGCACGAGGAGCTGTCGGGTTGGCTACGTCACACGCGGCCGGGGTTCGGCGACGCGTGGCTCCGCCACGTCGGGATCGGCGAGATCGTCCACTTCGGCTGCCACGACCTCGAGGGGCTGCACGACTTCACCGTCACCGACGAGGCCCGCCACGAGCTCGAGACGATCCTGCTCGACGCGGCGCGGCGCGGGTGGCCGGTGCACCTGCACGCCGTCCTCGACGACACCGCCGCCGCGATCCTCGACGTGTGGGAGCGCGTGGACGCGCGGCACCCGATCGGCACGGCGCGCTGGTCCCTCGCGCACGCCGAGCCGATCAGCGACGGCAACCTCGACCGCCTCCGCGCGCTCGGGGCCGGCGTCGCGGTGCAGGACCGGCTCGTCTACCGGGCGGCCGACTCCGCCGCGGCCTGGGGCGAGGCGGCGGTGCGTCGCGGCCCACCCCTGCGCAGCATCCTCGAGCGCGGCATCCCGCTCGGCGCGGGCACGGACGCCACCCGGGTCGCCTCCCCCAACCCGTGGGTGTCGCTGTGGTGGCTCGTGACCGGCCGGACCGTCGACGGCGGACCGGAACGCGACCCGACCCAGTGCCTGACCCGCACGGAGGCCCTGGACGCCTACACCCGTGGCAGCGCGTGGTTCAGCGTCGAGGAGCACGACCGGGGCACGCTCGAACCCGGCAGGGCCGCCGACCTGGCCGTGCTCGACGACGACTACCTCACCGTCGCCGCGGACGACATCCGCCACCTCGGCGCGGAGCTGACGGTCGTCGAGGGCCGGGTCGTGCACGTCAGCGGCAGCTTCACCGGCCTGGCCTGAGGCGGGTCAGCCGGTGCCTGACCCCGCCGGACGGGTCGGATCGAGCTCGGGTGGCGGTGCCGGCATGTCCAGCTCCAGCGCGAGCACCCGGTGGAACCGGGACAGCGCGTTCCACAGGCTCACCGACAGGGCGAGCTCCGCGATCTCGGCGTCGTCGAACACCGCGGCCAACCGGTCGAGCGTCGCGGCGCCGACCGCCTGGGGCAGCTCGCTCGGGGGCACCGCCGGCGGAGCGAGGGTCAGCTCCTCCGCGAACGCCAGCGCCGCACCGAGCCGCTCGTCCAAGCCGGCCGTCGACGGGTCGGCGACCGCGAGGATCTCCTCCTCGGCCACTCCCGCGGCCCGTGCCGAGGTGACCCGGTGGGACACGGAGTACCGGCAGCCGTTGAGGTAGCCGACCCGGATCGCGGTGAGGTCCTTGATGCGGGCGTCGACCCGCCCGGGCCCGACCGCCCGGCGCAGGTACGGCAGGTACGCCTCGAACGCGCCGTCGACGTGGGCGACCGCCTTCCACGCCTCCAGCACCTGCCCGTACAGCGCCGCCCCGGCCGCGAAGGCCTCCGCCAGTTCTCCCTCGGCGGTGGCCGGGTCGACCAGCTCGATCCACGCCATCGCGCTCCCCCCGCCTCAGATCGCCTTCGCGGCCTGACCACCGTCCACGATGAAGGTCTGGCCGGTCACGAAGGAGGCCAGGTCCGAGGCCAGGAACACGACCACGTTGGCGATCTCGGCGGGCTGCGCCCAGCGGCCCAGGATGATCCCGAGCTTCGCGGTCATGTTCTCGAAGAACGCATCGCGGGTGATGCCCTGCGCCTCGGCGGCGGCCTCGGCGCGCTGCAGCCACCCCTCCGTGAGGGTCATGCCGGGGCACACGGCGTTGACCAGGATGTTGCGCGGGGCGAGCTCCGCGGCGAGGTACTTCGTGAAGGTCTGCACCGCGCTGTTGGTCATGCCGGTCACCCCGGCGTTCGGGATCATCGACGCGGCCGTGACCCCCGAGATGTTGACGACCCGGCCGGTGCCGTCGTCGGGCAGGTGCGCCATGGCGGCGCGCGACACGCGGACCGCTCCGGCGGCCTTGGTGGTGAAGGTGTCGACCCACGGGTCGTCGTCCAGGTCACCCACCGCGCCGCTCTGCATCGGCGGACCGGCGCAGTTGACCACGACGTGGAGCCCGTTGCGCCACGCCGCCGCGGCGGCGACGCCGGCGTCCACCGACCCCGGGTCACCGAGGTCGGCGACCACCCCGGTGGCGACCTCGTCGCCTCCGAGACGGGCGACCGCGTCGTCCAGCGCGTCCCGGGTCCGGGCGAGGAGCGCCACCCGCGCGCCCTCCCCCACGAGTCCCTGCGCGATCGCGAAGCCGATCCCCCGCGTCCCGCCGGTGACCAGCGCCGTCCGTCCTCCGAGTCCGCTCTCCATGTCGTGCTCCTCGCTGTCGTCAGGCCTCGCGGGCGATCGCCACGGCCTGGATCTCCAGCCGCAGCCGCGGGTCGGTGGCCAGCCGCGTGATCTCCACCGTCGTGCTGGTCGGCAGGTGCCCGCCCAGGTACGCGCCCTGGATGCGGTTGATCACGTCCTGGTCGCCGGCCACGTCGACCAGGAACCGCGTGAGCACCACCAGGTCTTGCCGTCGACAGCCGGCGGCCTCCAGGGCCTGGTCGAGGTGCTCGAACGCGAGGTGCGCCTGCGACTCCGCGTCGAGGGGGATCCGGTCGAACTCCTCGGGGATGTGCGGATGGTCGTGGTAGACCGGCGCGGCGGTCACCCCCGAGATGTACACCGGGAACCCGGCCCGGACCTTGATCGCGGGCACGAACAGCGAGTTGATCGCCGGGTCGTACCCCTCGTGGTGCACCACCTCGAGGTGGTCGCTCGCGTCCGTGGTCACCCCATCACCTTCCCGTCGTCGTGTCCCTCGCCGCTCACAGCGCGAGGTACGCCTCCCGGATGCGCTCGCTGCCGAGCAGCGCCTCCCGGTCACCCTCCTGGACGATCCGGCCCTGCTCGAGCACGTAGCCGTACCCGGCGATCTCGAGGGTGCGGGCGACGTTCTGCTCGACGAGCAGGACCCCGACCCCCAGCTCGGTCACGCCTTCGATGAGCGCGAACATCTGCGCGGTCAACAGCGGGCTCAGCCCCAACGAGGGCTCGTCCATCAGCAGGAACCGCGGCGTGGCCATCAGCCCGCGACCGAGCGCCAGCATCTGCTGCTCCCCGCCGCTGAGCGTCCCCGCCCGCTGGTTCGCCCGCTCCTCGAGCCGGGGGAAGCGGGCGTAGACGAGCGCCAGGGTCTCCTTCAGGCTCGCCCGTGCGGTGTGGCTGTAGGCACCCAGCAGGAGGTTCTCCTCGACGGTCATCTGGGTGAACAGGCGGCGACCCTCCGGCACGATCGCCACACCGGCCTCCACGACCCGGTGCCGAGGCAGCCGCTGGAGGTCGACCTCGCCGACGCTCACCTGCCCGGCCGTGATCGGGATCAGCCGTGCGATCGCCTTGACCAGGGTGGTCTTGCCTGCACCGTTCGGACCGAGCAGCGCCACGATCCGACCCTCGGGCACGGTGAGCGAGACGTCCCGGAGGACCTCGGCCTCCCCGTACGCCGCGTGCAACCCTCGCACCTCAAGCATCGTCGGCTCCCAGGTAGGCGGTGACGACCGCGTCGTCGCGCAGGCACTCCTGCGGGTCGCCCTGCGCGATCACCTTCCCGAAGTTCAGCACCGTGAGGTGCTCGCACAGGTCGAGGATGACGCGCATGATGTGCTCGACGACCACGATGCTGACCCCGAGGTCGCGGATCCGGTGCACCAGCGCGATGCCGTCGGCGAGCTCACGCGGGTTCAGCCCCGCGAGCACCTCGTCGAGGAACAGGACCCGTGGCCGGGTCGCCAGCGCCCGCGCGAGCTCCAGCAGCTTGCGTTGGTGGAGGGTGATCGTGTCCGGCAGCTCGTCGCCGACCGCGGCGAGCCCGACGAACGCGAGCCACCGGTCCGCCTCCTCCACCACGTCCGCCGGGCGGGGCTCGTGGGCGCCGAAGTGGGCCGCCACGCGCACGTTCTCCCGGACCGTCAGCGACGCGAAGGGGCGGGGGATCTGGTAGGTGCGGGCCAGACCGAGCGCCGCGACCCGGTGGGGTTGGAGGTGGGCGGCCGGCACCCCGCCGAGAGCGATCTCGCCGGCGTCCAGGGGCAGGTGGCCGCTCAGCACGTTGATCAGGGTCGACTTGCCCGACCCGTTGGGCCCCACGAGCCCTCGGACCTCGCCCTCGCCGAGGTCGAGGTCGACCCCGTCGACGGCGCGGAGCCCACCGAAGGCCTTGGTGATCCCACGGCAGCGCAGCAGCGGGTGCTCGCTCATCGCCCGGCCTCCTGCGCCCGATCGAGCTCGGGTTCCTCGTCGTCTCCCGCAGGCCCGGCCGCGTCGTCGGCACCCGCGGGCGGCCCATCGCCGTCGGTACCTCGGCGCCACGACCGCAGCCACCGGTCGGGGAGGAAGAGCACGACCAGCGCCGCACCGATCGCCACCGCCGCGCTCCCGATCGCCGTCTGTCCGCCCACGGTGAAGGCGAGCAGGAACGCGACCACGAAGGTCACCGTGGGCGGGACCGGCCGCTCGACCAGCCGCCCGGAGATCCCCTGGCGCAGGAACAGCGTGGCCGCGATCAGGACCGCGGCGAGCACGATCTGGTTCGCCTCGGCGTAGCCGGCACCGGCCATCCGGTCGGTGACGGTGTGGATCAGGACCGCCCCGAGCAGCGGCCCGAACCAGTGCCGGCGGCCCCCGACGACGCTCATCAGGATCACGAACACCGGGATCCGGAGCCCGAAGGCGCCGTCCGGGCTGATGAACCCGACCTGCATCGCGTGGAGCCCGCCCGACGTCGCCGCGAGCATCCCGCTCAGGATGAACACGAGCATCTTGTAGCGGAAGGTGGGCACGCCCAGGGCCTCGGCGACCTTCTCGTCGTCGCGGATCGCGAACAGCCCCGCCCCGAAGCGGGAGTGCTGGATCACGTAGGCGACCAGCACGGCGACCAGCGCGAGCAGCAGCCCGAGGTAGTAGAGCATCTGGGTCGTGTCACCGAGCCAGGCGGGGTAGTCGAGTCGGCCCATCGGGATGCCCCGACCGCCGTCCAGCACCCCCCAGTTGTTGACCAGCGCGCCGATCCCGAGGGCGACCGCCAGGGTGAACAGCGCGAAGATCTCCCCGGAGAGCTTGCGTAGCCGGAACACGAGCAGCCCGGTCAGCGCCGCGATCGTCCCGCCGACGACCGCGGCGACCGGGAGCGTCGGCAGCAGCTCCCACCCGTGGCGGCCGCCGAGGATGGCGGTGGTGTACATCCCGCCGCCGTAGAAGGCGGCCTGCCCGAAGCTGAAGTACCCCGAGTAGCCGCTCAGGATGTTCCAGCTGGTCGCCTGGGTGATCCAGAAGAACACGAGGTAGAGGAAGATGAGGTTGTACAGCGGGAACCCGACCCGCTGCTGCAACGTCGGGATCGTGAGCAGCACCGCGACGACGGCGAGGAAGCCGAGGGCGACCCGCGGGGGGAACAGCTGACGCCGCGTCATTCCCGCGCCTCCTGGACGAGCCGCTTGAACAGCCCCTCGGGTCGGAACACCAGCACGATGATCAGCACGACCAGCGCCATGAGCCGCGCCATCGCGGGGTCGGCGAACTGGCGGGTGAACGACTCCACCATCCCGATCACGAACGCCGCCCCCATCACCCCGATCGGGTTGGCCAGCCCGCCGAGGAGCACGACGGCGAACACCACCGCGATCCACACCTCGACGACGGTCGGCGTCAGCGACAGGTACATCCCGAGGATCGTGCCGGTCAGCCCTGCGGTCGCCCCGGCGATCCCGGCGATCACCAGCGACAGCTGCGGGTAGTTCACCCCGAAGGCCGCTGCCATCTCCGGCTCCTGCACGAAGGCGCGGATGCCCCGGCCGGTGCGGGTGTGCTTGAGCAGCCACCACACGCCGACGCAGGCGAGCACCGCCAGGGCGGTCGCGATCGTGAGCAGCATCGAGACCCGGATCGGGCCGATCCGCACCGCGGAGGTGAAGTAGGGGTTGATCTCGCTCGGCAGGCGCAGCAGGTCCGCGGTCCAGCGCATCGCCATCGCGGCCTCGAAGATCAGGAACAGGCCGAAGGTGACGATCAGCGTGCCGAACACGTCGATCTTGAAGGTCGTGACGAACAGCTGCAACCCGAGCCCGAGCAGCGCCCCGATCGGTGCGGTCACCACCATCGTGACCACCGGGTCCCAGCCGGCCGCGGTCGACAGCTCGTAGGTGACGTAGGCCGCCAGCAGGACGAAGGAGAAGTGCGCGAAGTTGATGGTGTGGAGCAGGCCCCAGCCGAGGCTGAGACCGATGGCGAACAGCGAGTACAGCCCGGCGAGCACGATCCCCGTCGCCAGCGTCTGCAACAGGATCAGCATGAGCGTCCTCGGGGGACGGCGGGGCCCCGCACCGCGAGTGCGAGGCCCCGTGTGGTCGTGCGGTCAGCGGGCCTCCTAGCCGGCGCCCTGCATGTCGCGTCCCTCGCTGGCGTGGTCCGGCGGCCACACGACGTACCAGTTGCCGTCCTGGATCTGCTTGACGGTCTGGATGTCGTCGCCGTAGTTCTGCTCGTCGGCGCGGTAGTTGAACTCGCCCTGCACCGTCTGGATCGTGTTGTCGAGGAGCCACGCGGCGATCTCGTCGTGGTCGAGGCACTGGCACCCCTCGACCCCGGCGGTGAGCACCTGCCACGCTGCCCAGGACGCGCCAGCCTGCGTCTCGGGGGCCGTGTAGGACATCCCGGCTGCCTCGGCAGCGGCCGTGAAGCGCTGGTAGAGCTCCTGGGCGCCGGGGTTGGACAGGTACGGCTCGAAGGGCTCGAAGATCGTCACGCTGGTCGCGCCGTCGGCGAGGTCACCGACCTGGAGCATCGGTCCCGGTGCCGGCCACTGGTGGAACTGGTGGCGGGGCTTGTAGTCGAGCTGTTCGAGGGCGGCCAGCAGGTTCGGGCCGTCGACCCCGAGACCGCCGACGAACAGCAGGTCGGCGTCGACCGCCGCGACGCGCTGGGCGATCCCGGAGAAGTCGGTGGTGCCGAGGTCGAAGGAGAGGTCCTCGAGCACCTCGAGCCCCATCTCCTCGGCCACCCGGAGCGCACCGCCCCCCTCCCGCAGCGCACCCTCACCCTGGTCCACGCCGTAGACGAGGAAGTCGGTGCCGGGGAACCGGTTGGTGACGAAGGTGACCGACTGCGGGGCGTCGTCGAGCGTCTGGTAGGCCTCGAACACCTTCCGCGGCGTGGTGTGGTGGGTGTTCAGCCCCACGAACCAGGTCGGGAAGTGCTTGTCGTAGGTGTACGCGTAGGTCAGGCTCGCCGTGTGGTGCGGGAAGACGTACCCGTACCGCTCGGCCACCTGCATCGCCGCCGTGATCGCCCCGGTGCCGTAGGGGCCCATCACGAGGTCGACCCCGTCCTGGGTGATCAGCCGCTCGTACAGCGAGGCGGACAGGTCGGCCTGCGACTCGTCGTCGAGCACGGTCCACTCGACCGGACGGCCCAGCAGCCCGCCGTTCTCGTTGAGCATCTCGACGTACTGCTCCGCCGCGATCTCGTGGATCTGTGCCGTCGCCGCGAACGGACCCGTCAGCGCCAGGGTGCCGCCGATCACGATCGGCTCGCCCTCCGGCTCGTCGGCCGCGTCCTCCGCGGGGTCCTCCGCTGCGGGGGCCTCGGCCACCTCACCGTCCTCCGCGGCCGCGGGCTCCGCGTCGTCGCCCGCGCACGCCGCCAGCACCATCGCCGACACGAGCGCCATGGCGACCCACCCTGCTCTCCGCGCTGCTGTCATCTCGTCCTCCCAGGTCGCTCCATGGGACGCGAGGCGCCGACGTCGTCCCGCTCCCGTGTGCACCCGTGTGCTGGTGCAGACGTTTGCATCCTCGCGCATCCACGCCGCCATCAGGAGGGGTTCCCGCGACGACGCTCCCAGACCGGGATCGACCCTACGCGAGCTTCGCCGCTAAGTCAATCGTTTGCAATGCCCGTTCCAGCCCCTATCCTCCTGGCGAGGGTGCCCGGGACCGGCGACGGAGCCGCGGCGCCGTGGACGCCACCGGGAGGACCGCGATGATCGCCGTGATCGGCCTGGGCCGCATGGGCCGTGCGATGGCCACCAAGCTGCGCGACGCCGACCTCGAGGTCACCGTGTGGAACCGCACGGCCGCGCGTGCCGAGGAGCTCGCGCAGCACATCGGGGCACACCACGCGCCGACGGCACGCGACGCCGCGCAGGCCCCGGTCGTGCTGTCGAGCCTCGCCGACGACCGCGCGGTCCAGCAGACCTACCGCGGCGAGGACGGGCTGCTGGCGGGGCTGTCGGCCGGGACGGTCGTCGTGGAGACCAGCACCGTCGATCCGCGCACGGTGACCGACCTGGCCCCCGAGGTGGCCGCGCGCGGTGCGGCGCTGCTCGACGCCCCCGTCTCGGGCAGCGTCCCGGCCGTCGAGGCGGGCGGGCTGACCTTCATGGTCGGCGGCGCCGAGGACGCCCTGGCCACCGTCCAGCCGGTCCTCGACGTGCTCGGCAAGGCCACCTTCCACCTCGGCGAGGTCGGGACCGGCGCCGCGATGAAGCTCTCGGTCAACGCGGTGGTCCACGCCCTCAACGCGGCGCTGTCCGAAGCGCTGGTCCTCGCCGAACGGTCCGGCATCGCGCGGGCGACCGCCTGGGAGGTGTTCGCGGCCAGCGCCGCCGGTGCCCCCTTCGTGTCCTACAAGCAGGCGGCGTTCCAGGATCCCGAGGGCACCCCGACGGCCTTCAGCCTGGACCTCGTCGCGAAGGACCTCGACCTGATCCTGACACTCGCCGACCGGCTCGGGGTGCCGGTGCAGCAGGCCGAGACCAACCACACCCTCGCGAAGCGCGCGAGCGAAGCGGGGCTCGGCGATCGCGACATGAGCTGGCTGGCACAGCTGCTGCGCCGCGAGATCCGCGCTGACTGACCGCGCCACACCGCCCGCACGCCGGCGGCCGGTCCCGGTGTGCCGGGCTCACCAGTCGGCGGCGAGGTACTTGGTCTCCAGGAACTCGAGCAGCCCGTCGTGGGCGCCCTCGCGCCCCAGCCCGCTCTGCTTCATGCCGCCGAAGGGCGCGGCGGGGTCGGACACGAACCCACGGTTGACCCCGATGATGCCGGCCTCGATCGCCTCGCCGACCCGCAGCCCCCGGGCGAGGTCGCCGCTGTAGACGTACGCGGCCAGCCCGAACTCGGTGTCGTTGGCGATGGCCACGGCCTCGTCCTCGTCGGCGACGCTGACGATCGGCGCGACGGGACCGAAGATCTCGTGGTCGAGGAGGCCGTCCTCCGGGTCCACGCGCGAGAGCACCGTCGGCTCGTAGAACCATCCCGGGCGGGCGGGTGCCTGACCACCGGTGAGCACCCGCGACCCTGCCGACGCGCTGGCCGACACCAGCGCGGCGATCTCCTCCCGGGCGGCCTCGTTGATCACCGGCCCCACGTCGTTGGCCGGGTCGAGCCCGGGTCCGAGCGTGAGGCTCCCCATCGCGGCGGCGAGCTTCGCGGCGAAGGCGTCCGCCACCCCCGCCTGGACGATGAAGCGGTTCGCGGCGATGCAGGACTCCCCGCCGTTGCGCATCTTGGCCACCATCGCACCCTCGACGGCGGCATCGAGGTCGGCGTCGTCCAACACCACGAAGGGGGCGTTGCCGCCCAGTTCCATCGAGCAGTTGAGGATCTGCCCGGCCGCCTGCTCGAGCAGCAGCCGGCCGACCTCGGTGGAGCCGGTGAAGGACAGCTTGCGGACCCGCGGGTCACGCAGCATCGTCCCGACCGTGGCGCCCGATCGGCGTGACGGGAGCACGTTGACGACCCCGGAGGGCACCCCGGCTTCGGACAGGAGCTGGCCGAGCAGCAGCGCGGTCAGCGGGGTGTCCGAGGCGGGCTTGAGCACGACCGTGCAGCCGGCTGCCAGCGCGGGGCCGATCTTGCGCGTGCCCATCGCCGCCGGGAAGTTCCACGGGGTGACCAGCACCGACACGCCGACCGGCTGCCGCACCGTCAGGATCCGCTTGTCGCCGGCGGGCGCCGGCAGGATCGTGCCCTCGGCCCGCACGGCCTCCTCGGCGAACCAGCGGAGGAACTCGGCGGCGTAGGTGACCTCACCGGTGGCGTCGCTCCAGCTCTTGCCGCTCTCCAGCACGATCAGCTCGGCGATCTCGTCGCGCCGGGCGATCATCGCCTCGAAGCTGCGGCGCAGGATCTCCGAGCGTGCACGCGCGGGGGTGGACCGCCACGCGGCGGCCGCATCCGTCGCCGCGCTCACCGCCGCGATCGCATCCTCCTCCGAGGCCGACGCGACCGACGCGAGGGTCCGGCCAGTGGCCGGGTCGTCCACGTCGAACCGCTCCCCGTCGCTCGCCGCGACGAAGCGTCCACCGATGTACAGGTCGGTCCCGACCGTGGCGACCACGTCCGCACCCACGTCCTACCTCCACCCTGTCGTGACGGCCGTGCGTGCCGGCCACACCGCCCTCAGCCGAGCGCCTTGGCGACCGACTCCACGATCCGCTCGACCGATGGGAGGGTGAGATCCTCCAGCGAGTCCGAGCTCGGCAGCGGCACGTGCGGGGTGGTGATCCGGGTGAGCGGGCCGTCGAGGTCCCAGAAGCACTCCTCGCCGACGATCGAGACGATCTCGGCGCCCCAGCCGCACAGTCGCGGGTTCTCCTCGACGGTCGCGAGCCGGGTCGTGCGCGACACCGAGTCGAGGATCGTCCGCGTATCGAGCGGCACCAGGCTGCGCACGTCGATCACCTCGGCGGAGATGCCACGGTCCTGCTGGAGCTGCTCCGCTGCCTCGAGCGCCCGCGGCACCATCGCGGCCAGCGCGACGATCGTGATGTCGTCGCCGGGCCGTACCACCTTGGCGGTCCCCAGCTCGTCGACGAGCTCCCCGTCGGGCACCTCGCTCTTGACCGGGTACAGCGACTTCTGCTCGAGGAACACGACCGGATCCTCGTCCCGGACCGACGCCGCGAACAGCCCGATCAGGTCGGCGGCGGTGGACGGTGCCACGACCTTGAGGCCCGGGATCATCATCGCCCAGTTCTCCACCGCCTGGGAGTGCTGGGCGCCGAAGCGCAGCCCCCCACCGTTGGCGGTGCGGATCACCAGCGGCACCGTCACCTGCCCGGCGGTCATGTAGCGAGCCTTCGCGATCTCCACCGCGATCAGGTCCCAGCAGGTGGCGAAGAAGTCGGAGAACATGATCTCCGCGATGGGCCGCATGCCGGTCATGGCGGCACCCATGGCCGCCCCGATGATGGCTTCCTCGGAGATGGGGGTGTCGCGGACGCGCGTGGGGCCGAACTCCTCGAGCAGGCCCTTGGTGGTCTTGAAGACCCCGCCCGCCGCGGCGATGTCCTCCCCGAGGAACACCACCGACCCGTCACGACGCATCTCCTGCGCGATCGCGCGGGTGACCGCTTCCCGGTAGGTGATCAGTTCCGCCACGACGACCCTCCATCGGCCCAGACGTCCGTGAACGCGCTCTCGGGATCGGGCAGTGGGCCGGCCTTGGCCGCCTCGGTGGCGGCATCGACCGCGTCCTGTCGCTCCTGCTCGATCGCGTCGAGCTCCTCCGCGTCGATCCCCAGCTCGAGCAGCCGCTCGCGGTACATCGGCAGGGGATCACGCGCGAGCCAGGCATCGACCTCCTCCTCCGGGCGGTAATCCCCGGGGTCCGCCCGCGAGTGCCCGCCGTGGCGGTAGGTCTTGGCCTCGATCAGCGTCGGTCCCTCCCCCGCCCGAGCGCGCTCGATCGCCGCGCTGGCCTCGAGGTAGACGGCGTCGGGGTCATTGCCGTCGACGATGATCGGCTCGAGCCCGTAGGCGCCCGCGCGGTCCGCCGCCGGGTGCTCGACCGCGGTGACCTCCCCGATCGGGGTGTACTCCATGTACAGGTTGTTCTCGCACACGAACACGATCGGCAGCTTCCACACGGCCGCGAGGTTGAGCGCCTCGTGGAACGCCCCGATGTTGGTCGCACCGTCACCGAAGAAACACACGGTGACCTGCCCGCTGCCGCGCAGCTGGGCCGACCAGGCGGCGCCGTTGGCGATCGGCAGGTGGGCGCCGATGATCGCGTACGAGCCCATCACGCCGTGCTCGACGCTGGTCAGGTGCATCGAGCCGCCCTTGCCACCGCACACCCCGTTGGCCCGGCCGAGCAGCTCGGCCATCACCCCGTCCATCGGGGTGCCGCGGGCGAGGGTGTGGGCGTGGCCCCGGTAGGTGCAGAAGGTGAGGTCGTCGGGCCGCATCGCCTCGGCGACACCGGCCGCGATCGCCTCCATCCCGGTGGACAGGTGGGAGGTGCCCTTGACCAGGCCCTCCATGAACAGCCGGTGCGCGCGCTCCTCGAACCGGCGCAGGCCCACGACCTGCCGGTACAGCGCGAGCCGGGTGTCGCGGTCGATGTCGGTCGGCACCTCGGTGGTGGTCACGTCGGTCCTCCTCGTGTGCGGGTGGGACGACCCTCGTGGTGTGGCGGTGGGGCGACCACGGGTCGTCGCCGGCGCCGCGCCCTCAGTACGGGTTGGTGATGTACAGCTCCTCGGCGGGGAAGAGGGTCAACAGCTCGGCACCGTCGGCGGTGACCACGATCTCCTCCTCGATCCGGGCCGCCGAGCGCCCGTCGTCGGCCGGGCAGTAGGTCTCGAGGGCGAACACCATGCCCTCCTTGATCTCGACCGGGTTCTCGAGCGAGTTCAGGCGGCTGATCACCGGCCGCTCGTGCAGCCCCAGCCCGAGCCCGTGCCCGAACTGCAGCCCGAACGCCTCCATCTCGGAGTCGAACCCGAACTCGGGCGCCTCCGGCCACAGCCGCGCGATCTCGTCGGTGCCGACCCCGGGCTTGACCGCCTGGATCGCCGCGTCGATCCACTCGCGGGCCTTCGCGTAGGCGTCGTGGTGCGCCTGCGTGGCGCGGCCGACCGCGAAGGTGCGGTAGTAGCAGGTCCGGTAGCCGTTGTAGGCGTGGATGATGTCGAAGTACGCCTGGTCCCCCGGGCGGACCAGCCGGTCGGAGAACACGTGCGGGTGGGGGCTGCACCGCTCCCCCGCGATCGAGTTGATCGCCTCGACCTGCTCGGAGCCCATCTCGATCAGGCGGCGGGTGGCCAACGCGACGATGTCGTTCTCGCGCACCCCGGGTTTGAGCGCCTCGGAGATGTCCTGGTACACGCCGTCGACCATCGACGCCGCCTGGCTGAGCAGCAGGATCTCGTCGACGTTCTTGATCTCGCGGGCGTCGAGCATCACCTGCTGGCCGTCGCGGATGTCGAGCCCGGCGGCCTCGAGCTCGCGGAGCACGGATACCTCGACGATGTCCACACCGACGGGCAGGTCGGCGACACCCTCGTCGCGGAGCACCGCGGCGATCTCCTGCGCGGCGTGCGCGGGCAGCCCCGCATCCGGGGCGATCGCGCCCTGCAGACCGACGTTGCCGCCCCGGGACTGGCTGGGGTCGATCCAGGACGCGTGCAGACGGTGCTTCTTCGCCGCCGACCCGAAGTCCCAGATCCAGGGCGTCCCGGCGCGGGTGAGCAGCGCCCACCGCTCCGCCTTGTTGAAGGCCCACGTCCCGATGTGGGTGCTCGTCAGGTACCGGATGTTGGAGGACTCGAACACCAGCAGCGCACCGAGCTCGCTGGCCTCGAGCGCCTGCCGGGCGCGCTGCAGCCGGTAGGTCCGCAGGCGGTCCGGGTCCACCCGATCCTCCCAGTCCACCTGCTGGATCCCGGGTGCCGCGATCCCCGACTGTGCGAACTCCACCATGTGAGCACCCTCCTCCGGTCGCCGGCCGACGTGAGCCGACGTCCCGTCGAGCGACGCGATCGCACCCGCGGGGCCGCTCCAGGCCCACCCAGGGCGACGCTCATCGACCCGGGAGGTGCAATCGTTTGCTTCACGGTAGGTGGCCGGATGGGGGCGTGTCAAGCGGGGGCCCGCGGTGGGTGCGGATCAGGCGCCGTGGCGGCGCCGGATCGGGCACGACATGCACCGCGGCCCACCCCGGCCGCGCGGCAGTTCGTAGGAGGGGATCGTGTACACCTTGATGCCGGCGGAGGCGAGGATCTCGTTGGTGGCGACGTTGCGTTCGTAGGTGATCACCACCCCCGGCGCGAGCGCCAGGGTGTTGTTGGCATCGTTCCACTGCTCGCGCTCGGCCCGGATCGAGCCGAGGACCGGCTCGATCGCGCGGGCGTGGGTGAGCCCGGCGGCCCACGCGAGCCCGGCCATCAGCCCCTCTGCCCGGGTGACGTGGACACCGCCCCCCGCCGCCGGCATGACCTGGTAGCACGCGAGGGAGGCGGTCATCTGCGGGTAGGTGATGAAGGCGTCGACGTCCACCTGGGTGACGATCGTGTCGAGGTGCATCGCCGCCCGCACCTTGGGCAGGTCGACCGCCAGGATGCGGTCGACCACCTCGGCGTCGAACAGGCGGGTGGCGAGGGACTCGACCCCCGACGGGGTGGTGCGCTCGGAGATCCCGATCGCGAGCCCCCGGTCGCCGACCACCAGCAGGTCGCCACCCTCGAAGGTGGCCGGGTAGTGCTCCCTGGCCTCTCCCCCGAACCACACCGGCGACCCGGCGAACCGGGGATGGTGGCGGTAGATCGTGCGGAGCAGATCGGTCTCCCGCCGGCGCACCGGGTGGTGCATCGGCGAGAGCACGACCCCGCTGCCGATCCACGCCGAGGAGTCACGGGCGAACACCAGGTTGGGCAGCGGCTGGAGCACCAGCTCGGTGGGCGCGCTGGCCGCGGCGACCAGCCCGTCGAGCGGGCCCACCTCCTCGAGGGTCACGCCCGCGATCAGGTGGTCGACCAGCGCCTCCGGGGTGCCGGCGAGCAGCAGCTCCCGGACCCGCCCGACGGCCTGCGGGCCGCAGGTGGTGTCGGTGACGTGCCGGGCGACGAGCGCGCGTGCCTCGTCCGGGTCGGCGGCCACCTCGGCGAGCAGCCGCTCGATGTAGAGCACCTCGACCCCGGTGGCCCGGAGCACCTCGGCGAAGGCGTCGTGCTCCCGCTGCGCGTGCTCGAGCCACAGCAGCTCGTCGAACAGCAGCTCGTCCTTGTTGGACGGCGTGATCCGCGTGAGCTCCTGCCCGGGCCGGTGCAGCAGGACGGTGGCGAGGGGTGCCACCTCGGAGCGGATGTCGGGCCCGTCCGCGCTCACGTGTCGACGTCCGTCGGGACGGTGCCGAAACCGAGCTGCCCGGTCGGTTCGAACCACCGCCCCTCGGCCGGCAGGGCCTCCAGGGTGATGCGCGGCAGCGGCGCCGCGAACAGCCCCTCGATCGTCTCGAGGTCCACGAACCGCAGCCCGTCGAGGGTGGACAGCCCGCCGGCGAACTCCGCGAACCCGAGCACGGTCACCGCCACCCCGCGGTCCAGCAGGTCCTCCAGCGGTGCGAGGAACGCCTTCGCGTCGTTGGAGCCGACGTAGACCGCCTCCAGGTCGCCCTCCTCGAAGCGGTGCCAGAGGTGGTCGACCATGTCGTCGTCCACGTCGCTCTCGCCGTCCTTGGGCTTGGCGAACACCCGGAAGCCCTGCTCCAGCAGCCACAGCACCCAGCCACGCAGCGGGCCGGCGACGTGGGGGGCGACGTTGACGAACACGCACGCTTCGATGTCGTCCCCGGGCTCGGCGTGGTCGACCAGCCAGCGCCCCAGCACGGCCATGTCCGGCCGCTCCTTCGCGGTCGGTTTGCCATCGATGATGTTCGCCAGGGTCATGTCGATGTTGGGGGCGTCCCAGACCAGGACGTGACGGCCCACGGTGGCTCCTCGGACGGTGCACCCGGCACGGTAGCCGTGTGGTCGCTCCGCGGTGGGGACCGGGGTGCTGGGGAACGCGCGACACCCGCCCCACGCCTTGCTGCGCCGAGACGTCGGCGTTCAGCGCGCCGCTGGCGTTCAGCCGGCGACCGGCCCGCGGCTGACGACGAGGTAGACGCCCGCGACGATCAGCGCCGCGCCGCCGATCCGGACCGGGTCCAGGGCGACGGTCCGCTCGAGCACGCCGACGCTCTCCAGGACGAACCCCAGCAGCAGTTGCACACCGGTCACCACCGCGAGGGTCGACGCGAGCCCGAGTCCGCCGATCGCCACCGCCACCCCCGTCACGAGCAGCACGCCGGCCACGCCGGCGAGCAGGCCCCACGGTGCCTGGCGCACCGCCGCCAGCTCGAAGCCCAACCGGGGCGAGATCAGCACGACCACGCCGCCGAACACCAGCCCGCCGAGGTGGACCCAGGTCGACGCCACGAAGGGGTGGATGCGCGCGCCGAAGGCTCCGATCAGGGTCGCCTGCACGGCGATCAGGGCTCCGGCGAGGACGGCGGCGGGCAGGGCGAGGTTCACGGCGGCTCCGACCGACGCGGGGCGGCTATCGAGCCAGCGAGCGTAACCCACCACCTCGGCGTCCCTGCGTCGCCGTCGATGCCGGGCGAGGCGCCACGCTCAGAAGCAGGCGCGTGCCAGCCACGGGTAGGGGTTGACCGCCGAGCCCCCGCCGGGGTGTCGTTCGAAGTGGACGTGCGGCGGCCCGCCCCGGGCGTTGCCGGTGTCGCCGTTGTAGGCGATGTGCTGCCCGGCGACGACCCGCTGGCCGACGTGCACCCCCGACGCGAAGCCCCGGAGGTGGGCGTAGTAGTAGACGTTGCCGTCGTCGCCTCGCAGGTACAGGGTGATGCCGCCCAGCCGGTTGCTCCCCAGCCGCGAGATGACCCCGTCGGTGAAGGCGTACACGGGCACGCCCATCGGGCCCATGATGTCGGTGCCCCGGTGGGAGCGCCCGCCCGACCGCGGGAAGCCCCACGAGTCGATGAAGTGGGTGAGGTGCCGGTCGAGGGGGCAGGCGTAGCGACCCTGTTGTCCACCCGCGGCGATCGTCCGCTGTCGGGCCGCCATGCGTTCGAGCGAGGCCACCCGGACCTCCGCTGCCTCGAGGTTGCCCTCCACCTCGTCACGGAGCGCGGCGAACTCCTCGGTGCGGGCCTCGAGCTGTTGCTCGCGCTGCTGCATCAGCTCGCGGGTCTGGTCGAGCCGCGTCCGCACGGCGACGGCGTCCTCGAGGCCGGCGACGTCGCGATGCTGGAGGGTGACGAAGAAGCTGGCGCGCTCGACGCCGACGTTGGGGCCCTCGGCGGCGAGCAGCGTCTCGAGCTCGGTGCCGGCCCCGTGCATGTACACCTGCCGGGCGCGCTGAGCGAGCCGCTCGTCGAGGTCGTCGACGAGCGCGAGCAGGCGCTGCTCCTCGCGTTCGAGCCCGTCGAGCTCGTCGCGCAGCTGCTCGATCGCGGCGGTCAGCTCCTCGTAGCGCTCGGTGACGTCGGCGAGCTCCGTCTGGAGCGTCTCCACCCGGTCACGGGCGCCGTCGAGGTCCTGCGCGGTCGCCGTGATCGGCCACGCGAGCATCGCGAGGACACCCACGAGGGCCGGGACGGACAGCAGCGTTCGACGCATGGGGACGGGGCTCCGAGCGGACCGGCGACGCGCGGCCTGGCGATCGGCGTGGAAGCGGCCGGGCGCCGTGGCGACCCGACCGGGGCGACAGGATGCCGTATCGGCGCCGCCACCGCGAACCGGACCCTGGCTGGAGTGCCATGGCCGGACGGTCGCCGCGGCGGGATGCGGGCGGCATCGCGGGCCTCGCGAGCCTGCGGTGGACGCGCCCGAACGGTGGGTCAGAAGCAGGCCGCCGCCAACCACGGGTAGGGGTTGATCGCCGACCCACCGCCGGGGTGCAGCTCGAAGTGCACGTGCGGGGCGCTCGGCGAGGCGTTGCCCGTGTAGCCGTTGCGGGCGATCAGCTGCCCCGCCGTCACCCGGTTGCCGACGGCGCCGGTGGAGGTGATCGAGTTGAGGTGGGCGTAGTAGTACACGTTGCCGTCGTCGCCGCGCAGGTACAGCCCGATGCCGCCGAGCCGGCTGCGGGAGTGGCGCTGGACCACCCCGGAGGTGAAGGCGTAGACCGGGTGGTTCATCGGCGCGAACACGTCGGTGCCACGGTGCCGCCGTCCGCCGCTGCGCGGCGCGCCCCAGGTGTCCCGGAAGCGGTAGGCGCTGTCGAAGATGCAGGCGTAGATCCCCTGCTGGGGACCCCGGTCGATCCGTCGCTGGCGTGCCACGAGCGAGCGGATCCGGCTCGCACGGGCCTCGGCGGCCTGGAGGCGCTCCTGGAGCTCCTCGGCCCGCGCCTCGAGCTCGGCCTGGAGCTCCTGCAGGCTCTCCTCCCGGTCGAGCACCAGCTGACGGGTCTGGTCGAGGCGGAGGATCGCGGCGAGCGCGTCCTCGATCCGGATCCCCTCGCGGGTCTGCAGCGCGGCGACCAACGCGGCCCGCTCGACCGCCGCCTGGGGCCCTTCGGCGGCCAGCACCAGCTCGTAGGTGGCGCCCGCCCCCTGCTTGAAGGCGCTGCGGACCTGCTGCCCGATCATGCGCTGGGCGTGAGCTGCCTCGCGTTCGTGCGCACGCTCCTGCTGGCGCAGCTCGTCGAGCTCGACCTGGGCCTGCTCGATCCGTGCCCAGACCTCCTCGTACGCGGCCGTCGCGTCGTCGAGCTGCTGCTCGAGCGCGTCGACGACCCGCTCGGCGTCGTCGAGGTCGTCGAGGGTCTGCGCGTCGGCGGGGAGCGCCAGCTCGGGCGCGAGCAGCGCCACCGCGATGAGGACCACCGCGAGCTGCAACGGGCGGGTGCGCACGCGCGCGACCTCCGACGTCGTCGGGTGGGAGGGGCCGGCGGTATGCCGGCGACCGGCGGTATGCCGGGGACGAACGCCGGTCCGCTCGGCGTCCCGGTCCGACACACGGTGCGGAAGGGTGCCACGGTCACGCGTCCATGGCCAGTCATCGCTGCCGCCCCGTCGCGCGCGTCCCCGCGAACGCGGCACCACCTCGACGTCCCCGTGCCGGGTTCGGGCGCCCCGCCGGCCAGGGTTACGCTGGGTCCGGTCCGCATCCTCGGAGGTGTCCGTGAGCGAGTCCCGCCGCGAG
>SKNO01000170.1 GCA_007120465.1 Nitriliruptoraceae bacterium
CCGCGACCAGCGCCCGGGCGAGGGGTGCGCCCGCCTCGTCCTCGGCACGCAGCACCACGATCACGCGGCCGAACGCCGTCGCCACCTGCTGCTCGACGTTCGGGTCGAGGCGGATCCATCCGGTCGCAAGCCCGGGATCGGGCTCGAGCACCGGGCGGCCCGGACCGTGGACGACGGTGCCGACCAGCATGCGCCGCGGCCGGGCCAGGACCACCACCGACGAGGCGTTGATCCCCTTGTCGTCGGCCTCCACCTCGGCCTCGACGAGGTCGTCGGCCACCAGCCCCTTCGCCAACGGCGGCGGGACGAAGGCCCGGTCCCCGGTGACGGCGGGGCGGTCGGGTCGGTCGACCGTCGCCTCGCGGGGGGTCAGGCCGTCGGGGGCGACGAGGTGGAGGAAGCCGAACCCCCGCGGGTGGGGACGGAAACGGGCACGGACACGCACGGGGCAGGACCTCGGGGTGGGAGGGGAGCAGCGACGCGACAGTCTGGCAGGCGGCGCGCGTCCTCCCCAACCCGTGCGTGGGCGAGGCGCGTGTCCGCGCCGATCCGCCGGTCGGCTCAGGCGCCGCGGGCCGCGGCCTGGAGCGCGGCGCGCAGCTCCGTGGCCAGCTCGGCCTCGGCGCCGAGGTCGGTGGGATCGCGGGTCACGGTCGCGCCCAGCACGTCGGCGTCGTCGTCGCCGCGGAAGCGCAGATCGGCGCCGATCAGCCGGCCGTCCGCCGCCGCCGCGACCACCGTGCGGGTCACCGTCCCGTTCGCGTCGATCCGGTCGACGAAGGCCACCAGGGCGAGCTGCCACGGGCGGACCGGGAGGGTGACGGTCGCGGCGGTGAGCTCGCCCGGCTCGACGGTGGTGAGCTCCCAGCCGATCAGCACCGGCGAGGACACCAGCGCGAGGCCCTCGTCCCCGTGGCGGCCATCGAGGTCGCCGTCTCCGAAGGCGTCGAGGCCGCGCTCCTGCGGTGGGGTGTCGAGGCCCAGATCCAGGTCGGCTCCCTGCGGCAGGTCCATCACCTCGATCGCCGCGCGATCGAGCTCCGCGATGGCGTCGATGCCCGCTGGCCGTGGCCGACCCTCGTCGATGGCCAGCTCGGCCTGCGTCAGCACCGCGTCGAGCAGCTTCGTGGCCGGGACGTAGGCCAGGAGCTCCGCGGCGCGGGCGGCATCGCCCTGGGCAGCGCGACGCAGCAGCAGGTCCGGGGAGAGCGGGAGCTCGTCGGCGGCCACGTCGGTCCTCGCGGGTGGGGACGGACGTAGCCTGCCTGAGACGCGCCCCGGAACCGAGCACCCTCGACGGTGCGGGTCTCGGCGTCGCGGCGTTCGATGGCCCTCGGTGGGGTCGGTGATGGCCGTGGTGGGAGCGTGGCGGCACCGACGCCGCGGCGCACGGTCCGCGGGGGACGTGGCACCCTGATGGCAGGGTCGCGAGCACCGGTCGTGGGGACCGGTGGCCGCGGCCGGAGGAACGCATGGACGGATCGCCGACCTGGCCCCGTGTGAGCTCGCCGCCGCCGGGGACCGCCCCACCGGAGGGCGCGCCGCCGGCGCCCGAACCGGGGACCTCGCCGCCCGCACCCCGCCGTTGGCCGTGGGTGCTGGCGATCGTGGCCCTCCTGGCCACCACCGCGACCGCCGGCGCGGTCGCGTGGGACCAGCGGAGCAGTGCCGAGCAGTGGCGTGAACGTGCCGAGGCGATCGAGGACCAGCGTGACGACGCGCTGGGCCGCGGTGAGGCGCTGCAACGACAGATCGAGGAGCTCGCGGGGCTCTTGACCGGCTCCGAGCAGGACGTCGAGCAGCTCGAGGAGCGGCTCCGGGAGCTCGCGGACGAGAAGGCGCAGGCCGAGGACACCGCGACGACGATCCGCGTCGAACGGGACGTGCTCGCCGACGTGTCCACCCAGATCGCGGACGCGGTCACGGCGCTGGACGCCTGCGTGACCCGGCTGTTCGACCTCCACGCGGCGTCGGTGGAGGCCTTCAACCTCGCCGCGCAGGGTGAACCGGTCGACGTCGACCCCCTCAACGCGCAGGCGCGCGCCACCACCGACTTCTGCAACGACGCGCGCGCCGCCGCGGCGGCCGCCGCAAGCGCGGCGGACCGGATCCCGGGGTGAGGGCGCTCCGGTCATCCCCACGGCGCGACGGGACGCGACGGGCGCTCGCGCAGGGCCGTCGCTGGTCCGCGGTCCTGCTCGCCGTGGCGCTCGTGTCCGGGTGTGTCGAACCGCCGCCACCGCTGGAGGAGCCCGACGACCTCGAGGTCATCGAGGAGCTGGAGCTACCCGAGCTCGCGGCCGAGTCGCTCCTGCGCCGCGCCCAGGAGGTGACCGTGCGCATCCGGACCCTGGGGTGCCGGCAGTTCGGGGTCGGGTCCGGGTTCGTGCTGCCGGGCGGGATCGTGGTCACCAACCGCCACGTCGTCGACGAGCCGCGCGAGGTCACGGTCAACACGTGGGACGGCCGCACGATCGAGGCCGAGGTGACCGGTGTCGCCGTGGACTCGGACCTGGCGATCCTCCGGCTGGCCGACGCCCGCGGCCTGCCCGACGCGCAGCTGCGCAGCGACCCCGTCGAGCGGGGTGAGCCGATCGTCGCCGTGGGCTACCCCGGCGGGGGACCGTCGACGGTCAGCCCCGGGACGGTGCGCGGGCTGGTCGACGGCGAACTGCTGGGTGAACCCGCCGACGTGATCCTGATCGACGCGGAGATCCGGCCGGGCAACTCCGGTGGCCCGGTGCTCGACATGGAGGGACGGGTGATCGGTGTCGTGTTCGCCCTGGACGCGGCCAGCGGGTACGGGCTCGCGGTCCCGGTGCAGACCCTGCTGGACCGGCTCGATGCCTCGGAGCTGACCGCGCCCGCGGGCTGCTGATCGCGCGCCGTGCACATCCCACGGGGCTGACACCGGCATGGGCAGGCCGCATCGTCCGGCGGCGCCCTCGCCGTCAGGTGGACACGTGGTCGGTGAGCGTCCAGGCGGGGAGCTCCCAGCCGAGTGACCCGAGCAGCTCCGCAGCGCGGTCGCTCGCGGCCACCGCCGTCGTCCGCACCTCGTTGCTCGGGGGCAGGAGCGAGCGCAGCAGGGTGCTCGAGGACCCCCGGACCCGTGCCCAGCAGCCCAGCAGGTCGGCCTGGTCGAGGGCGCGGCGTCCCCGCCGCGACCACGCCCGCACCTGCACCGCGACGACCAGCCGTCCGCGGTCGTCCTCGCCCGGCCCAACGGCCAGCCTGGCGGTCGCGTGCTCCGCGAGGTGGGGGGCCAGCCCGTTGAGACGGGAGCCCGGCGCGCGGCTCGTGGCGGTGACCGGGGTCACCGGTACGTGCGGGCCACGGGCCAGGGCGATCGCCAGGGCGTCACGGTCGAGGCGCTGCCCGGGCTCCGGGCAGCATGTGGACCAGTCCACGCTCGTGATGTCGCCCGACGGTGCCGGCTGCGCGAAGGGGGAGCGTGACGGGCGACCGCGGGCGACCCGTGGGGTAGGTGGCGGCGTCGCGTCCGTGAGCAGCCGCTCGAAGGCGCTGGTCACCTCCGCGAAGGTGCGCGGGTCGCCGCCCCGGTCGGGGTGGTGCTGCCGGGCCAGTGTCCGGTACGCCCGCTTGATCTCCTCGCGGTCGGCCGACGGACGCAGCGCGAGGACCTGCAGGGCCTCGGCTCGGCTCAGGCGTTCGGGCACGGACCACCTCGACGTGTCGGTGCGGGGCGCTCGGCGTGTCGCTGGGGTGACGCGACCGGAGGATACGGGTGGTGTCGCCCCGCAGCCGGCCCGAGCGCGGCGACCGTCACCACTCACCCGCGGGGGGCGCCGACGCCGTCGAGGACCGCGCGAACCTGGGCGCCGAGGTGGTCGAGGGCGTACCCGCCCTCCTGTAGCAGCACCGTGGGCACCCCGAGGGCGGCGATCCGCCGACCGATGCCCGCGAGCCCCGCCGTGGTGAGCTCGAGAGGTCCCATCGGGTCGTGGCGGGAGGTGTCGAGGCCGAGCGACACCACCAGCGCGGCCGGAGCGAAGGCGAGGAGCTCCTCGCACGCGGCGTCGAGGGCGGCGAGGTAGGCGTCGTCCCCGGTGCCGGGAGCCAGCGGGACGTTGCGGGTCGTCCCGCGCCCGGGACCCGCGCCCACCTCGTCACCGAAGCCGGAGAAGAACGGGAAGGCGTGGTCCGGGTCGGCATGCAGGGACACGTACAGCACGGCGTCGTCGCGCCAGAACAGGTCCTGGGTGCCGTTGCCGTGGTGGACGTCCACGTCCAGCACGGCAACGGGACCACCGGCGAGCAGGTGCCGCGCGGCGATCGCCGCGTGGTTGAGCAGGCAGAAGCCGCCGAAGTAGTCACGTCCGGCATGGTGTCCGGGTGGGCGCGTCAGCCCGTAGGCGACGCCAGCACCATCGACCACCAGGTCGGCTGCGGTCAGCGCCACGTCCACGGCGGCGCGGGCCGCCCGGAAGGTGCCGGCGACCACCGGGGTGGCGGTGTCGACACACCACCAGCCCGCCTCGCCCAACGCCGAGCTCGTGCGTCGGCCGCCCGCCGCCCATCGAGGCGAGCGGAAGGTGTCCGGGATCATCACCTCCGGTCCACCGGCTGCCCGCCATGCGGCGTGGCCGTCGCGCAGGAAGCGGACCATCTCGGCGTCGTGGACGGCGAGCACGGCGTCGTCGCCGTGGGTGCGGGCCGGAACCCGGTCCGTGTCGGGCAGACCCTCCAGGATCGCGTCCACCCGGGCGGGTCGCTCCCACACCGGCGCGACCCGCTGCCCGGCGTTGAGCTCGTAGGGCGGGTCGTGGTGGCGGTGCTCGTCGCTGACCACCACCGGCAGGGCCGGTGGTGTCGCGTCGCGGTCGGTCACGCCTCCCAGGTCGCGTCGTCCCCCTGCAGGCGCTGACGCACGGCGACCGCAGCGGCGACCGCCCCGGCGATGGCGGCGAGGAGCGCGATGACCTTCATCACCGTGCCGCTGCGCCCGTCGTCGGCCAGATCCTGCGGTTCGAGCTCCAGCCGCGCGAGCTCGCGCGCCAGGGCGACGGCCTGCGCCTTGACGCGCCGCTCCTCCTCCCGCCGCCGGGCCCGGCGGCGGAGCACCAGGACGAGTGCCCCCGCACCGGTCAGCCCGACACCGACGGCGGCGCCCACCGTGCGCGCCTGGCCCGAGACCTCGGCCGGGTCCGGGAGGCGGCCGCGCAGGACGTCCAGGTCACGGGTCACCGCCCCACGCAGCTCCTCGACCTGGCGAGCGGCCTGCTCGGCGTCCTCGGCCGGCTCCGGGCCGCGCGCCTTCAGCGCCTCGCTGACCTCGCTCTTCGCTTCGTCGATCGGATCGCTCACCGTCCCACCTGTCCCTTCGCCCACGCACGCAGCTCGTCGATGCTGGCCTTGGTCCGCGCGAACGCGGGACGCTTGAAGAGCTGCACCGCCACCAGCACCAGCACCACCGCGATCAGCAGGTAGGCCACGGTGACGATCAGCCAGGCCGCCCACGGCGGAAGCACGATGCTGAGCGCCACGGCGACCGTCACGCCGATGAAGCCGAGCAGGAACAGCCCGAACAGGGCGGCGCCGACCATCAGCCCGACCGCGATCGCCTTGTCGCGCACCACCTCCGTCAGTTCGAGCTTGGCGAGCTCGAACTCCTTCGTCACCAGGGCCTGGCCGTTCGCGAACAACGACGTCAGCACCTCGGAGGTCTCGCGGTCGTCGCCAGGGGGAGCGTCAGCGGGACCGGTCACGTCCGTCTCCTCGTCGTGGACCTCCACACCCTAGAGCGTCGATCCTGAGCTGGCGCACGGACCGACCGCGAGCACGACCCATAGGGGGCGGCAACGGCACCCTCACGTGCGGTCCGGGCACGTCTGGCACACCACCGGGTCGAGTGCCAGCGCGGTACCCTGTGCCGATGCCCACGGGACCACGACCGATCGGGGAGGTGAGCGTGTCAGCCGAGGACACCGTCGAGCTCCGGGTCGCGCTCCCCGCCGACGGCGGTGAGCCCGCCGACCCCTGCGCTCCCGTGAGCGCGGCACGGCGGGAGATCGACGCGGACCCGCTCGACGAGCGCAAGCTGACGATCCTGCGCGCGATCGTGACCGAGTACGTCGCCAACGGCGAGCCGGTCGGCTCCAAGCGGGTGGTCGACGTTGCGAAGCTGGACGTGTCCGCAGCGACGGTCCGCAACGAGATGGCTGCCCTCGAGGAGCTCGGCTACATCACCCAGCCGCACACCTCGGCGGGGCGCATCCCCACCGACAAGGGCTACCGGCGCTTCGTCGACGAGCTGCGCACCGACCCCGGCGTCGAGGATCCTCGTCGTCAGCTGGTCGAGGAGCTGCTCGGCTCCTCGCGGGACCTCGAGGACCTGCTCGCCCGCACGTCGAGCGTGCTGAGCCAGCTCACCCGGCTGGTCTCGCTGGTGATCGCGCCCGCCGCCGATGCGGCCCGGCTCAAGCTGATCGAACTGGTCTTCCTCGCGCCAGGGTCGGGGCTGTTGCTGCTGGTCGCCGACACGGGGCGGGTCGAGAAGCGCATGGTCGACCTGCCCGCCGGCGTCGGCGAGAGCGACCTCGACCGTGTCCGCAGCGTCCTGTCCGAGCAGGTCCGGGGCCGGCGGCTCGGCGACGTCCACGACACGATCCGCGGGATCGCCGACGAGGCACCCGCCGAGCTGCGCGAGGCCCTCGCCGCCGTCGCCGACGCCACCGCCACGCGGATGGCCGAGGACACGATCCACCACGTCTTCGTCGGCGGGCAGGCGTCGCTCGCGGGCGATGACTCCTTCGAACGCGAGCAGCTGTCCCGGGTCCTGCAGGTCCTCGAGGAGCGCGCCACCCTCGCGCGGTTGCTGTCCGAGGCCACCGCCGAGGACGAGACCACGGTGCGGATCGGTGAGGAGAACGAGGTCGAGGACCTGCGGGCCGCCTCCCTGGTCGCGCGGCGCTACCGGCTGGTCACCGCCGGTTCACTGGGCGTGATCGGACCGACGCGGATGGACTACGCGAGCGTGGTCGCTACCGTCCGTGCCGTGGCCGATCAGCTCCAGGCGACCCTGACCGACCTGTCCGACTGACGCCGCTCGCGGGGCGCGCTCGCTCCGTGCCCGGACCGTCCCTGTGATGGAACGCACCGTGTCTGACCTGTACGAACTGCTCGAGGTCCCCCGGGACGCCTCCCCGGAGGAGATCAAGCGTGCTTACCGGCGCCAGGCCCGCCGGCACCATCCGGACGCGGGTGGGGACGAGGAGGCGTTCAAGCAGATCACCCACGCCTTCCAGGTCCTGTCCGATCCGCAGCGGCGTGCCCGCTACGACCGGTTCGGTGACGACGGCACCCCGAGCACCCGCGGCAACGGGGACCCCTTCGGGTTCGGCGGTGCCGGGTTCGGCAGCGTCGGTGACGTGATCGACGCCTTCTTCGGGGCCGGCTTCGGCGGCGGAGCCCGCCCCGGCGCGACCCGTCGGGACGCGCCCGGGCGCGACGTGCTCGTCGGGGTGGAGCTCACGCTCGAGGAGGTCGTCGCCGGCACCCGTCGTGACGTCGAGGTGGAGGTCGCGACGGCGTGTGAGACCTGCGGGGGCTCCGGCTCGCTGACGGGTGGCTCCTCGCGGTGCCGCGAGTGCGGTGGCGCGGGGCAGGTCCAGCGGGTCGTGCGGACCGCCTTCGGGCAACTCGCCTCCGCAGCGCCCTGCGGTGCCTGCGGTGGCTCGGGGCGCCGCATCGAGGATCCCTGCACCGGTTGCGGTGGCGAAGGCCGACGGACCCAGCGCCGCACCGTGACCGTGGAGGTACCGCCCGGTGTCGAGGACGGGAACCGGCTCCGCGTCGCCGGTGCCGGTGAGGCCGGTCGGCACGGTGCCCAGGCAGGGGACCTGTTCGTCGAGGTGCACGTGCAGGAGCACGAGCTGTTCGAACGCGACGGCCGCACCTTGTACGCGGAGATCTCGATCCCCGCGACCCAGGCCGCCCTCGGCGGCACCCTGGCGGTGCCCACGATCGACGGGGACGAGGTCGAGGTCCCGGTGCCGTCGGGGACCCAGCCGGGCGATGTCCTCACGGTCAGGCGCGCCGGTGTCCCGATGCCTGGAGGCGGACGGCGCGGTGACCTGCAGCTGGTCGTGCGGGTCGAGGTTCCGACCGACCTGGACACCGCGCAGCGCGAGCTGTTGGAGCGCCTGGCGGAGCTGCGGGACGAGCCCCTCTCCTCGTCCGGCCAGGGGCTGTTCACCCGGCTACGCGACGCCTTCCAGCGCTGACCCCGACGTGAGCCTCACGCCCTTCGTCCAGGTCGCTGCCGCCCTGGATGCGCTGGCGGTCGGCGACGCAGTCCCCCTGTCCACCGACGAGCGTCACCACCTGCGCCGCGTCCTCCGGCTGCCCGATGGTGCGGCCGTGGAGGTGGCCGACGGGCGCGGCACCCACGCTGCGGCGGAGCTCCACGAGACCACGCTGCGGGTCACCGGGGAGGTCCGGACCACCCCCGTCGCCCGGCCGGAGCTGTGGGTGGCCCAGGCCCTGCCGAAGGGCCGTCGGGCCGACGAGGTGATCCGCCAGGTGACCGAGCTCGGCGCCGACGGCGTCGCGGTCGTGGCCGCGCAACGCAGCGTGGCGCGCCTGAACGGGGACCGTGCCATCCGGGCCCGCGGTCGCTGGGAGGCCGTGGCTCGTGCCGCCTGCGAACAGGCCCGCCGTCCGCGCCGACCGGTGATCCTCGGTCCGCTGCCGGCGGCCGAGCTGCCGACGCTCGCCGGCACCCTGCTGGTCGCACACCCCGGCGCACCGCCGTTGCCCACGGTGCTGGGCGCGGTCACGTCCGACGAGCGTGTGACCATCGCGATCGGACCGGAGGGCGGGTGGGCCGACGCGGAGCTGACGGCGCTGGAGACCTCCGGCGCCCATCTCGTCGGCCTGGGTCCGACGGTCCTGCGCACCGAGCACGCGGCGGCCGCGGCGCTGGCCGTCGTCGCGGCCGGGGTCGGCCGCTGGGGGCGCTGACCGCGCGACGGGAGACGTGCGGGTGCCGCCACCTCACCGTTGGTGACGCACGGTCACGGACCGTACTTCCTGCTCGCCCGGGCGCTCCCGCACGACTACAGTCGTGGTGCTCGACGACGCGACGGGGCGGAGCGGGCGGACGTAAGGTGAGTGCGACACCGCCCACGACCATGTGCGGCGTCCGGACCGGAACGGAAGGGAGGGCGGTGCAGGCACCCCCCGAGGAGGTCCAGCACGCGCGGTGGCTGGGCGAACGCCTCCGGCACGTGCGCCAACAGCAGGGCCTGTCCCTCCACGACGTCGAGGATCGCAGCGACGGCGAACTGAAGGCCAGCGTCGTCGGGGCCTACGAGCGAGGCGAGCGCACCATCTCCATCACCCGCCTGCAGCGCCTCGCAGCCTTCTACCGTGTCCCGGTGAGCGAGTTGCTGCCTCCCGGCGCCGACGACGCCGCCATCGCGGCGGAACCGGCCGCCTCACGGGAACGGGTCGTGATCGACCTGGTCGCCCTCGAGCAGCGCCGTGACGAGGAACCCGTCCTGCTGCGGTACGTGGACGCGATCCGCTCGCGTCGTGGCGACTACAACGGTCGGGTGCTGACCGTCCGCGGTGCGGACCTCGACACCCTGGCCGCGATCCTGGAGACCGGCTCGTCGCAGCTGCGGATGCGGCTCGCCGAGGCCGGCCTCCTGCGCTGAACCTGCTGGGGGCCACGACGGGTCCGGGGTCACCCCATCCCGACGGTGGTCCCCCGATGGGCCTGCCGTGGGAACGCGGCGACCGGTAGTCTGGGGACGTCCGACCACAGGAGCCGCGCCACCTCGTGGCCAGCACGTCATCGTCCCCGACGGAGCTCGACCTGCCCGCCGACCCCGCCGACGACCAGCCGACCGCTCACGCGGGGTCCGAGCTGCGGGAGCCGGCGGCGGTGAAGCTGCTCGTCCCCGGCGGCGACGCCATGCTGGCGTTGCTCGGGACCCAGGACGAGCTGCTCAAGATCGTCGAGGCGGCCTTCGAGGCGGTGATCCACGTCCGCGGCAACGAGATCACGATCCGCTCCGACGACGCGACGGAGACCGATCGCGTCGCCAGGCTGTTCCGCGAACTCCTGCGACTGCTCGAGCGCGGGCAGCACCTCGATCCGGCCGTCGTCGAGCAGACGATCCGGATGATCCGCGCGGACGAGTCCGAGCGCCCCTCCGACGTGCTCTCCGACGAGCTGATCACCCACCGGGGACGCACGATCCGGCCCAAGACCCTCGGCCAGAAGCGCTACCTCGACGCGATCCGGAACAACACCGTCACCTTCGGGATCGGACCGGCGGGGACCGGGAAGACCTACCTCGCGATGGGTGCGGCCGTGCAGGCGCTCCGGGGCAAGCAGGTCAACCGGTTGATCCTGACCCGTCCGGCCGTCGAGGCGGGGGAGCACCTGGGCTTCCTGCCGGGGACCCTGCACGAGAAGATCGACCCCTACCTCAAGCCGCTGTGGGACGCGCTCCACGACATGCTCGACGCCCAGGAACTGATCGCCCACCTGGAGCGCGGGACGATCGAGGTGGCCCCGCTCGCCTACATGCGGGGGCGGACCCTGAACGACGCGTTCATCGTGCTCGACGAGGCGCAGAACACCACGGCCGAGCAGATGAAGATGTTCCTCACCCGGATCGGGTTCAACTCGAAGGCCGTGGTCACCGGCGACATCAGCCAGGTGGATCTGCCCAGCGGACGGCCGTCGGGGTTGCGGGAGGTCCGTGAGATCCTCGCGGACATCGAGGGGGTCGCGTTCTCCTACCTCGACGCGGGTGATGTGGTGCGTCACCACATCGTCCAGCGGATCGTCGAGGCCTACGAGGCCCACACCCGCGAGGACGACGACAACGAGGGGCGGGGAGGGCGTCGGTGAGCGTGTTCCTCGCCGATGAGCAGGACCTGGAGGTCCCGGCGGACCGGCTCGTCGCCCTGGCCCGCTACGTGCTCGAGGCCCGCCGCGTGCCCGACGACATGGAACTGTCGCTCCTGTGCGTCGACGAGGCCACGATCGCCGAGCTCAACCAGGAGCACCTCGGCAAGACCGGTCCCACCGACGTGCTGGCCTTCCCGATCGACGAGCCGGGGGAGACACCGCCCGACGCCCCGGCGATCCTCGGGGACGTGGTGCTGTGTCCGAAGGTCGCGTACGAGCAGGCCGCCGCCTCCGGCCGCAGCGGGCAGGAGGAGCTCGAGCTCCTGACGGTCCACGGCATCCTGCACCTGCTCGGGATGGATCACGCGGACCCGGCCAGCGAGCGGGAGATGTTCGGGCTCACCGACGAACTCCTGGCCTCCTTCCGCGTGACCGCGGGGCCATGAACGGCACCGAGCTCTCGCTGCTGGCCGTCGCCGCGGCGCTGCTCCTGCTCGCGGCGGTCGTCGCCGCGATGGAGACCGTGGTGTCACGCCTCAACCTCGTCCGCGCGCTGCGGCTCGCGGAGGAGGACGCGCCGGGGGCACACGCGCTGGTGTGGGTCCTCGAGCACCGCGCGACCGCCCTGGACGTGCTGCTGCTGGTCACCGTCGTCGGTCGCACGTCCCTGGCCGCGATCGCGGCGGTGCTGGGCTGGCGGTGGTCGCAGGGCGCGGCCGGCGTGGTGGCCGCCGTGGCCGTCGTCGCGCTGGCGAGCCTGGTCCTCGGAGAGGCTGCGCCCCGCACGGTCGCCCTGCGCCACCTCGAGGTCACCGGCCTGCGCCTGGCCGGCGCGACCCGGGTCCTGACCCGGGCCGTCGAGCCGCTCGCCCGGCTGATCGTGGCCCTCGGCCGGGCCGTCGTCCCGCGCCGGCACGAGGTGTCCGGCCCGCACGCCTCCGACGACGAGCTCCGGGCGCTGGACCCCGACGAGGAGGAGCAGGACGACGAGCTCGAGCCCGAGGAACGGGCGATGATCCGCTCGATCTTCGAGCTCGCGGACACCCTCGTGCGCGAGATCATGGTGCCGCGGCCGGACATGGTGACGGTGCCCGAGGACGCCTCCCTGGACGAGGTCATCGCGATCGTGCTCGACCGGGGGTTCTCCCGCGTGCCCGTCCACGACGTCGACGATCCCGACGTGCTCGTCGGGGTGGTCTACACCAAGGACCTGTTCGGCCGGGTCGCGACCGGTGCGCGCGAGGGGGGCTGGGGGGACCTGCTCCGGACCCCCACCTACGTGCCCGAGACCAAGCGGGTGGATGAGCTCCTGCGCGACCTGCAGGCCGCCGCGGTCCACCTCGCGATCGTCGTCGACGAGTACGGCGAGATCGTCGGACTGGTCACGATCGAGGACATCCTCGAGGAGATCGTCGGCGAGATCGTCGACGAGCACGACCAGGAGGAGCCGCTGGTCGAGCCGCTGGAGGACGGGTCGCTCCGCGTCGATGCCCGGTTGGGGGTCGACGACCTCAACGAGATCCTCGGGGCCGAGCTGCCCGAGGAGGGCTGGGACACCGTCGGCGGTCTGGTGTTCGGAACGCTCGGACGGGTGCCGGTGGTGGGGGAGTCCCTGGAGCTCGACGGCTTCTCGATCACCGTGGAGCACGTCCAGGGACGCCGGGTGGGCAAGGTGCGGATCGAGGTGTCCCGACCGGAGGAGGAGCCTGCGTCGCGGATCGGCACCGAGTCGGGGTCCGACGACCCGTCGATGCGTGCACCTTGACCCGCCACCTCGGCGTCGGGACCGCGGGTTACGCTGCCGACGACGGCGACGCGACGGTGACGCATCGGCGGCACGACGGTGACGCCCGGTGGTCGCGTCCCGGAGGGAGGGATCCCGTGATGAGACCGGATCGGCCGGAGGAACCCCAGGGCATCGACGAGGTGGAGCTGCTCCGCCGCGCACGCGAGCTGCGCGAGCGTGCGTACGCCCCGTACTCGGGGTTCCGGGTCGGTGCGGTGATCGCGACCGCGGACGGCCATCGGTTCGAGGGGGTCAACGTCGAGAACGCCTCGTACCGGCTGACCAGCTGCGCGGAACAGAGTGCGATCACGAGCATGGTGTCCGCCGGGGTGCGCAGCGAGATCGTCGCCGTCGCCGTCGTCGGGGACGGTCGCGAGCCCTGCACCCCGTGTGGGGCGTGCCGACAGACGATCTTCGAGTTCGGGCCGCAGGCGGTGGTCTACGCGTCGGGGGACGGCGGCCAGCCGCTGGTCGCAGGCATCGGCGAGCTCCTGCCCCACGGCTTCGGGCCCAAGCGCCTCGCGCAGGGGCGGGGGACGTGAGCGGACGGCCGGGACGATGACCGATGGCGAGTTGGATCTCGAGGCGATCCTCGCCGGGCTGCACGAGCCGGTTCCCGAGGGGCACCGGGCGGGGCTGATCGCGCTGTCGGGTCGCCCGAACGTCGGCAAGTCCACCCTGCTCAACCGCATCGTGGGGGAGAAGGTCGCGATCGTGACCGACGTGCCCGGCACCACCCGCAACACGATCCGGGGGGTGCTGACCCGGCCCGACGCACAGCTCGTGTTCCTCGACACGCCCGGGTTGGCGAAGCCGCGCACCCTGCTCGCCAGGCGGCTCAACGACCTCGTCCGCGACACGTGGGCGAGCGTCGATCTGATCGTGTTCATCGTGGACGTCGCCGCAGGGGTGGGGCGCGGCGACACGTTCCTGGCGGGCGAGCTCGCGGGGGTCGACACGCCGGTGGTGGCCGTCGCGAACAAGGCCGACCTGGTCGGCGACCGGACCCGGATGCTGCCCGAGCTCGACCGGCTGTCCCGGTTGCTCGGGGAGGGGCGCAGCTTCGCGGACATCGTCCCGGTCTCGGCGGAGACCGGCGACAACGTCGACCGGCTCGTGGACGTGCTCGTCGGCCACCTGCCCGAGTCCCCCCGCCTGCTCCCGCCGGATCAGGTGTCGGACCAGCCCGAACGGCAGCTGGCCGCCGAGATCCTGCGCGAGCAGCTGATCGCTCGCACCTTCGATGAGCTCCCCCACTCGATCGCGGTGACCGTGGACGAGGTCCGGCCCGACGAGGACCGGGAGGACCTCGTGCACGTCGACGCGGTGATCCACGTCGAGCGGGACTCGCAGAAGGGCATCGTGATCGGCCGGAAGGGCGAGACCCTGAAGGCGGCGGCGAGCGACGCCCGCCGCGAGATGGAGGCGCTGCTGGGTGCCAAGGTGTTCCTCCGCACCCACGTGCGCGTCGCGAAGGAGTGGCAGCGCGACCCCAAGCAGCTGGGGCGGCTCGGGTACTGAGCGTCCGGGCGGTCCGGGGTGCCCGATCGCGCCCGAGCTGCGGGGCACGGCGGGCGCGAGCGTGCGGGGCCCGTGCGAGGTACCGTCCGCGACGGCGATCTACTAGCATGGTCGTGGGATGGGTCGCCCGGCCCGGTCGTGCGATCCATCCCCCGGTGGGAGGCCGAGGTACGGCGCTCGACGCAGGTGGTGCTCGCCGCACCGCGTCGGAGCCGGATGCGACCGCCCATCGGGAGCGCAGGATCGTACGGGAAAGGTTCCAGGCAGGCTCGACCGGCGCATCGTGTCGGGTTCCAGGCGGATGCCACCCCCCGGGTATCCTCCGGCGGTCACCCGGCCGGTTCGCGTCCGGTCCGAGGTGCCAGGTGGAGAGACGTTCGGGCCCGTTCACCCCCGTGCGGGCCAGACGACAACCAAGGAGAGTGCTTCACATGAGGATGAGAACCGGTAGGAAGGCTGCGGCCCTCCTCGCCGTCCTGGCGCTGGCCATCGCCGCCTGCGGCGAGGCCGAGGAAGCGCCCCCAGCGGAGCCCGAGGCGCCCGCCGAGGACCCGGCGGACGAGCCGGAGGAGCCCGCAGAGGACCCGGCGGAGGAGCCCGAAGCTGGCGACCCCGACGCCCTCGACCTCGGCTACATCCTCCCGGAGACGGGACAGCTCGCGTTCCTCGGACCCCCGATGATCTCCGGCGTCGAACTCGCTGTCGAGGAGATCAACGACGCGGGCGGCGTGCTCGGCAACCCGATCAACCTGCTGAGCGGTGACGAGGCCGGGGACACCGGTATCGCCGCCGAGACCGCGAGCCGTCTGCTGGCCTCCGGGGTCGACGCCATCGTCGGCGCCGCCGCGACCGGTATGACGCTCGCCATCATCGACCAGGTCACCGGTGCCGGCGTCGTGCAGTGCTCGCCGTCCAACACCGGGCCGGGCCTGACCGACTACCCCGACGGCGGGTTCTACTTCCGCACCGCGCCGACCGACGCCCTGCAGGGCCCGGTGCTCGCGGAGCGGGTGATCGGTGACGCCAACGCCACCGTCGCAGTCGCGGCACGTGCCGACGACTACGGGCAGGGCCTGCTCGACGCCACCGTCGGTGCCTTCGAGGCGCAGGGCGGCGAGGTCGTCTACGCCGACACCTACGACCCGGAGGCCGCGACGTTCGACTCGGTCGTCGAGGCCATGGTCAACTCCAACGCCGACGCGTACGTGGTGATCGCCTTCGCCGAAGGTGCGGCGATCGTCCAGGGCCTGCTGGCGGCGGGTGTCGACACCACCGACATGTACGGTGCGGACGGCATCGCTGGTTCCGCCTTCGCCGCGGAGGTCGACCCCGGTGACCCGAACGTGCTCGACGGGATGACCTTCACCGCGCCGTCGACCCAGTCCACCGCGGACTTCGACGCGAAGCTGACCGAGTTCCGTCCGGACCTCGAGGACCGGCTGTTCGCCGCGCAGTCCTACGACTGCGTGAACATCATCGCGCTGGCGGCCGAGGCGGCCGGCTCGACGGCGTCCGCCGACATCCAGAGCCAGATGATCGCGGTCACCAACGGCGACAACGCCTGCGGCACCTTCGTCGAGTGCAAGGAGTTGCTCGACGCCGGTGAGTCGATCGCCTACCAGAGCGCCGCGGGTGACGCGCTCGAGTTCACCGAGAACGGTGAGCCGTCGCGCGGCACCTACGATGTCAGCGAGTGGATCGACGGCGAGTTCACGACCGTCGACACGGTGACCGGGACCGTCGACTAGTCCCGCACCACCACGCACGATGACGGGCCCGGGAGGTGACTCCCGGGCCCGTCATCGTGTCGTCACCGGCGGTCGGCGCGGCGGTGTGCCTGGCCGCGACGGAACGGATCCCCGCGCCTACATCGCCTTGGCGAGGGTGCCGAGGTACAGCTCGATCACCTTCGGGTCGTTGAGCAGGTCCTCACCGGTGCCGGTGTAGGCGTTGCGGCCCTGGTCGAGCACGTAGCCCCGATCGGAGATCTGCAGGCAGATCCGCGCGTTCTGCTCGACCATCACGATCGAGATCCCCGCGTCGTTGATCTCGGCGATGCGCCGGAACACCTCGTCCTGGTTCGCGGGGGACAGACCCGCAGAGGGCTCGTCGAGGAACAGCACCTCGGGGTCCATCATCAGCGCGCGCCCCATCGCGACCATCTGGCGCTCACCACCCGACAGGGAACCGGCACGCTGCTTCGCACGGTCCTTGAGCAGCGGGAACAGGTCCGCGACGAAGGCGTAGCGCTCCTTCCACCGCGATGGCCGCAGGTACAGCCCCATCTCGAGGTTCTCCTCGATCGTGAGGCTGGGGAAGATGTTGCGGACCTGTGGGACGTAGCCGACGCCGAGGGACACCAGTTCGTGGCCCTCGAGGTTGGTGATGTCCTTGCCGCGCAGGCGCACCTGGCCCTCGGAGATGCTGACCAGGCCGAACATCGCTTTGATCAGGGTCGACTTGCCGGCGCCGTTCGGGCCGATGATGCCGACGAGCTCACCGTCGTAGAGGGTGAGGCTGCAGCCGTTCAGGATGTTCACGTCGGGGACGTACCCGGCGATGAGGTTCTCGGCGATGAGGACGGGCTCCTCCGCGGGCCGGGAGGCAGGTGCGGTGTCGGTGGTGTCGCTCACTGGTCGGTCCCTCCCGCCTGCTTCCTGCGACGTGCTGGTGCCTGGCCGTGGGTCGCCCCGAGGTAGGCCTCGATCACGGCGGCGTTCTGCCCGATCGAGCTCGGCGGCCCCTCGGCGATGATCGCCCCCTCGGCCATGCACACCACCCAGTCGGAGATGTCGAACACGACGTCCATGTCGTGCTCGACGAACACCACGGTCCGGCTCTCGTCGTCCCGCAGCCCCTTGATGTGCCCCAGCAGCGACTGGGTCAGCGCGGGGTTCACCCCGGCCATGGGCTCGTCGAGCATCACGAGCTCGGGCTCCACCATCAGCGCGCGGGCCATCTCCAGCAGCTTGCGCTGTCCGCCCGACAGCGTCCCCGCGTACTCGTCGCGCATGTGGTCGAGCTTGAACCGGGCGAGCAGCTCGTCGGCCCGGGCGGTGATCTCACGTTCCTGTCGGCGCCACAGCCCGGGGATCAGGGAGGGGAGGAACCGTTCGCCGAGCTGCCCGGTGGCGCCGAGCTGCATGTTCTCCATCACCGTCATGCGGCTCAAGGCCTTGGTGAGCTGGAAGGTGCGCACCATCCCGCGGCGCGCGACGAGGTGGGCCGGGACGCCCGACAGCGGGGCGCCGTTGAAGCGCCAGGTGCCGGTGTCCGGGGTGTCGAACCCGGTCATGAGGTTGAACAGCGTGGTCTTGCCCGCCCCGTTGGGGCCGATCAGGCCGGTGATGATGCCGCGTTGGATCTCGAGGTGGTCGACGTTGACGGCGGTGATCCCGCCGAAGGACCGCTTCACCCCGTCGATCGTGAGGATCGGGTCGGGCTTGGCGACGCCGGGCTCCGGCGCGATCCCCTCGAGGGGGTCGGTGGCGGCGGGGGCGTCACTTGACATCGAGCTGCATCTCCCGCTTGTTGCCGAACATGCCCTGGGGCCGGAAGATCATCAGGAGCATCAGCAGCAGGCCGACGAACGTCAAGGTCGTCGCCCCGACCGCCTGGGACCCGAAGAACTCGGGGAGCTGGCCGGCGTCGGAGAGCCGGCGCAGGGCGCTCTGCATCCCGGCGATGACGAACCAGAAGATCAGGGCCCCGATGATCGGCCCGATCCACGTGGCGGTGCCGCCCAGGATCAGGATCGCGAAGGCGAAGAAGGTCACCTGGGGGAGGAAGGTGTCGGGCTGCACGGTCTGCAGGGACACGGCGAACACCGCGCCGCCGACCGCACCGATCACCCCGCCGAGCACCAGGCTCTGCATCTTGTAGTAGAACACGTTCTTGCCGAGGCTGCGGGCGGCGTCCTCGTCCTCCCGGATCGACCGGATGATGCGTCCCCAGGGGCTACGCATGAGCGCCCACAGCAGCAGGGTGAACACCGCGACGAGCCCCCACCCGACGATCATCGTCCACAGCCGGCCGTGGCTGATGCTGAGCGGCCCGAGGTAGCTGCCCGGTGGGATCGGGTTCAAGGCGTAGAAGCCGCCGGCGAACTGCCGCAGCCCGAACACCCCGCCCGTGACCGGTTCGCTGCCGGAGGTCCGGGTGATGAACCGCAGGATCTCGGCCGCGGCGATCGTGGTGATGGCGAGGTAGTCGGCCCGCAGGCGCAGCGTCGGGATCCCGAGGATCAGGGCGAGGACCACGGCACCGGCGATCCCGACCAGGACACCGAGCCACAGCGGACCCCCGAAGGTGGCCACGGTGATCGCCACGCCGTAGGCGCCGACCAGCATGAACCCGACCTGGCCGAAGTTCAGCAGCCCGGTGTAGCCGAAGTGCATGTTGAGACCGACGGCCAGCAGCGCGTACGCGGCCGCGGTCGGCCCGATCGCGGTACGCAGCGCGTCGAAGAAGATGACCGTCCCCATCAGGCGGTCCTCCGCACGGTGCTGATCATCGCCGCGCCCCTCATCCGATCCGCTCCTTCTGGCCGAGCAGGCCCTGCGGACGGACGAGCAGGATGATGATCAGCACCGCGAGCGCCCACACGTACTTGACCTGGCTGGAGAACCAGACCGTCGACAGTTCGCTGACCAGGCCGACGAGCAGGCTGCCGAGCATCGCGCCGTAGGCGGTCCCGAGCCCGCCGAGGATCACGCCGGCGAACATCAGCAGCAGCAGGCGGAAGCCCATCAGGTAGTCGACGCTCTCGATCATGCCGAGGAAGATCCCGCCGATCGTGGCGAGCCCACCGCCGAGGATCCACACCGACAGGACGACGCGCTCGACGTTGATACCGGAGGACTCGGCGAGGTCGCGGTTGTCGGCCACCGCCCGCATGCCCTTGCCGAGCTTGGTCCGGGTCAGCATCAGCGCGACCGCGATCAGGATCACGACCGACAGGCCCATGACCCACATCTCGACGGGTTGCAGCCGGATCGGTCCCAGCTCGATCCCGGTCTGCAGGGTGTAGTCGCGGTAGGGCCGGCGCGACCCACCGAAGTAGAACAGGATCACGTGGCGGATCACGAAGGCGAGACCGATGGAGACCACCAGCATCGAGATCAGCCCGACCCTGCGTCGTCGCAGGGGGTGCCAGATGCCCCGATCGATCGCCCCGGCGATCACGGCGCCCACGATGACGGCGATCAGCGCGGAGAGGATCAGGTGCAGGCCGAGCACCGCGTTGAAGAAGAACGCGATGAACGCCCCCATGCTGACCATGTCGCCGTGGGCGAAGTTGATCAGGCCGGTGGTCCCGAAGATCAGCGACAACCCGATCGCGGTCATCCCGATGATCAGGCCGAACTTCAGCCCGTTGACGGTGTTCTGCGCGATCCGCTGGAGCAGGATCGGGCCGACCTCCTCGCGTTCGCCGAGGGCGAACAACGCGGTGGCGGTGGCCCCCTCCCCGACCCGGATCTCGAGCGTGGTGCGGTCCGGGTTGCGCAGTTGCACGCCCTCGGGGAGGGTGTCGACGTCGATCGTGACCTCGTAGGTGGCTGGTCCGGGCAGGTCGACGAACCACTCGCCCTCGGCGTCGGAGACCCCGGTGCCGACCGGTTCCCCGTCGAGCGACACGGTGATCGTCACGTCGGGGACGCCCTCACCCTCGGCGGTGAGCTGCCCGCGGATGCGTTCGCCGTCCTGGGCGAACGCCGGGGCGACCAGTGCGCCGACCAGGAGCAGGACGAGCAGGCTGAGCCTCGTCACAGCAGCCACACGGTCTCCTCGGGATCAAGGGCTCGGACGATGGTCGCCTGACCTCCCGCTCAGCGACCGGCGGAGTATAGACGTCGGAGGTCACCCCACGCCCAACGGGCGCTGGCACGACGCACGGTTCGGTCCCGCGAGCCGGTCACCGCGCCGCCTCCGCCAGCGCGCGGGCCACCACGAGGTCCTCGAAGGCGTGCCCGACCGAGGCGAACAGGGTCCGATCCGCCGGGGTGGTCCGCCCACGTTGGGGATCGTGGAGCAGCTCGGCGAGGTCGGCGACGATCGTGGTGCGGTCCCAGCCGGCCTCCGCCTCCGCGCGCAGCAGGTCGCCCTTCTCGGTCAGGGCCGCCTCGCGCACCTCCACGACGACGCGGCTGTCGAGCACCGTCCGGGCGTCGAGCTCCTGGATGTCGGGGCGGAAGGAGCCGACGGCGTTGACGTGCACGCCGTCGGGCAGCCGCCCGCCGTCGAACACCGGCGTCCGGCTGGAGGTGCAGACGCAGACGAGGTCGGCCGTCGCGACGTCCTCCGGGGTGCCCGCCCGTACCGCCGCGGTCGTGGTGCCGGCGACCTCGGTGGCCATGGCGTCGGCCGCCTCGCGCCGCCGTCCGATTACGACCACCTCGGTGAGCGGCCGGACGGCGGCCATCGCCTCGACGTGAGCGCGGCCCTGCACCCCGGTGCCGAGGACCACCAGCCGGGACGCGTCCGGACGGGCCAGGTACCGGGTGGCCAGGCCGGAGACCGCCGCGGTGCGCAGCGCGGTGAGCGCCGGCCCGTCGATCGTGACGCGTGGTTGCAGCCCCGGCGGGCCGAGCAGCGTGTACACCCCGTTCACGTACGGCAGACCCCGGCCCGGGTTGTCCCGGTCGAGCGACACGAACTTCACCCCGGCCCACCCGTCGTGCATCGCCGGCATCACCAGCAGGTCCTGCGCGCCGTCGCGCAGGTGCAGCCGCTGCGGCGTGTCGGCGAACCCGTGGGCGCCGATCGCGGTCTCCAGCGCGTCGATCGCCGTCACCATCGACACCCCTGCGCGGACCCCGGCCGCATCGATGTGCTCCACCTGCCACCTCGCCGTCGGTGGCGGGAAACCTACGCGACGTCCGATACCCGCGAGCAGCGACGACCTCGAGGTGGCAGGCTCCGGCCATGATCGACGACCCCGACCGCTGCTACGCCGCCCTGCGGGCGCGCGATCCACGCTTCGACGGCTGGTTCTTCGTGGCGGTCACGACCACCGGCATCTACTGCCGACCGAGCTGTCCGGCACTGACCGCGGACCGGCGCAACGTGCGGTTCCACGCCACCGCGGCGTCGGCCCAGGCCGCCGGGTTCCGGGCGTGCAAGCGCTGCCGTCCCGACGCCGCTCCCGGATCCCCCGCGTGGGACCTGCGGGCCGACCTCGCCGGTCGGGCGATGCGGGCGATCGTCGACGGGGTGGTCGACCGGGAGGGTGTCGCGGGGCTCGCTCGCCGCCTCGGCTACTCGGCACGGCACGTCCACCGGGAGCTGACCGCGGCCGTGGGGGCTGGGCCGCTCGCGCTCGCCCGTGCCCAGCGGGCCCAGACCGCCCGACTGCTGATCGAGACCAGCGAACTCGGGTTCGCCGAGGTGGCCTTCGCCGCGGGGTTCGGGAGCGTGCGCCAGTTCAACGCCACGGTCCGCGAGGTGTTCGCGAGCACCCCGTCGCAGCTACGGGCCCGTGCCGGCCGCGGCGGCAGCGCCGAGCCGGGTGCGCTCGTGCTGCGGCTGCCGCTGCGGCAGCCCGCCAGCCTCGGGCCG
>SKNO01000277.1 GCA_007120465.1 Nitriliruptoraceae bacterium
GCTGTTCCTCGCCCTGCGCGACGACCGCGAGGCTGCCGAGGGTCACCTCGCCGGGCTCGAGGCGGAGTCGGCGCGGATCCAGGCGCAGCTCGAGGCGATCGCCCGCCAGCAGGCCGAGGAGCGGGCCCGGCGCGAGGCCGAGCAGCGCGAACGCGAAGCCAGCGAGGCCTGCGAGGCGGCGCGCGGGTCCGAGGACGAGGAAGCGATCCGCGAGGCCTGCGGGGATCCGGAGCCCCCGGCGAGCGCCGGCGGTTGGATCCGGCCGGTCCCCGGTGCGGTGACCTCGCCCTTCGGGCCGCGCCCGTCGCTCGGTGGGTACCACTGGGGGGTGGACCTGCGCGGTGACGTCGGGACCCCGGTCGGCGCGACGCGGGCCGGCACGGTCGTCACCCTCGTGGCGAGCTGTCACCCGACCAACTCGTGGACCTGCGGCGGCGGGTTCGGCAACTACGTCGTGGTCGCCCACGCCGACGGGTTCGCCACCGTGTACGCGCACCTGTCGACGGTGGCGGTGGGCGCCGGGCAGGTCGTCGATGCCGGACAGGTGGTCGGCGCGGTCGGCAACTCCGGCCGCTCCTACGGCCCGCACCTGCACTTCGAGCTCTACGACGGTGGGGAGCGCAAGAACCCCTGCGGCTACATCGCCTGCTAGCCGCGTGCCGGCGCAGCGGCGTCCGAGCCGGGGGAGGCCGGTCGGTACGCTGGTGAGCTATGGCAGCCAAGCGTTCCACGGGCGGTGACGGGACCAAGCTGATCGTCAGCAACCGTCGCGCCCGATTCGACTACCACCTCGAGGACACCTTCGAGGCCGGCCTCGTGCTCCAGGGCACCGAGGTGAAGTCGCTGCGCGACGGCAAGGGCTCGCTCGCCGAGGCGTGGGTGAAGATCGACGAGCACGGCGAGGCCTGGTTGATGCAGGCCCACATCCCCGAGTACGCCTTCGGCAACCGCAACAACCACGATCCGGTGCGCCCACGCAAGCTGCTCCTCCACCGCCGTGAACTCGACCAGATCGCCCGGGCCGTCAGCGCCAAGGGCATGACGCTGGTGCCGACCCGCCTGTACTTCCGGCACGGCCGCGCCAAGCTCGAGTTCGCCCTGGGGCGTGGGAAGAACGTCGCCGACAAGCGCCAGACCGCCAAGGAGCGCGACGCCAAGCGCGAGATCGAACGGGCGATGAAGCAGCGCCGCCGGTAGACCGTCCCCACCCTCACGCGCACCGAGGTGGCGGACTACGGTGCCGAGCGGCCGGACGAGGGAGGGCACGACGTGGCGACGACGGACGGCTACGAGGGCATGATCGCCGAGACGACGGTGGTCACCGGGCACGGTGGCGACCTGATCCACGCCTACCTCGCCCGTCCGACCGGGTCCGGCCCGTACCCGGGGGTGCTGCTGTTCCACCACCTGCCCGGCTGGGACGAGTTCTACCGCGAGACGACCCGCCGGTTCGCCCACCACGGCTACCTCGCGATCTCCCCCGACCTGTACTGCCGCGAGGGGCACGGCGACCCCGACGACGTCGCCGCTCGGGTCCGGGCCGAGGGCGGCGTGCCTGACGACCAGGTCGTCGGCGACGCCCAGGGGTGCCTCGATCTGCTGCGCGCGCTGCCGACCTCCTCCGGCAAGGTGGCGGTGTTCGGGACCTGTTCCGGCGCCCGACACGCCTACCTCGCCGCCTGCCGGATCGGGAACGTCGATGCGGTGATCGACTGCTGGGGCGGGCGGATCGTCACCGACGATCACACGGACAAGCAGCCGGTCGCCCCGGTCGAGTACACCGCCGACCTGCCGGCGCCGGTGCTGGGCCTGTTCGGCAACGACGACGGCAGCCCGAGCCCGGCCGACGTCGACGTGCTGGAGGCCGCCCTCGTCGACCACGGCAAGCCCTACGAGTTCCACCGCTACGACGGCGCGGGCCACGGCTTCTTCTACTACGACCGCCCGTCGGCGTACCGCGCCGGGGCCGCCGTCGACGGGTGGGAGAAGGTCTGGGACTTCCTCGCCCGCACGATCGGGTGACGGCCGAACCGCACCACCGCGAAGGGACGCGCAGATGTGCACGACGATCGCCGGCAAGTGCCCCGCATCGGGGAGCGCGAAGGGACCGACCGGCTGGTTCTCCCTGGACCAGATCTACGTCGGGTACGACCATCCGGTCCACGCACCCCTCGACCACGCGCTGAGCCTCGACTTCGTCAACGAGGCCACCGGCCCGGGCGCGCGGGTGGGGGTGGAGCTGACCCGGGAGTCGGCCCGTGCCCTCGCGACCCGGATCCTCGAGACCCTCGACGAGGCCGAGCGCTACGAAGCGGGCGGATGACGTGGTGCCGCTCAAGCGGTGACGCAGATCGGTCGATACCCGAGGTAGCGGACGGTGAGTTGCTCGCTACACTCGTCGTTCGATGGTGCATCTGGTGCACCGCCTCCTTGAGAACTGCACAGCGTCGTTGCGCACCACCTGGGGCTGACTCGGTTTCGACCGTGGTCAGGCCGTTGCCAGGGGAGCGTGCCGAGGGTGCTCGCGCGACCTCGTTAATCCCACGCGGGAAACCACAAGTGCCAAGGACAATGACCTGGCCCTCGCGGCATAAGACCGCGACGATCCGCCTCTGACGCCTCGTAGGAGGGTCGGATCGACATGACGAGGCTCCACCTCGACGGCACTGACCACCGGGCCGGCGAGGAACACCTCACGGTGGTGTGGGCGCGGAGGCTGTCTGGCTCCGGAGCACCGCGCCCGAGATGATCCGGAACCTACGCACGTAGAGCCCCGAGCTTCGGGACCGCGGGACCCGGGTTCGACTCCCGGCAGCTCCACTCGAGCCGCGTTGGTTCACGGGTTCCGTGAACGGACGCGCTCTCCCGCTCACAAGCCGTGTGATGCCCTGCACCGCCGGTCCGGCCACCAAGGGTCGACCGGCGGGGACGGGCGACCGGCCCCGCCGCCACCAAGGGCGACGGGGAACGGGTCCTGTCCGAGCAGCATCGCACCCCCTGTCGCAACGACGCTGGCGCACCTCCGACCCCGCTCACCGAGCGGGGTCGTCGTGTGTCCGGGGCTGTCGAGCTGCCCGGTCCTCGTCGGGCGGCGCCGGTCAGCCCGTGGCCGCCAGGGCCTGGTCGAGATCGGCGAGGATGTCCTCCTCGTGCTCGATGCCGACGCACAGGCGCACCATGTCTGGGGTGACCCCTGCGGTGGTCTGCTCCTGTTCGGTGAGCTGCCGATGGGTGGTCGACGCGGGATGGACGGCCAGGGACCGGGTGTCGCCGATGTTGACCAGGCGGGTGAACAGCTGGAGCGAGTCGAGGAACCGCACACCGGCGTCGAACCCGCCCTTGACCCCGAAGGACAGCAGTGCGGAGGGCTTGCCGTCGGTGTAGCGCTGAGCGAGGTCGTAGTAGGGCGAGTCGGGCAGTCCGGCGTACTCCACCCAGGCGACGGCCGGGTGGTCCTTCAGGTGGTTCGCGACGACGTGTGCGTTGTGGACGTGTCGTTCCATGCGCAGGCTCAGCGTCTGCAGCCCCTGGAGGATCATCCACGCGTTGAACGGGCTGATCGCCGAGCCGGTGTTGCGCAGCGGCACCGTCCGGGCCCGACCGATGTAGGCGGCTGGCCCGAGCGCCTCGGTGTAGACCAGCCCGTGGTAGGCCGGCTCCGGCTCCGAGAGCATGGGGAACCGGTCGGCGTGCTCGGCCCACGGGAACTGGCCGGAGTCGACGATGATGCCGCCGAGGGTGGTGCCGTGCCCGCCCATGTACTTCGTCATCGAGTGCACCACGATGTCGGCGCCGTGCTCGATGGGGCGCATCAGCGCAGGTGTCGGGACCGTGCTGTCGACGATGAGCGGCACACCCCGCTCGTGGGCGACCTCGGCGATCGCGGCCAGGTCGGGGATGTTGCCCGCCGGGTTGCCGATGGTCTCGGCGAACACCGCCGCCGTCTTGTCGTCGATCAGCTTGGCGAGGTCCTCGGCAGCGTCGCTGTCAGCGAAGCGCACCTCGATCCCCTGGGAGGGCAGCATGTGGGCGAACAGCGTGTAGGTCCCGCCGTACAGCTGCGGGACGCTCACCACGTTGTTGCCCGCCCGCGCGATGGTGAGGATCGAGTAGTTGATCGCCGCGCTGCCAGCGCTGGTCGCCAGCGCGGCCACACCGCCCTCCATGGCCGCGACCCGCTTCTCCAGGACGTCCTGGGTGGGGTTCATGATGCGGGTGTAGATGTTGCCCTCGACGGCGAGGTTGAACAGGTCCGCGCCGTGCTGGGCGTCGTCGAAGGCGTACGCCACCGTCTGGTAGATGGGGACCGCCACGGCGTGGGTGGTCGGGTCGGGCTGGTAGCCCGCGTGGATGGCCAGGGTCTCGGGGTGCACCGTCGCTCCTTGTGCTGTCGCAGGTCGGTCCCGGCCGGCCGGAACCGGGGTGGTCAGGACGTCCGGTGGCGCTCGGCGATGAGCCCCAGCGGGTCGTCAGGGTCGAGGTCGGACATGAACGGCACACCGCGCTTCACGTCGGTGAGGCGGTAGATCAGCCCGAGCCAGTTGTTGAAGATCGCCTTGCCCGTGTCGGTCCAGGTGTTGTCCAGCAGGCCGACCACCCGGTTCTCGGGGAACGGCGGGAGCTCACGCCCGGCGTCGCGTGCCGTGATGGCGACCTCGAGGTGGTCGTGCACGATCCTCGCGGCCTCCGGCACCAGGTAGTGCTCGGGCAGCGGCGGGATCGCCCCGAGCTCGCCCACGAGCAGCCGGGTCACCTCCCGCTTGTACTCCTTGAGCAGGCTGGTCGCGTCGTACTCCGGGTGCCCCTGCAGGTAGACCATGCGGATGCCGTCGGGGCTGGTCCCGAGGTGGAAGTCCCCGTCGGCGCTCTCGACCAGCACGTCGATCCCGGCCTCGCGCAGCTGCTGCGAGGTGATCTCGTTCCAGCGGGAGTGGGGGACGTCGAACCGGGTGTTGGTCCCGTGCATCAGCGGATGCTCCGGGCGGACCACGCGGTGCTCGTACACCCCCCAGCGCTTGCTCAAGAGCGGCCGCCGCCGGACACCGTGGAACTGCTGCACCAGCGCGTGGGTCGCGAGGCAGGAGCACAGCACCGACGTCACGTTGTCCGACGCCCACGCGATCACGTCCCGCAGCGGGTCCCAGAACGGCTCCTGGTCCAGGCTCGGGGAGGTGACGTTCGCGCCCGAGACGATCAACCCGTCGAGCCCCTCCTCCTGCAGCTGCTCGAACGGCGCGTAGTGCGCGTCGATGTACGCCTGCGTTGCAGGGGACCGGGCCAGCCCCGGGACGGTGAACGGGTGCACGAAGATCTGCACGATCTGGTTCGCGCTGCCCAGCAGACGCAGGTACTGCTGCTCGGTCACCCGCAGCGCCGCGTCCGGCATCATGTTCAGCAGCCCGACGTGCAGCTCACGGATGTCCTGGTCCAGCGCCTCCTCCAACGGCAGGATCTGCTCACCCTGACGACGCAGGTCGTCGAAGGTGGGCAGCGAGGAGTTCGCGACGATCGGCATGGCGACGAGCCCGGACTCGGGGAGCGTGAACCTAACCACAGCCTGCCCGCAACCCACCCCTGGCGGCAACGCAAACCGTGCGAACCACGCCGGACGGCGCAACCGTTCGCGGGTGCACCGGCTGTCGGCAGCCGTCGCGCGTTAGCGGCGGCGGTCGCGCCACGCGGCCACGCCGGCCAGCGGTGCCAGGACCAGCACCGAGATCCCGTACAGGACGGTGACGGCGAGGGGGTCGATGACGAACAGCCACAGCAGGCCGAAACCGAGGCCGCCCTCGACCTCGATCGGCAGCGGCCACAGCTGGCCCCCGACGAACGCGACGATCGTCCACCACGTCAGCAGGGCCGCGCAGGCGAGCCCGAGCAGCGCAGCCACGGCCTGGAGCCAGCCCGAGGTCCGTTCCACGTGCCCGCCTCCTCCGAGGTACCGACGTGACATGGGGGACGGTACGGGGGACCCGTGACACCCAGGGGGCTCGCTCGAGGACTGTCTCGCCATCGACGGCCAGCGTCGGTGGGGTAGGGGACGAAGCCTCTGGCGGAGCGGACCCGACAGCGTGACGATGCGCGCGAGGACGGTGGAGGTCGAGCCTGGCTCCCTTCCCCCTCACAGGCTCAGGCTGCACACGTGCTCGGGCCGCTGAGCCGGTCGGGGCACGCGTCCTCAGGTCCGGCGCGACGGTGCGCCGGGTCCGTGCAGCGGTCCTCCTCGGACGGTCCGTCACGCCGTCCGGCTGCCCTCGAGGGAGACCTACGAGGAGGCGCAGCGATGGTACGAACCATCAGCCGCCCGCCCGCCGGTGGTGAGGATCAGCACAAGCTCGACTTCCTGCACGGCGTCGATCTCGACCGCGTCCACGTCCGTCCCGAACGTGTCTGGACGTCCTGGGCCATCGCCGGATCCATCATCCTGTTCTTCCTGGTCGCCTTCGGCGTCGTGCTGTTGCTGTCGCCGACCCTGGTGACCGTCGAGTACTCCGCGCACGACTCCGGGATCGCACAGGCGATCCAGGCCCGTGAGGTGGAACTCGCCACCCGCATCGAGCAGGCTCACGACTCCGGCATCGCCCTCGCGGTCGCTGCCCGGAACGCTGAGCTCGGCGCGATGCACGACTCGGGGATCGCGCAGGCGCTCGCTGCGCACGAGGCCGCGTACGTCCCCTTCTCGGCCCATGACTCCGGCATCGCCCGAGCGGTCGCTGCCCGCAACGCCGAACTGAACGCGATGCACGACTCGGGGATCGCGAAGGCGCTCCGCGAACGGTGAGCCCGCCGCGTCCTCGTCCGGGCGTTGGCGAGGACGCACACGGATCCTCCTGCCCAGTGGCGGGGTGTCAGACACCCCTCGTCGCACCCGGCGGGAGGGTCCGCCCTGCCCTCGCCGCAACGCCGCGGATCGATCGCTGCGTCCGCGGAAGCGCCGTGCCCGCCGGCGAGGGCGACCGGGTCAGCTCGCGGGCGGCTTGTCGAGCCGCCGGGCGATCGCACCGCACACGCGGGCCAGGTCGTGGACGTCCTCCCGGTCGAGCGCGTCGAACACCAGCCGGCGGACGGTCCGGACGTGTCCCGGCGCGGCGGCCACCACCTCGGCGTCGCCGGCGTCGGTCAGCA
>SKNO01000025.1 GCA_007120465.1 Nitriliruptoraceae bacterium
CGGGCGTGGCGCTCGCCCACGTGTTCTTCGGGTGATTCCGCTGGGAACCGCCCTCCCGGCGGCCGCGGCGCCGTACCCCGAGGCTGGAGCCCTTGTCAGGCGCCCTTCAACTGCGCGAACAGCGCGCGCGGTTCCCAGTAGCCGCGCATCCGGGTGACCCGGCCCTCCTCGTCGAAGCTGAACACGTCGATCCCGCCGTAGTGGACCTCGACGCCCTCCTTCGAGCGCCCCTGGGCCGTCCAGCGCACCGCCACCTCGCCGCCCGCGTGGAAGCTCTCAGCGGGTGTGAGGATCATCTCGTTGAAGGTGGAGGTGATGCCGTCCAGGAACCGCTGGAAGCCGTCGCGCCCCTGGATCGGCCGTGTCCCGACGGGATCCTCCATCACCCCGTCGGGGGAGAACACCGCGGTGAGCGCCTCCACGTCCTGGCTCGAGATCGCCGCGAAGTACGCCTCCACGGTCGCCTGCTTGCCCTCGTCGGCCACGCGTGCCCTCCTCGCTGGTCGCCGTCGCGGCGACGCTACTGACCTCCCGCGGCCGGATGCGGTCGGGGCGCGCCCGTCGCGCGGCCCGTGGCCCGACCCGTTGACCGTCCCCCTCCCTCGGGCGAGGATGCGGCGGTGGACCTCCGACTGGAACTCGTCGTGCTGCCCGTCGCCGACGTCGAGCGGGCGCTGGCGTTCTACGCGGAGCAGGTGGGCTTCCACCCCGACGAGGACAACCGCTACCCGGACGGCCGGCACGTGGTGCAGTTGACGCCACCCGGGTCGGCGTGCTCGATCGCCTTCGGCTCCGGCCTGACCGACGCGCCGCCCGGCTCGGTCCGCGGCACCCACCTGGTCGTCCGCGACATCGAGGTGGCCCGGTCGGCCCTGGTCGAACGCGGCGTCGAAGTGGAGGGGATCCGGCACGTCGAGGCAGGCCACGTCGCACCGGGCACGCATCCGGCGCGGCGCGACCACGCCTCCTTCGCGGGGTTCGCCGACCCGGACGGCAACACCTGGGTCCTGCAGGAGGTGGGCTACGACGCCGGACCGGCCGGGACCGCGACCGCGGACTGAGCACACGGGGAGGTCGGACGTGACGACGGTCGTCATCACCGGTGCCGGCGTGGTCGGCCTGGCCACCGCGCTGCTGCTGGCACGCCGCGGTCACGAGGTGCTCGTGCTCGACCGTGACGGGCCACCACCTGACGGCACGCCCGACGACGACGCCCTCCGGTGGGACCGGCCCGGCGTCCCCCACGCCGGGCACGCCCACGGGTTCCTCGCCCGCTGTGTCCGCGTCCTGCGGGAGGACGCCCCCGACGTCCTGGATGCGCTGGCGGCGCGCGGTGCGTCGGCGATCCCCGTGCCCTTCGGTCCGGGACTCGAGGCCGACGCGGCACTGCTCAGCCGCCGGCTGGTGTTCGAGGGCGCGCTGCGGCGGGTCGCCGAGGCCGAGGCCGGGGTCGAGGTGCGTCCCCACGTCGACGTGCGGGGGCTGGTGACCACCGGGGACGGCGCGCCCCCGACCGTCCGCGGGGTGCGTACCCGCGACGGCGAGGTGGTCCCCGCCGACCTCGTCGTCGACTGCTCGGGCCGTCGCTCACAGGCGCCGAGGTGGCTCGACGCGATCGGCGCGGCCTCCCCGGCCGAGGAGCACCACTCCTGCGAGGTCGTGTACGTGACCCGGAGCTACCGCGTCCGTGCCGACCGGGAGCCACCGGGCAGCCCCGTGCCGACGCTGCTGTGGCTGCCCTACGGGGTGCTGCTGTTCTTCGGCGGGGACAACGGCACCTTCGCCCTCGGCGGGGCGCTGTCCCGGCACGATCCGCACGCCCGGGCCCTCGTGGACGGGCCGACCTTCGAGCGGGTGGTCGGTGCCGTCCCGCCGCTGGCGGAGTGGCTCGAGGTCAGCGAACCGCTGACCGACGTGCGGCTGATGGGAGGCCTGGCGAACCGACGGCGATCGCTGGTCGTCGACGGCGCGCCGGTCGTCGACGGCTTCCTGCTGCTCGGCGACGCGTCGATCTACACCAATGCCACCTTCGGGCAGGGCATCTCGCTCGGGCTGTGGCAGGCGCAGCGCCTCGCGCACGTGGCGGACCGGATCGGCGCGGACGGCGACGGCCTCGTCACCGAGGTGGAGGGCTGGTCCGACCGGACACTGGGTCCCCGCTTCGCCCTGCAGGCGGCCATCGACGCGCAGCGGACCCGTGCGTGGCGGGACGGCATCGCCGGCGCCCCGCTGCCCGAACCCGAGGGGGACTGGCGCATCCTGGCCGCGCTCGGTGCGCTGGGCCAGGAGGACGAGGCCGCCGCGGCGGCGGCCGCCCGGATCATGCACCTGCTCAGCGAACCGGCCGCGGAGCTCGCCGATCCCGCGCTGGGCGGCCGTGTCGAGGACCTCCTGGCCAGCGGCCACCGGTTCGGCGGCCAGCACGGACCGCTCCCCCGTGCGCGGTTCGAGACCCTCGTGCGCTGAGCCGGACGCGATCCGGCCCGTCGCTCGCCCACGAACCTCGTGGCTAGTCTCGGTCGCGCAACGCAACGGCCGCGACCAGCCGTCGCCACCAGGAAGGCTCCGCCGTGGAACCCGTCGCGCTCTCCCCCGAACGCCGCCGGCGCGACCTCGCACGGATGCGCCAGGAGAGCTTCGACATCGTGGTGATCGGTGGCGGGGTGACCGGTGCCGGGATCGCGCTGGACGCCGCGACCCGTGGACTGACCGTCGCCCTGGTGGAGCAGCGCGACTACGCGGCGGGGACCTCCAGCCGCTCCTCGAAGCTGATCCACGGCGGCCTGCGCTACCTCGAGCAGCTGAACCTGTCGCTCGTCCGCGAGGCGCTCCGCGAACGCGGCCTGCTGCTGCGTGAACTCGCCCCGCACCTGGTCCGTCCGGTGTCCTTCCTGTACCCGCTGAACCACCCGGTGTGGGAGCGCGCGTACGCCGGCATCGGCGTGCTCCTCTACGACACCCTCGGCGGTGCCCACCACCTCCCGCGCCATCGGCACCTGTCGCGACGACAGGCACTGGAGCTGGTGCCGTCGCTGCGCCGCGACGCGCTCGTGGGGGCGATCCGCTACTGGGACGCGCAGGTCGACGATGCCCGGCACACGATGGAGATCGCACGGACCGCCGCGGCCTACGGCGCGGTGCTCGCCACCTCCGCACGGGTGGTCGGGCTGGTCCGGGAGGGTGAGCGGGTCGTCGGTGCGACGGTCCGCGACCAGGAGGCCGGTGAGGAGTTCCCGCTGCTCGGCAGGCAGGTGATCAACGCCACGGGCGTGTGGGCGGACAACATCCAGGAGATGGCCGGCCGCGGCCGCATCCAGGTCCGCGCCTCGAAGGGCATCCACATCGTGGTGCCGAAGGACCGGATCCACGGCGACAGCGGGCTGATCCTGCGCACCGAGTCCAGCGTGCTGTTCGTGATCCCGTGGGGTACCCACTGGCTGCTCGGCACCACCGACACCGACTGGGACCTCGACCTCGCACACCCGGCGGCCTCCGCCACCGACATCCAGTACCTGCTCGACCGGGTCAACCGGGTGCTGCGGACCCCGCTGACCCACGAGGACGTCGAGGGGGTGTTCGCGGGGCTGCGTCCCCTGCTGGCCGGCGAGTCCGCCGCCACCTCGCAGCTGTCGCGGGAGCACGCCGTCGCCCAGACCGCCGCCGGGCTGATCACGATCGCTGGCGGCAAGTACACGACCTACCGGGTGATGGCGAAGGACGCCGTCGACGCGGCCGCCCGCTCGCTGCCCCAACGGGTCCCCGCCTGCGTCACGGACCGCACCCCGCTGCTCGGGGCCGAGGGCTACCACGCCCTGTGGAACCGCCGGCGACGGTTCGCCGAGGAGGTCGGTCTGCACGTGAGCCGGATCGAGCACCTGCTCAACCGCTACGGCTCGCTGAGCACCGAGCTGCTGGACCTGCTCGCCGACCGTCCGGAGCTCGGGGAGCGGATCGACGGGGCGCGCGACTACCTCAAGGTCGAGGCCAGGTACGCCGCGTCCCACGAGGGGGCGCTCCACCTCGATGACCTGCTGACGCGCCGCACCCGCATCTCCGTGGAGACCTTCGACCGGGGGCTCGCGGCCGCGCGCGCGGTGGCGCCCCTGATGGGCGAGGTGCTCGGCTGGGACGAGGACACCGTGGCCCGCGAGATCGAGCACTACGAGGCGCGGGTGGCCGCCGAGGTCGAGTCCCAGAAGATGCCCGACGACCGCACCGCCGACGCCGCGCGGATGGGCGCCCGTGACGTCCGGGTCGGCGGCACCGCGTGACCGCCCGTGTAGCCCGGCGGCCTGAACCGGGCCGCCCCGCTACACGTTCCGGTCCCACGGCGGCAGACTCACCCCAACCGTGTAGCCCGGCGGCCTGGACCGGGCCGCCCCGCTACACGTTCCGGTCCCGGTCGGCGGCACCGCGTGACGCCCCCGGTCAGACGAGCACGCGTTCGTCGAGCTCCATGCCGACGACCCAGTTGGGGGCGTCCACCACCTCGATGATGCGCAGGTTCCCGGCGACCGAGCACAGCGCGTAGGCGTCCGGGGGGTCGAGGCCGAACCGCACGCCGAGGTGCTCGATCATCGCGCGGGTGGCGGCGCGCGCCCCCTCGAACAGATCCGGCCCGACCCCGGTGGTCAGGTGGCGAGGCCCGGGCGGGAGCGACGCCACCGGCGGGTCGGGCGGCACGATCATCTGTGGCGCGTCGACCCGCCCGTCCCGACGCACGTCCACCCGGATGCCGGCGGTCGCGGTCGTCTCGACGGCCGTGCCGCACACCTCGCCGTCCCCCTGTGCCGCGTGGGGGTCCCCGGCGGACAGCCGCGCGCCCTCCACCTCGACGGGCAGCAGCAGCGTGGTCCCCGCCCGCAGGTCACGGCAGTCGAGGTTGCCGCCCACGCGCCGTGGTGGGATCACGCTGTGGGGGCCGGGGGCGGCCGGGGCGAGGCCGACCGTGCCGAGGAACGGATGGGGAGGGAGCTGGGCGAAGCCGCCCACCTCGACGTGGCCGGCGGTGACCCGGGAGACGACCACGTGCGGGTCGGGGAAGTCGTCGGCGAGCAGGCCGAACCCGGGGATCAGGGTGGTCCACCCGACGATCCCGGGCACCACCTCCAGCAGCGTGACCTCGAGCATGTCCCCTGGCCGGGCCCCGTCGACGTGGATCGGGCCGGTCAGCGGGTTGGCCCGGTCGAGATCGAGGTGGGCGACGTCCGCCGCGGTGGCGTCGGGGCCGAGCTGGCCGTCGAAGCAGTCGGCGAGGACGAGCTCGAGCTCCGCCCCGGGTCCCACCTCGACGTGGGGCGGCAGGTCCCGGTCCCACCCGAGGTGGCCGTCACGGTGGTGCAGGCGGTGCATGGAGACCTCGACGCCGGGAGCGGGCTCGCGGCAGAGGCTACGGGCCGACCGGCGCGCCGGCACCCGCCGGTACGCTCCGGCCGATGCTCCGCGACCTGCTCCGCCCCACGGCGATCCTCAGCCACGTGCTGGTGCTGGCCGTCGCGCTCGGGTGCGTGGCGCTCGGCACCTGGCAGCTCGGGCGGCTCGCCGAGGTCCGTGCCAACAACGCCCTGCTGGCCGAACGGATGGACAACGCCCCGGTCGACCTCACCGAGCTCACGGAGGCGGGTGACGTGGACGAGGTCGCACTGGAGTTCCGCCCCGTGACCGCGACCGGGACCTACCGTCACGAGGAGGAGATCCTCCAGCGCAACCGCGACCACCAGGGGCAGACGGGGTTCCACCTGCTGACCCCGCTGGAGCTGGAGACCGGCACCGTCGTGCTCGTGCGCCGTGGCTGGGTGCCCTCGGACCTCTCGGAGCCGCCCGTCGCCGAGACGGCCCCGCCCGACGGCGCGGTGTCGGTCGCCGGTGTGCTGGAGCGTCCCGTGCCCCAGCCGTCCTTCGGTGCGCGCGACCCCGACGAGGGGCACCTCGCCCGCGTCTTCCACACCGACACCGCCCGGCTCGACCGCCAGGTCGACGGCGCGCTGTTCCCGATGGTGCTGCGGCTCGAGACCCAGGTCCCGCCGCTCAACGCCGGACCGGGCGAGCTGCCCTTCGCGATCGCGCCGCCCCAGCTCGACGAGGCGAACCACCTCTCCTACGCGGTGCAGTGGTTCTCCTTCGCCGCGCTGGCCCTGATCACCTACGGCGCCTGGTGGTGGACCCGCGCGCGCCGCCAGGACGACCACCCGTCGGCGCAGGACGCGCCGGCGACGCAGATCCCGGTCTGATCCACGCCGGCGGGGACGTCACCCCCCGTCGCCGAAGAGCGCCTCGTTGCCGGTGGCGTCCATCGCGTCGGTGAGCCGTTCCAGCGCGTGGACGTACGCGGCGGTGCGTAGCGGCAGGTCACGCTCGTCGGCGAGGCGGGCGACCGCCCGCGTCTCGGCCACGATCCGCTCCTCCAGCCGGTCGCGCACCGTGTCGCGGGTCCACCGGTCGCCCTGCCGGTTCTGGATCCACTCGAACCAGCTCACCGTCACCCCACCGGCGTTGACGAGGATGTCGGGCACGATCTGCACCCCCGCGTCGTCGAGGATCCGGTCGGCCGCGGCGGTGACCGGACCGTTGGCCACCTCGAACAGCACCGCGGCCCGGACGTCCCCGGCGTTCGCCTCGTGGATCGCGCCCTCCAGTGCGGAGGGGATCAACGCATCGACCTCCAGGCCCAAGACCTCGTCACGGTCCAGCTCCTCGCCGACCGGGCACCCGGCGAGCGAGCCGGTGTCGTCCTTGTGGGCTCGGACCGCGGCGACGTCCAGCCCGTCGGCGTCGTGGACCGCCGCCGACGAGTCGCTGACCGCGACGACCCGCCAGCCGTCCTCGGCCAGGAGGGTCGCGAGCTGCGCACCGGCGTTGCCGAAGCCCTGGATCGCGGCCGATGGCGCGTCCGTGTCGCCGAGCACCCGGTCGGCCAGCTCCCGGATCACGAGGAACGACCCGTCGGCGGTGGCGGTCCACCGCCCGGGGATGCCACCGAGCGGCAGCGGCTTGCCGGTGATCACCGCCGGCTCGTGCCGGCGGTGGATCTTCCCGTACTCGTGGACCATCCACCCCATCACGAGCTCGTTGGTCGCGACGTCGGTGGCAGGGACGTCCAGGTCGGGACCGATGACGTCGGCGATCGCGGCGATGTAGCCCCGCGACACGCGCTCGAGCTCGGCCACGGACAGCTGCTTCGGATCGACCGCGACCCCGCCCTTCCCGCCGCCGAAGGGCAGGTCCATCAGCGCGGTCTTGAAGGTCATCCAGAAGGCCAGCGCGGTGACCTCGTCGGCGCTCACCTTCGGGTGGAACCGGATCCCACCCTTCGCCGGGCCACGGGTGCTGTCGTAGCGCACCCGGTACCCCGCGAAGGTCCGCAGGCTGCCGTCGTCCATCCGCACGGGGATCGAGACCTTCAGCGACGCCTCGGGGATCCGCAGCCGCTGGATGGCGTCGTCGGACAGGTCCGCGTGCTCGCAGGCCTCACGGAAGCGCTGCTCGGCGTCCTCCAGCAGGTGTCTCACGGACGCACCTCCCGCACGAACCGGTAGTGGGACACGTGCCACTCGTCACCGCCGCGGGTGGCGAACAGCTCCTCGCAGGCGATCGTGAACACCCGCCACCGCCGCCACCAGGCGACGGCCCGCGCCGGCCGGTCCACCCGGGCGAACAGCGCCACCACCTGGTCGCGATGGGCGTCGAGCCGCGCGAGCCACGCTCGCAGGGTGCGGGCGTAGTGCCGCCCCGACACCACCCAGTGGTCCTCGACGTCCAGGCCGCGGACGGTGTGCAGCAACAGGTCGTCGGAGGGCATCACGCCACCGGAGAAGAAGTGGCGCGCCATCCAGTCGCCGTGGGAGCCCGTGTCGAACAGGTACGGGTCGCTGCGGTGCGCGAACACGTGCACGAAGAGCTTGCCGCCGGGCCGGAGCCACGTCGCGATCCGGGCGGTCAGCGCCGCGTGGTTGCGCACGTGCTCGAACATCTCCACCGACACGACCCGGTCGAAGGCGTCGGCGTGCACCACCTCGACGTGGTCCTCGACCCCGAGCCGGTTCACGTCCGCCGTGAGCACCCGCACGTTGGTGAGCCCGCGTTCGGCGGCGCGCGCCTCGATGTGGGCACGCTGGCTCGCCGAGTTGGACACCGCCGTGATCGTCGACGCCGGGTAGTGCGACGCCATCCACAGCGTCAGCGACCCCCACCCGCACCCGAGCTCGAGGACGTCCTGCCCGTCGGTGAGCTCCGCCCGTTCGCAGGTGAGCCGCAGCATCGCCTCCTCGGCTGCGGCGAGATCGCCCGGCCCGGCCGCGGGCCGTCCGCGCGGGTCGGTCGGGTACCACCCGCAGGAGTACTTCAGGTGCGGACCGAGCATCAGCTCGAACAGGCCCGTCGGAACCTCGTAGTGCTGCGTGTTGGCGTCACCCGTCTCGACCGCGATCGGCGAGACGGCGAGGGCGGCGACCAGCTGCCGCGTGCGCTCCGCCCGTGCCTCCGCGTCGCCCCGCGTGATCGTGCGGCGCCGCTGGAGCAGCAGGAGGCGGATCGCCCGACGCAGCAGCGGGTCCGGGAGCACCCCCCGGTCGACGACCGCATCCACGAACCGCGCGGGGAGCGACGGCCCGCTCACGCCACGCCTTCGTGCTCGACCGGCCGGTGGTGGGGCAGGTCGGCCTCGTGGACCGGCACCAGCCGACGGCCGTACGGCGCGGTCCCGAGGGTCCCGTTCATCGGGCGGGTCAGCACCAGCTGGAGGTCGTTGATGTACCGCGCGAGGAAGGCGCCCTCGCAGTAGGCGAGGTAGAACCCCCACATGCGGACGAACCGCTCGTCGAACCCGAGCGCGAGCACGTCGTCCGCGTTGGCGAGGAACCGTGCACGCCACCGGTGCAGCGTCTCGGCGTAGTGCATGCCGAGGTTCTCGGCGTGCTCCACGAACAGCTCCGAGTGCTCCCCCATCGCCCGGGAGAGCGCCTCCAGCGACGGCAGGTGCCCGCCGGGGAAGATGTAGCGCTGGATGAAGTCCGGGCGCCGCCGGTAGGCGTCGTAGCGCTGCTCCGGGATGGTGATCACCTGCAGTGCGACGAGCCCGTCGGGTGCCAACAGGCGGTCGACCGTGCGGAAGTAGGTGCCGAGGTAGCGGTGCCCGACCGCCTCGAGCATCTCGATCGACACGATGCGGTCGAACCGTCCGGTGACCTCGCGGTAGTCGACCACGCGGATCTCGACCAGGTCGTCGAGGCCCTCCCGCCGCATCCGTTCGCGGGCGTAGGCCGCCTGCTCCTCGGACAGGGTGATACCCGTCACCCGGCAGCCGGAGGTGCGCGCCGCGAAGGAGGCGAACCCGCCCCAGCCGCACCCGATCTCCAGCACGTGGCAGCGTCCGTCGATCCGGGCCTTCTCGGCGAGCCGGCGGTACTTCGCCTCCTGCGCCTGCTCCAGGGTGACCGTGGGGTCCTCGAAGTACGCCGCGGAGTAGGTCATCGTGTCGTCGAGGAACCGCGCGTACAGCTCGTTCGACAGGTCGTAGTGGGCCGCGATGTTGCGCTGGGACCGCCCGAGCCGGTTGGCCCGCGCCGCGTGGATCAGCTTGTCCCCGGCGACGTGCAGGACCGCCGCAGGGGTGATCCGGCGGAGCGCCCGCCGGTTCGCGATCATGATGCGGATCAGCGACACCAGGTCGCTGGAGGTCCACTCCCCCGCCATGTAGGACTCGCCGACCCCCACCGACGCGCCCCGCAGCAGTCGGGTGAAGAAGCGCCAGTCGTGGACCTCGATCGTGGAGCGCAGGGGGTGGGCCGGGTCCCCGAAGGTCCGATGACGGCCGTCGGGCAGGGTGACCTCGACGGCACCCACCTGGAGCTGGTCGAGCATGCCGACGATCACACGCATCGCCCCGGTCTCGCTCGGCCGGGCCGGACGGGTGGGTCGCCGGTGGCTGGTCACGTCACGAGCTCCCTCGATCACGGCGCTAGCGACCCGCCGACGCGGTCGGGTGCCGGGGATGCCGTGGCGCCGGTCGTGGCTGCCTCCGACATCGAAGCAGACCGCGGGTAGCCATCGGGCGGAGGTGTGGGCTTGCGGTGGAACGGGATGCGCTTGGCGAACAGCCGGAGGGCCTGGAGGTGGATCGCGGCGACGGTCCACAGGGTCATCAGCGGGTGGCTCACGAGGGTCCGGGGCAGCCGCTCGAGGCTGCGCCGCCGGCCGTCTTGGGTCGCGTCGAACACCCTGCCCTGCGCGTCCTCGACGTCCATGTGCACCGTGATGCGCTCGGGACGCAGGACGAAGGCGAAGCGGTAGACCAGGCCGTCGATCGGCAGGAACGGCGAGACGTGGAACGCCTTGGTCGTCCGTGCCCGTACCACCGGACCGTCGCGCTCGAGGTCGTCGAGCAGGTAGCTGTGGGACTCCCCGAAGGTGTTGTTGACCTCCGCGACGATCAACGCCACCTCGCCGTCGCGGTCGTGACAGAACCACCAGCTCACCGGGTTGAACACGTGCCCGAGGACCCGCAGGTTGGTCAGTACCCGCACGGGGCCGTCGGGCAGCGTGACGCCCTGGTCGGCGAGCCAGCGGCGCAGCTTCTCGCGGGCGGGCAGGTCCAACGGGCCGAGGTGGTCGGTGTCGTGGAAGCTGGTCACCGCCGCACGCCGGTACCCGAACCCGCGGACCTCCCGGTCGAGCCGCGGAAGCTCGTCCAGGTCGAGCAGCACGTGGTAGGTGCGGTAGCGGAACGCGTGCGGGCGGGGCCGGTGGCGCCGGTGACGGACCGTCCCGACGAACAGCGCCGAGCGACGGGTGCTCATGCCGGCCACCGGACCCCGAGGTGGCTGACCGCCCGGACCGCCGACCACAGTCCGTCCTCGTGGAACCCGTACCGGTGGTACGCCCCGGCGTAGAACGTCCGCCGTTGCCCCGACAGGCGGTCGAGGTCCACCTGGGTGGCCACGCTCTCCGGCGTGTACGTGGGGTGGCGGTAGGTCATGCGGGCCCGGACCGACCCCGGCGCCGGTGGGCTCGACGGGTTCAGGGTGACCACGTACTCCTCGGGCTCGTCGAGCGCCTGCAGCCGGTTCATGTGGTAGCTCAGGCTGACCCGCTCGCCGGGGTCGGTGCAGTCCTGTAGCAGGTAGTTCCAGGACGTCCAGGCGCGGGTCGAGCGAGGGAGCAGCGACCGGTCGGTGTGCAGCCAGGCGTCGTTGTCGGCGTAGTCCCACTGCCCGAGCAGTTCCTTCTCCAGCGGGCTCGGGTCCGCCAGCATCGCCAGCGCCTCGTCGGCGTGGGTCGCGACGACCACGGCGTCGAACCGCTCGGTGGTGCCGTCGGCCAGGCGGGCCGTGACCCCGTCGCGGTCGCGGTGCAGCACGGCCACGCCGCGGCCGCGGTGGATCCGGTCGGCGTAGGGCGCGGTGAGCTTCGGGAGGTAGCTGGAGCTGCCCCCGACGACGGTGCGCCACGGGTGGTGCGTGGTGACCCCGAGCAGCCCGTGGTTGGCCAGGAACCGCAGCAGGGTGCCGAGCGGGAACCGGTCGATCACGCGTGGCCCCGACGACCAGATCGCCGCCGCCATGGGGACGAGGTAGTGGGCGCGCAGCCCGTGCCCGAAACCGGCGTCACGCAGGAAGCGGCCGAGCGGCACGTTCGCGGCCCGCGGGTCGTCGAGCAGCCGCAGCCCGAGGTGGTTGAAGCGTACGATGTCCGCCAGCATCCGCAGGTAGCCGGGATCCGCGAGCCGGCGCGGTTGGGCGGTGATGCCGCGGGGGTTGCCGGCGTACTCGAGGTCGCAGCGCTCGCAGCGGAGCGACCACGACATGTCGGACGGCTGGGTCTCGACCCCGAGCTCGTCGAACAGCCGCACGAGCAGCGGGTAGGTCGGCTCGTTGTAGACGATGAACCCCGTGTCGACGGGGACGGTGCCTGGCCCGTCGGCGCCGGCGGTCGCCGGGCGCGCGACCGGGACGGTGTGGGTGTGGCCGCCGATGCGGGGGTCGCGCTCGAAGACGTGCACCTCGTGGCGCCGGGCCAGCAGCCAGGCGGCGGAGAGACCGGAGATGCCGGTCCCGACGATCGCGATACGCACCCGCATCCTCCACTCGTGCGGTGGTCCGACCTCGGGTTCGTCGGCCAGGATCCGGCGGATGGCTGCGTGCCCCTGGCGCGCACGACCGGTGCCGTCCCGGTGGTGTCGCCCCGGCGGTCTGTGGGAGGGCTGCCCGGGCGCCGGTGGCCCTCCCGAGCGCGGCGTATGCTCGGTTGGTTGGCGACGAGGAGGCCTCCGGGTGATCTGGCTCGAAGCGATCGGGTACCTCGCCTCGGCACTGATCGTGGCCGGGCTGCTGATGACCTCGGTGCTGCGGCTGCGCCTGCTCGGCCTCGCCGGCGCGATCCTGTTCTCCGCCTACGCCGTGCTGATCGACGCGGTGCCGGTGCTGGTGACCAACGGCGTCATCGTGTTCGTGCACACCTACCACCTGCACCGGATCCTGCGCGACCGGGCGCACGAGGAGTACTTCGAGGTGGTCCCGTGGCGCATCACGGGCGCCTACGTGCCGCGCTTCCTGCGGTTCTGGCGGGACGACATCGCCCGGTTCCAACCGGACTTCCCCGGGCTCCGCGACGAGCACAAGGCGTTCGTCGTGCTGCGCGACGTGGTCCCCGTGGGCCTGGTGCTCTACCGCCACCTCGGCGACGGGACCGCCCGCATCGACCTGGACTACGTGACCCCGGCGCACCGCGATCAGCGAGCCGCCCGCTACGTCTTCGACCCCACCGGCCCCTTCCCGGAACAGGGCATCGTCCGGGTCGAGACCACCGGCGTGACCGACGCTCACCGCCGCTACCTCGAGCGCGTCGGGTTCGTCCCGGCCGGGGACACCTACCGCCTGGCCCTGGTCGAGAGGGCGGCGCACGGGGGGTGAGCCGGTCCGGCGGCAACGGGACCGCGAGGGCCGCTCACGGAGCGCGGCGGCCGGTCACGCGGTCAGCTCGCGGGCCAGCAGCAGCGGTCACGCCAACGTGGGACGGTTGAGCTGCCGATCGGTCAGCGTCACATCGGCCGCCGCTAGAGGCGTGCCGCGAGGAACGCGAGCACGCGATCGGTCAGCAGCGCGGCCGCCGCAGCGTCGTAGGAGGGCAGGCTGGGATCGGCGAAGCCGTGGCGGTCACCGGCGTACAGGAAGAGCTCGGCGTCGTCGGTGGAGGCGACGAGCTCCTGGGCGGCCTCGAGGTCACCCTCCTCCGCGAAGATCGGGTCCGCGTCCATGCCGTGGATCTGCACCGGCACCCCCGCGGGCCAGGACCCGAAGAACGACGTGGGCACGCAGGCGTCGACGAGCAGTGCGCCGCGGGCTCCGGGACGGGTCTGGGCCAGCTTCTGGGCCGGGAGCACACCGAGCGAGAAGCCCGCGTAGACGAGCGCCTCGGGCAGATCGTCCGCCGATCGCACACCGCGGTCGATGATCTGGTCGAACCCGACCTCCTCCGCGTACGCGACCCCGTCCTCGATCGTGTCGAAGGTGCGACCGTCGAACAGGTCGGGAGTGTGCACCGTGTGGCCCGCCTCCCGCAGCCGCTCGGCGACCTCGAGGCATCCGGGGGTCCGGCCGTGGGCGTGGTGGAACAGCAGCACCTCGGCCATGTGCGTCACCATCCGTGTGCGGGTCCTGGGGACATCGAGCCGTCGCCGCATCATGGACGAGATCGCCGATCCGTCAAGCGGCGGTTCGCGGATCGGCCAGGCGATGTCGAAGCGCGGCTGACGACCGCCCCCGACGATCCGAAAGTGATCGCCGAGGGCGGCACCCAGCGGTCACCCGTGCGTCAGGTCGGGACGACACGGGTACTCCTGGGTCACTCGACGGTGACGGTGATCGTCTCGGTCGAGCCGAAGGCCTGGTGGACGCCGTCGGCGAGCTGCACGCACAGCTCGTAGGTCCCGGGCTCGAGGTCGATCTCGCGCGAGTCCGAACCATCGCCGAGGTGGAAGCGTCCCTCCGCCTCGTCCTCGTCGCTCGGGCCAGGGATGACCTCGCCGCTGTCGTAGCAGCCGAGGTCGACCGTCACGTGTAGATGCGCTTCGCCGACAGCGGGGACACCGGCCGGGGCGAGCTCGACCCCGTCAGCGGCGAGTTCGACGGTGAAGGGGCTCGAGACGGTGTCGCCGTCGGATGGTGAGACGAACGAGGCCGCAGCATCGGGCTGGTCCTCCACGTTGTACTCGTCGGGTGCGGGTTCCTCCGCGGGGTCCTCGGCGCAGGCAGCAAGCGCCAGCACGAGGACGGCGAGCAGTGCGGTGATCCTGGTCATGGTCGGCCCCCTTGTGGTCGGACCACGGTCCGAGGAGGGTACGGACCCGCGCCGGATCTGCACGGCCGGAGGTCGGTCGCTCCGTCGAGGCGAACCGCAGCGGTCCCCGCGGGTCACGCGGTCGGTCGCGGCCTGACGCTCCCGACGGAACCCTCATCCGGGAGATGGGGTGATCTGTCCGTCCCACCACCTGAGCACGCGTGACGCCCGGAGGGTCACCCACCGTGAGGGCTCGCCCTCGCCGTCGTCGATCTCGAACCACGTTCGACCCGGCATGCGCCAGTCGAGGGGCCAGGTGCCGTCGCCCGAGCGTCGGGCGCGAACGTGCTCGATGGCCTCGCCCAACCGCGGATCGGGAGCCGTGCCGGTCAGGATGGCCGAGGCGCGGAAGTGATCGAGCCCTCGGAGCACGTTGTAGCGCCATCGATCGGGGTGGTGGAACCGGAGGTAGCGCGCGTCGGCCGGTTCACCGGTGCTGCGACGACGGAACAGGGAGCGCGTCAGCAGGTACTCCTCGCCGGAGCGGCGCGCCTGCCGTGACGCGGGGGTGCCGCCGGTGACCCGCTCGTCCTCGAGGAGTCCCTCGAGGACGTTGATCGTGGTGTCGAACGACGAGCGGACCGAGCCGTTCTCGGCCTCGCAGTTCCACCCGCCGTCCTCCAGACGCTCGCCCACCAGCCGGTCGACGACCGGGCTCATGTCGACCCCGAAGTAGGTGCCGTTGGCGACGGTCATCCCGTTGATGCAGGGCTCGACCTCACCGTCCCAGTAGGGCTGGCCCGCGTGCTCCCAACGGGCGTTGGCGCCGATCAGCGCGACCGTCCGCTGCACCCGATCCGACACCGGATCGAGACCGAAGGCGCGGAGCAGCGACAGGCAGTGCGTCGTCGCCGTCCACGGCTGCCCGGGCTCGTCCCCGCCCCAGACGTGGTCCGCGGGGAAGTGTGCGCCACCTGCCCACCGCCCATCGTCGTCTCCGAGGGACAGGAGCCGGGCACCCCAGCCCTCCGTCTCCACCTTGGCCCGTTCGGCCCTCCAGTCCGACTCCGGAGCGTCGAGCAGATCGCGCATCACCTGCCACCGGATCGCAGGGTCGGAGTGCTCCGGATCGAGGAGCCAGTCGATCACCCGGTCGACGTCCACCATGCGGCGAGCGTATACGTCGCCGGCGGATCAGGTGGCGACCCGGACGACACGGCGGTGCCACCCTTCGGCACCGTCGGGTGCGGGCGGCTGCGGTCCCCTCGGTTGGAGCCGTCGGTCGCCGTCCACGGCGCGGACGGTCAGCGCGTGCTCGCCCTCGGCGAGCTCCACGGCCATCACCCACTGCACCCAGGTGGTGTCGGCCAACGGCTCGACCAGCGTGGCCGGCTGGAACGGACCGTCGTCCACCTGGACCTCGACCGCCTCGATCCCGGTCGTGGGTGCCCACGCGACGCCAGCCACCGTCACCTCCCCCGTCGTCACGCGCTGTCGAGCACGCGGGACGTCGATGCGGGAGGCGGTCTTGATCGGGCCCTCCTTCGCCCACCCGCGGGGGATCCAGTAGGCGTCGAAGCCCTCCCAGGAGGTCAGCTCGATCTCGGCCAGCCACTTGGTGGCCGAGACGTAGCCGTACAGACCAGGGACGATCAGCCGGGCCGGGAAGCCGTGCCGCGCCGGAAGCGGCTCGCCGTTCATGCCGACGGCGACGATCGCGTCCCGCCGCGCGAACGCGAGCTCGGTGGGGAACCCGGCCGTCCACCCATCGACCGAGCGGCCCACGACCTGGGTGGCGTCCGGGCGGACCCCGGCGCGGTCGAGCAGATCCGCGAGCGGCGTCCCGAGCCACCGCGCCGTCCCGATCAGGTCGCCCCCGACCTCGTTGGAGACGCACGCGATCGTCACGTCCACCTCGTCCATCGGCGCGTCGAACAGCTCGTCCAGGGTGAGCTCGACGGGACGGTCCACCATGCCGGTGATCCGCAGCCGCCAGGCCTCGGGGTCGACCCGAGGGACCGACAGCGCGGTGTCGATGCGGAAGAACCGGTCGGTCGGGGTGATGATCGGCGAGAGCCCGTCGACCTGCGACGACGCATCGACTGCTGCGGTCACGGGCGGTCGCGTGGTCCGCGGGGTGGGCAGGGCGACGTCCACCGGCTCGACGGTGACGCCACCACCGAGCGCCCACCGGCCAACACCGCCGGCGCCGACCGCAGCGGCCGCCAGGGCGCCAAGCGTCCCGAGGACCGTCCGCCGCGACACCACGTCACCACCCGACGGGTCGTGTACGCGCGCCTCGGAGGCACGGACGAGGCTCCACCGCAGGGCGGCGAGGCCGCTGGCGGCCGCGATCGCGGTCGCTGCCACCACCGCGAGCAGGCCCGCGCCCGGCTGCCCCTGCGCGGCGACGATCCCGAGGATCCCGGCGGCCACGAACAGCGTGACGGGGGTCGCCGGTCCGTTCCGGGCAGCCATCCCGGCCACGGCGCCCAGGGCCAGGGCGACCAGCACGATGGCACCGAGCAGCACGGCCCGGTTGGCGGTCCCGAAGGTGTCGATGGCCCAGGTGGTGATCGCCCCCGGGAAACGTGGGATCAGGACCTGCCCGACGGCGTCCAGCGGCGAGGGGACGGCAGCGACGAGCCCCGCGAGCAGTTCACCGGTGCCGAGTGCGACGACGACGGCGACCACCCCGGCCAGTGCGGCGGCGCGCTGCGGTCGCATCGGGACTCCTGCGCCGCGGACCATCCTCGGTCGCGACCCGCCCGAAGGTACCGATGCGCGTCACCGCGCAGCCGGGGCGGCGCGTCAGCCGGACAGCAGCCACAACCCCAGCGCGGCGGTCAGACCGATCCCGACGATCCCTGCCAGCACCAGCGCGATCACCCACTGTCCAGCGGTCACGACATCCTCCCGTGGTCCACGTCGGTCCCCTCGGAGGCAGCCTAGATGCTCGCCGCCCCGATCCGTGAACGCGGCAACGTCGGTCCCTCGGACTCCGCCGCGCGCGCCCGGACGCGCACCTGTGCTCCGCCCCAGGCCGGGTAGGGTGGTCGCACGTCGGCCAGGGGTGCGACCGCGATGACCGATCCGCTGCGTCCCGAGCGGGACGAGTGGCACCGTCGTGTGGAGTTGCGCGACGGCACCCCGGTGCTGCTGCGGCAGATCCGCCCGGAGGACCGCGAGCGGCTCGCCGAGGGTCTGCAGCAGCTCTCCCCCGCCTCCCGGTACCTGCGGTTCCACGAGGTGATCGACGAGCTCAGCGACGAACAGCTCGACTACCTCACCCAGGTCGACCACGTCGACCACGAGGCGATCGTCGCCGTCGACCTCGACCACCCCGAGGTACCCGGGATCGGCGTCGCCCGGTACATCCGTGACCAGGACGAGCCGACCGTCGCCGAGGCGGCGGTCACGGTGGCCGACGACTACCAGGGCACCGGTGCCGGCACGCTGCTGCTGGGCGCGCTCGCGGCGCGGGCCCGGGCGAACGGGGTCACGGTGTTCCGCAACTACGTGCTGGACGGCAACCGCGTCATGCTCGAGGTGTTCGACCACCTCGGCGCCCGCCGTGAGCGGGAGACCGACGGGCTGTGGCGCGTCGACCTCGACGTGCCCGACGACGAGGACGGGCTGCCCGACTCACCGGCCGGCCGGGCCTTCGGCGCCGTCGCCAAGGAGCGGCGCAGGCTGGCCAGCCTGTTCCCGCCGATCTGGAGTCGTGGCCGGTCCGAGCGCGAGGACGCCGCCGAGGGCGAGGAGGACGAGGGCGACGAGAGCGAGCTCGACGATCTGCGCGAGCAACTCGACCAGTGGCTCCACGATCGCGAGGATCGCTGAACCGCGTCGGGGTCAGCGGCAGACCGGCGCGACCGTCGGCCAGGGGTTGACCGGGCTGCCGCCGTACCGGCGTCCGAGGTGCAGGTGCGGCGGGGTGGTCCGCGCGTTCCCGGTGTTGCCGACCGTGCCGATCACCTGGCCGCGGCTGACCGTCGCGCCCGGGACGACCCCGCTCGCGATCGTGTCGAGGTGGGCGTTGTACCACTCGCTGCCGTCGGAGGTGACGTAGGTGACCGTGATGCCGCCGAGGGCCGTGGGTGCACTCGGTGGGTTCCAGCGGATCACGGTGCCGTCGTGGACCGCGATCACCGGGGTCCCCCGGGACGCGAAGATGTCGTTGCCCAGGTGCCGGCGCCCGCCCGACCGTGGGAAGCCCCAGTCGTTGATGAAGTCGCGTCCGGCGACGGCGCCCTGCACCGGGCACACCATCCCCTCGAGCGGCGGGCCGCCATCCGCACCGCCCCCGCCGCTGGCCGCCCGGGCCGCGGCCTCAGCAGCGCGGGCATCACGCAGCTCGGAACGCAGCTCCGACTCGCGGGCGCTGACCTGCCGGAGGGTGCCGGCGAGCTGGGACTCGGTCTGCTCGAGCCCGGCGATCAGCTCGCGCTGCCGGGCTTCGTCGGCGGCGATCGACGCCGCGAGTTCCTCGGCCTCCTCGCGCAACGCCTCGACGACCCGGAGGGTCTCCTCGGCGTCGGCGGCGGCCTGGTTGGCCCGTCCGCGGGCCCGGGCCGCGTCGTCGGCCAGCTCGGACCTCTCCTCGCGCAGCTCGAACACCTCGGTGACGGTGGCGTCCTGCTCGTCGATGACGGTCCGCAGCTGCTTCATCGCGACGGCGAAGCTGTTGGGGTCCTCGGCGCGCCGCAGCACCTCGATCATCATCGCACCGCGCTGCGCCCCCGCCGAGCCGTACTTGAAGGACTCGACCAGCTGCGCTGCGAGCCGCCGCTCGGCCTGAGCGAGCTGCACCTCGGTGCGGTCGAGCAGCACCACCGCCGCTTCGTGCTCCTCGCGGGCCTCCTCGCGGCGCTCCTCGGCCTCGACGAGCGCGGCTTCGGCGAGATCGACCTGCCCCTCGGCGGCGATGAGCTGCGCCCGGGCCTCCTCCAGCCGCACGCCGATCTGGGCGAGCTCCTCCACCTCGGCGGCCAACCGGTCCCGCACGTCGTCCAGTCGGGATCCGAGCTGCTCGCCCTCCCGCTGGGTCTCACTGAGCTCCCGCTCGACCTCGTCGCTCGAGCGGGTCTGCGCCAGCGCCACGGCGGGCACCAGCAGTCCTGCGGTCACCAACCCGACGAGCACGAGCCGCACGCTTGCGCGCGCACGAGCCGAGGACGCCTGCCGCACCCGTCGCCCTCCTGTCGCGTGTGTCGTGTGCCGAAGTGGGAACCGTCGCCGCTGTTGGGGCTGCTGTTACCCAACGTGGCTAGTGTGCCGGAAGTTACCCGCCGGTCCCAACAGGCGCACGCATCCTGGGGAGAGCTGCCCCTCCCGACGTCGACGCCGCACCGCGAACACTTGAGCCGGCGACGCAACGCTAGCGTGCGGGACGTGGGCGATGCGAGGAGGTGGGATGGACGAGGCCGTGCGGATCGGCAACGTCTCGGGCTTCTACGGCGACCGGCACACGGCGATGCGCGAGATGGTCGAGGATGGCCCGATCGACGTGATCACGGGTGACTACCTCGCCGAACTGACGATGCTGATCCTGTGGCGTGGTCAGCAGAAGGACCCGACGGCGGGGTACGCCCGGAGCTTCCTGCGGCAGCTGCGGGAGGTGCTGGTCCCGATCGCGGAGCGCGGCATCCGGGTCGTGGCCAACGCGGGCGGACTCAACCCGGCCGGACTGGCGGACGCGGTCCGTGCGCTGGTCAGCGAGCTCGGGCTCGACCTGCGCGTCGCCCACGTCGAGGGCGACGACCTCCTCCCCCGGCTCGACACGCTCCGCGACGCCGGGCAGGGCCTCACCCACCTCGACGACGGCACGCCCTTCGAGGACGTGGGCCTCGCCCCGCTGACGGCCAACGCGTACCTCGGCGGCTTCGGGGTCGCGGCCGCCCTCCAGGAGGGCGCCGAGGTGGTGGTCACCGGCCGGATCACCGACGCGAGCCTGGTCGTCGGTCCGGCGGTGTGGCGGTACGGGTGGGACCGCCGCGACCTGGACCGGCTCGCCGGCGCGGTCGTCGCCGGACACGTGATCGAGTGCGGCGCCCAGGCCACCGGCGGCAACTACGCCTTCTTCCGGGAGGTCCCGGGCGTCGAGCACCCCGGGTTCCCGATCGCGGAGGTCCACGCCGACGGCAGCAGCGTGATCACCAAGCACCCGGGCACCGGCGGTCGGGTCGACGTGGGGACCGTCACCGCCCAGCTGCTGTACGAGATCGGTGGGCCACGCTACGCCAACCCCGACGTCACGGCCCGGTTCGACACGATCGCGCTCACCCCGGACGGCCCCGACCGGGTCCGGATCGCCGGGGTGCGCGGTGAACCGCCGCCGGACACCGCGAAGGTCAGCGTCACCACCCTCGGCGGGTTCCGCAACCGTGCCACCTTCGTGCTGACCGGGTTGGACATCCCCGCCAAGGCGGCGCTGGTGCAGCGCCAGCTGGCAGGGTCCGTCGACCTCGACGCGCTGGACCTCGCCGAGTGGCGCCTCGTCCGCAGCGACCATCCCGACGCCCGGGACAACGCCGAGGCCAGCGCCCACCTGACGATCACCGTCCACCACCACGATCCGGCACCGATCGGCCGTCGTGGGTTCGCCGCTGCCTGCGTCGAGCTGGCCCTGGCCAGCTACCCGGGCTGCACCCTGACCGCCCCACCGGCCGATGCTGAGCCCTTCGGCCGGTACTGGCCCGGCCGGGTCCCCGCCGAGGTGCTCGAGGAGCGGGTGGTGCTGCCGGACGGCCGCACCCTCACCGGTGCGCCGGCCGGTGCGCCGGCCGGCACGGCCCCCGAGCAGCCGACCCAGCAGGCCGCCACCTCGACGCCCCCGGTCCCCGACGGCCCGACGGTCCTCGCGCCGCTGGGCACCCTCGCCGGTGCCCGCGCCGGCGACAAGGGTGGGGACGCCAACATCGGGCTGTGGGTCCGCGACCCGGCACAGCTCGGCTGGCTGCTCGCCACCGTCGGCACCCCGGCGCAGGTCCGCCGCCTGCTGCCGGAAGCGACCGATCTCGACGTCGAGGTGCACCCGCTGCCCAACCTGGCGGCGGTCAACCTCGTGGTGCGGGGGCTGCTCGGGGACGGGGTGGCGTCCTCCACCCGGCCGGACCCCCAGGCGAAGGGGCTCGGCGAGTACCTGCGGTCCCGGCGGGTGCCGATCCCCGCGGCGTGGCTCGCCGGCACGACCGCGTCCGGGGAGGCGTCAGGCTGACGCCGCGCGGTAGCGGGTGCGCTCGCCGCTGCCGGTGCGCAGGACCACACCGGCCTCGAACAGCCGGTCGAGCTCCGCCCGCACCACGGCCGCCTCGCGGCCGAGAGCGGCGGCGA
>SKNO01000208.1 GCA_007120465.1 Nitriliruptoraceae bacterium
ACGAGGAGGGCGGCATCATCAAGGACGGCGCCAAGCTGATCAACGCCGTCACCAACTCCGAGGTGCCCCACCTCACGGTCATGATGGGGGCGTCGTACGGGGCCGGGAACTACGGTATGTGCGGGCGCGCGTACGGGCCGCGGCTGCTGTTCTCCTGGCCCAGCCACCGCATCGCCGTGATGGGTCCCCAGCAGCTCGCCGGCGTGCTGTCGATCGTCGCGAAGGCCGCCGCCGAGAACCGCGGCGAGGGCTGGGACGAGGAGCAGGACCGCCAGATCCGCCGGATGGTCGAGGACCAGATCGAGGCCGAGTCCAACGCCTTCTACGCCACCGGGCAGGGCTGGGACGACGGGATCATCGACCCGCGCGACACCCGCGACGTGCTCGGCATGGGGCTGTCGGCCGTCCACACCAACGAGGTCCGCGGCGCCACGGGCTTCGGCGTGTTCCGGATGTGAGGGGGTGACGATGACGCCGGCCCTGCCGTCCAAGGTGCTGATCGCCAACCGCGGCGAGATCGCCGTCCGCGTCGCCCGCACCTGCCGGGCGATGGGGATCGCCACCGTCGCCGTGTACTCCGACGCCGACCGGGCCGCGCTGCACACCCGCGTGTGCGACGAGGGCGTGCACCTGCCCGGGAGCATCCCCGCCGACACCTACCTGCGCGCCGACCTGCTGGTCGCCGCCGCGCAGCGCACCGGGGCCGACGCGGTGCACCCCGGGTTCGGGTTCCTCGCCGAGGACGCGCGGTTCGCGCAGGCCGTGCTCGACGCCGGGCTCACCTGGGTCGGTCCCCAGCCCGCCGCGATCGCGGCGATGGGCGACAAGCTCGCCGCCAAGCGCACGATGGAGGCGGCGGGGGTGCCGCTGCTGCCGTCCGCGGCGGTCGAGGGCGACCCGGACCTCGACACGCTGCTCGCGATCGCCGACGGGGTCGGGTTCCCCGTCATCGTCAAGGCCGCCGCCGGCGGGGGCGGCAAGGGCATGCGGGTCGTCCACGACCGGGTGGACCTGGCCGATGCCGTCGCCGCGGCCCGGCGCGAGGCCGGGGGCGCCTTCGGCGACGACCGCGTGTTCGTCGAGCGCTACGTGGCCCGCCCGCGCCACCTCGAGGTCCAGGTGCTGGGCGACACCCACGGCACCGTCGCGCACCTCTTCGAGCGCGAGTGCTCGATCCAGCGGCGCCACCAGAAGGTCGTCGAGGAGACGCCGTCGTCCGCGATCGACGACGCGGTCCGTGCGGCGCTGACCGAAGCGGCGGTGGCCGCGGCCACGGCGATCGGGTACGTCGGCGCCGGCACCGTCGAGTTCGTCGCCGACGAGGCGCTGCTGTCGCGCCGCCGCTCCGGCGAGGACCTCGATCCGCGCGCAACCTTCGCGTTCCTGGAGATGAACACGCGCCTGCAGGTCGAGCACCCCGTGACCGAGGAGGTGGTGCGCGTCGGCGACGGCGGGGTCGGGCCGCTCGACCTCGTGCGGCTGCAGCTACTGGTCGCCGGCGGCGCGCCGATCCCCTTCGCGCAGACGGACCTGCGCCAGCAGGGCCACGCGATCGAGGTCCGCCTCTACGCCGAGGACCCGGCAGCCGGGTACCTGCCCGCCACGGGCCACCTCGCCGTCTTCGCGCCCGACCCGGCGATCCGCTGGGACGTCGGCATCGCCGCCGGGGAGGACGTCAGCCCCTACTACGACCCGATGCTCGCCAAGGCGATCGCCCACGCCCCGACCCGCGCCGAGGCGGCCGCCGCGCTGGCCGCCGCCCTCGCCCGCACCCCGCTGGCGGGGGTCACCACCAACCAGGACCTGCTCGTCGCGATCCTGACCGACGCGGCGTTCCTCGCCGGTGACACCACCACCGGCTACCTCGACGAGCGTGGGGAGCTGCTGCTCGCCGCTCCGGACGCCGCCACGGTCGAGCGCGCCGCCGTGTGTGCCGCGCTGCACGACGCGCTGCGCCGCCACGACCAGCACGCGTTGCTGCCCGGCCTGCCCGTCGGGTTCGACCCGACCGGCACCTTCGACCCGCAGGTCATCCTCGACCACGACGGCGAGCCGGTCGTCGTGCGCTACCGCCAGCAGCGCAACGGGCGGTGGCGGGTGGCGCTCGACCACGACCTCGACCCCGACGCCCGGACCCCGCTGGACCGCGACGACGCGGCGCAGGACGTCGAGGTGGTGGCCCACGCCCGCGGGCAGCTGCACCTCGAGGTCGCCGGACACCGGACGGCGGCGCGCGTCGTCGCGGCCGGCGACACGCGGGTCGTGGCGCTGGACGGACGGTGGGTGCGGTTCGCCGTGGCGCCTCGGTTCCCGTCGCGGGACGAGGCGCTCGCGGCCGGCGTCAGCACCGCGCCGATGCCGGGGAAGGTCACCTCGCTGGCGGTCGCGGTGGGCGACGAGGTGGCCGCGGGGGACCTGCTGCTCACCGTCGAGGCGATGAAGATGGAGCACCGGCTGACCGCGCCGGTGGCGGGGAGCGTCGCCGAGGTGCGGATCGCCCCCGGCGACCAGGTGGAGGCCGACGAGGTGCTGGTGGTCGTCACCGACGGGAGCGTGGGTTGATCGACGGTGAACGCGTTCAGGCGCGCCGCACCGTCGCGGGTCGTCAGCACGCGCGCTGCACCGTCGCGCCGACGATCAGCGCGGTCGTCTCTCGCACCAACAGCCGCAGGTCCATGCGCGGACCCCGGTCGCTGTTGGCGCCGACGACGGTGACGCGGTCACGGCCGAGGCACTGGCGGAACAGGTACCGGCTGCGGCTGGTGTGGAAGTCCGAGGTCGCGACGGTGACGTGCTCCCAGCCGTGCTCGGCGGCGAGCCGGGCGACGTTCTCGGCCTCGCCGGCGGTGTTCTCCGGCGAGGGTTCGAAGCACAACGCGTCCACGCCGCACTGGCGGCCGAGCCGCTCGCCGAAGATGCCTGCGGAGGAGGAGAGCACCAGCTCGGCGTCGTAGCGCTCGGCGACCTCGATGCCGAGGGCGGCGCGTTCCGCGCCGGCGCCGCCGAGGACCACGACCGCATCCGGGTCCCGGGGGACGTCGTCGCGGGGCTGCATGTACAGGACCAGCCCACCGACGGACAGCACCACGGCCAGGAGCACGACCAGCACGGTCGAGCCGAGGATCCGTGGCCAACGCGACACCGGCGGCACTCCTGTGGGGACGGCGCGAGGGTACGGCGGCCCCCGCACCGCCCCGTCACCGTGCCGCGTCCACCCGGCGGTGACCCGGCAATCGCGTGCATCGGCTGCACGCCGGTGTCGCCGCGAGCTGTCTCCGCCTCCCAGTGTCCCGCGACCGCGGCCTCCCGGCGGATCGCCGGTGAACCCCTCTCACCGGTCGCACTCACGGCGACGATCGGCTGCTCGCTCCCGTTCGAGCGATCCCGTCAGCGAACCCCCGGTGAAGCGCCCCTTCAGCGGCGACGAGGGACGCTCGCGCCCGATGACGATGCGGTCGGCTTCGCGCCAGCACGTGACCACATCACCCGGTTCGATGCCGAGCTGCTCCCGGATCTCCGCGGGGATCACAACCTCGCCGCGGGGGCCGACCGTCTGGTACATGCCGGGGAGTATCGCGCACAGGGCCGCGGGGCGCCGGTTCCATGCAGGTCCGTCGCCGGGGACGGCGCTCGGCGCGGGGTCCTCAGCCGAGCATGCGTTCGGCGATCGGGCCGAGGACCTGGCGGACGATCACCGCGTTGAACACCCCGATCAGCACGATCGCGGACGCCAGCACCCCGACGGTGCCGACGACGCGGCCCGAGGGCTCGATCGCGGTCGCGACCACCTCCTCGGTGGGCTCGCGGACGAAGATCTGCTCGAACAGCTTGAGGAAGTACACCATCGTCAGCAGGCTCGAGGACACGACGATCAGCGCCGCGACCCAGTTGCCGAGGTCGATCGTGGCCCAGACGAGGTAGAACTTCGACCAGAACCCGGCGAGGGGCGGGATCCCGACCATCGACAGGGCCGCGATCGCGAACCCAGCCATCGTCCACGGCATCCGCTTGCCGAGCCCGGAGAAGCGGGGGATCGACTTCAGCCCGGTGCGCTGGATGATCCCGCCGGCGACGAGGAACAGTCCGCTCTTCATCATGGCGTGGTTGAGCACGTGCAGCAGCGCGCCCACCAGCGCGAGCGGGGTCGCCAGCCCGATCCCGAGCCCGATGTAGCCGAGCTGGGCCACGGTGGAGTAGGCCAGCAGCCGTTTGATGTCGGTCTGGCGGATCGCCATCACCGACCCGACGACGATCCCGGCCAGCCCGAACCAGGTCAGCGCCGCGGACACCGGCACGCCGTCGATCCCCGTGTACGCCGGCCCGTACACGTCGAACAGGATCCGCACCAGCGCGTACGCGCCGGCCTTGACCTGCACGGCGGCCAGCAGCGCCGCCACGCCCGGTGGCGAGTAGCTGTGCGCGTCGGGCAGCCACACGTGCAGCGGGAACAGCGCCATCTTGAGCGCCAGGCCGATCACCATCAGCGCCATCGCCCCGAGCACGGTGGGGGAGTCGGCGATGGCCGGCAGCAGCTCGGCCATGTGGGCCATGTTCAGGGTGCCGGTGGAGAAGTACAGGAACCCGACGCCCAGCAGGTACAGCCCCGAGCCGATCGTGCCGAGCAGCAGGTAACGCAGGGCCGCGAAGGTTGCCCGGTCGCCCCCGAGCGACACCAGCCCGTAGGTCGAGATGGCGTAGATCTCCAGGAACACGAACAGGTGGAACAGATCCCCGGAGAGCATCACGCCCATCAGCCCGGTGAGCAGCAGCAGCGCGAGCGGGTACACGGGCACACCGCGACCCGGCCGCAGGTCGAAGGCCGCCTCGACCGGGTAGATCACGATCAACAGCCCGATCAGCGCGACGATGCTGGCCATGAAGGCCGAGAGCGGATCGAGCACGTACTCGATGCCGACCGGCGGCGGCCAGCCGCCGAGCTCGTAGTGCAGCGGCTCGCTGGCGGTGACGGTGACCAGGCCGGTGAGTGCCGCCGCCAGCGCCAGGGCGGTGGCCACCACGGCCACCACCTGCGCCGCGCGGGCCCGCCACAGCCCGGCGAGCACCGCGAGGATGCTGCCGAACAGCAGCGGGAGCAGGGGCAGGATCGGCAGCTGGCTCACCGGCCGCTCTCCGTGCCGTCACCGGCGTCCTCGTCGGCGCGGCCATCGCCCTCGCCGGTCGTGGCCGGCCCGGCGCTACCGCCGTGCGGCTCGCGTCCCGCCAGCCGGGCGGCGATCACCTCCTCGTCGAGGGACCCGTGGGTGCGGTACAGGCGCACCAGCAGCGCCAGCGCGACCCCGACCACCCCGACACCGACGACGATGGCGGTCAGGATCAGCAGGTGGGGGAGGGGATCGACGTACAGCGCCGGATCGCTGCCACGCTCGTCGATCACCGGGGCGGTGCCGCCCTCCTGCAGGCTGCCCTCGATGAAGAACAGGTAGATCGCGGTCGAGAAGATCGTCAGCCCGATGACCTTCTTGACCAGGTCGGTCTTGGCCAGCACCGCGTACAGCCCGATCGCGAGCAGCCCGAGCACGAACAGGTAGATGTACCGGGCGAGGAACAGCTCCAGGAGCTCGCTCACCGTTCGCTCCTGCCCATCAGCACGTCGAAGATCGTCACCATCGCGCCGAACACCGCGAGCCCGACGCCGACCTCGACCACCAGGATGCCGAGGTAGCGCATCCGGGCCGCCTCGATGGCCGCCACCTCGACGGCGGCGTAGTCCAGGAACGCCCCGCCGAAGAGCATCGGCACCGTCCCCGCCGCGAGGAAGAGCAGCATGCCGATGCCGCCCATCAGCGGGCCCATGCTGACCGGGACCAGGCGGTAGGACAGCTCCTCGGCGAGGGTGAGCCGGGGCAGGATCGCCGCCACCGCGAGGAACACCCCGCCGGCGAACCCGCCGCCCGGCCCGTAGTGGCCGTGGGCGACCACGTACAGGCCGAACATCAGGATGAACGGGGACAGCAGCGCGCACACCACGCGCACGACGACGGAGGGGTAGGCGCCGGTCATCGTGGCCGCCTCCGCCGGTCCGCCGACCGGACGTCGTCGGCGTAGGGGTCGGCGACCACCTCGTCGCCATCGGGCAGCGGGAGCTCCCGGCTCGGTGCGTGCCCCTGGTACTCGTCGTCGCGGCGGCGGATCAGCACGAGCGTGGCGGCGAGCGCGGCGGTGACGATCACCAGCGTCTCGCCGAGGGTGTCCTGCGAGCGGTAGTCGGCCAGCAGCGAGGTGACGACGTTCGGGGTCTGCGTGTCGTCCAGCGAGTCGCGGAGGTAGGTCTGGGAGACGCCGAGGTGGGCGGGCGCCTCCGGGTCGCCGCGATCGGGCAGGTCGATGCTGGCGTAGACCATCAGCGCGAGGAACGCGCCGATCAGCGGCAGCATCGTGTACCGGCGCCGGAGGTTGCGCCGGGCCATCGAGTGCCGACTCGTGGCGAGGATCGCGCCGATGAACAGCACGCCCGTGAGTCCCGCGCCGAGCGCGGCCTCGACAAGGGAGACGTCCACGGCGTTGACCCCGGCGAACAGCAGCGAGGCGAACAGGCTGTAGGCCGCGAGCAGCGCCACCGCCGCCAGCAGGTCCTTGACGTTGATCGCCAGCACCGCCGTGAGGATCAGCACGGCGAAGATGATGAGGTCGAGGGGGACGATCATCGGCTGCCCTCCCCGATCCCGAGCTCCTCCTCGGCGAGCTCCTGGTCGATCACCGTCCACGGCAGCGCACCCGATCGGCTGGCGGCGCGGACCAGCGCGTGGACGGCCGTGGGGTTGGCGATCAGGGAGAACACCAGCATCAGCCCGAGGGTCTCGGACTTCGCGACGGCGTGGGCGCGGGTGTAGAGGTCTGGCATGATCAGCAGCGCGATCGTGCTGACGACGATGAAGAACAGCCCGAACCCGATGATGACGTCCGCGACGATCGTCATGGGCGCCCCTCCTCGTCATCCGCGCCGGTGTCCCGTGTCCCGGGATCGTCGGAGGACCGACCCTGCGGTCGGTCACCCTCGGGGCCCTCGGGTCCGCCGCCGCCCGGGTAGCCGCGCAGG
>SKNO01000050.1 GCA_007120465.1 Nitriliruptoraceae bacterium
CCCGCCGTGTGGCTCCCCGGGTACTGGGTCATGCGCCGCGAGCCCGGCGATCGGGCGTCGGGCTGACGGGTCCTCACAGGCCTGGCCGCCGCTTCCAGCCACGGTAGGCGCTGGGTGCAACGACCCCCATCACGACCCCGACGGCCGTGCCGGTCAGGGCGGCGACGACCAACCCGTCGCTCAGGGCGACGACGCGGTGGAACTCCGGCGAGTCGTGGTGGTAGCGCAGCGGTGCGCCGTGGGCGTGGTCGTCGGGTGCCGTCACCGTGTCCACCTCGCATCGCTGGTCGGAACCGGCCGGGCCGTGGGACACGGTGCCGGGCGCTGGCTCACTGTTGCGGTTGGACGGCCTGCTGGTCGAGTGCCTCCGCGGCCAGCTCCCGGCCGAGCGCGATCATCTCCCCGGCCCGATGGAACTCGATCGTCCGGCAGGAGGCCTTCGGGACGGTGATCAGCAGATCCGGCGGGTAGCCGGCCAGCCGGTAGCGGGTCACGACGCTCTGGAGCACGTCCAGGGACAGCTGCATCACGTCGAGGGTGCGCAGCCCCGGGGGAGGCGGACCGAAGGGCGCCTCCTCGTACCGGTCCTGCGGCGCGCCGTCCGTCTCCGGTGTCTCCGGCCGGTCGCTCGCGAGCCACGCCGAGACCGCGCGGACCAGCTCGCTGTCGAGCAGCTGCGCCGCCCGCCGCCGGGAACGCTCCGGCAGCTCGGGTGATGGCTCGAGCTCGGCCGACTCGTGCACCGGCGCCACACCGCCCATGCCGACGTGGTCCTCGGAGAGCGCGACGCCGATCGTGACGTCGGCACCGGACCCGGCGGTCGGTGCGACCGGGATCGGGTTCATGAGCCCGCCGTCAGCCAGCAACCGGCCGTGCATCACGACCGGGGGGATCATGCTCGGCAGCGCGATCGAGGCGCGGATCGCCGCGTCGACCGGCCCGCGCTGGAACCACACCTCCTGACGTGCCAGCAGGTCGGTCGCCACCGCGGTGTAGGGGATCGGCAGGTCCTCGATCACCGCCCCGTCGAGGAGTTCGGTCACGATCGCGAGGATCTTCTCCGCCCGGATCGCCCCTGGGGCTCGGATGGTCGGGTCGAGCAGCCGGATCACGTCGCGCTGGGTGAGGGTGACGACCCAGTCGGCGTAGGACCGGAGCACCCCGGCCGCGTGGAGGCCGCCGACCACCGCCCCCATCGACGAGCCGGCGACGCCGACGATGTCGTACCCGCGTTCCTCGAGCTCCTGGATCACCCCGATGTGGGCGTAGCCGCGCGCACCGCCGCTCCCCAGGGCGAGCGCGACCCGCGTGCTGCGTGGCATCGGTCCGGTGAGTCCTCCCCCGACCTCCGGTCGCGTGAGCATCCTGCGAGCCCACGTCGGGCCGGCGAACGGATCGCGTGCGGGCGCCACCCCCGTCCGTACCGGCCGCACGCCGGGTGGCGACCCTGCCTCCGAGGCTAGCCCGGCGCGTGGTCCCGGCGCGGTGGGTCGCCCGGGTGCCCGTACAGTCGAGGCATGCGGCAGCTCCTCGATCGGTTCCTCACCGGCTTCGCCTGGTTGGCGCTGCGCGGCTTCTACCGCGCCCTCGAGGTGTCGGGTCGATCGCACGTGCCACGCGACCGGCCACTGCTGATCGTCGCGAACCACTTCAACGCGCTGCTCGACGCGGTGCTGGTGATGTACGCGCTCGGGCGCCTGCCGCGGTTCGTGGCGAAGGCGACGCTGTGGCGACCGGTGTGGGCGCGGCCGTTCCTGCGGATCGCCGGGATGGTCCCGATCCACCGCCCCGACGACGACGTCGCCGCGACGGACCGCAACCGCGCCACCTTCGCCTCGTGCTACGCCCAGCTGGTCCGCGGCAACGCCATCGCGCTGTTCCCCGAAGGGCGGTTGTCCCCGGTGCCGCGCCCCCAGCCGGTGCGGACCGGCGCCGCGCGCATCGCGCTCGGGGCCCGCGAAGCGGGTGCGTCCGGGCTGATGATCCTGCCGGTCGGGCTGGTGTACGAGGACAAGGTCGCGCTGCGGTCACGCGCGCTCGTGCGTATCGGCGACCCGATCGACCTCGACGTCGAGGTGGAGGGGTCCGGCGCGGTGGATGCCACGGCGGAGGACGTCGTGACGGTGCGCCGGCTGACGGGCGAGATCGAGGAGCGGCTCCGCGACCTCGCGCCGGCCTACCGCGACGAGCTGGAGGGGGCGGTCCTCGGGCTCGCCGCCGAGCTGGCGCTGCGCGACACCGACCGGCTGCCGCCACGACCCGTCCCCCTGGCGGAGCGTGAGGAGCTGGCCCGGCAGCTCGCAGAGGCGCCCGACCCGGAGCGGGAGGCGGTGGTCGACGCGATCGGCCGGTACCAGCTCGGCCTGTCGCTGCTGGGGCTCAGCGACGCCTACCTCGTCGCGGACTACCGGCTGCGGCGGCTCGCGTGGCTGTTGGTCTCCGCCTCCCTCCGGTTGGCGTTGCTCGCCCCGGTCGCCGCGGTCGGCGCGGTCGTGAACGCCCTGCCCTACTGGGCCGTGCACTGGACGGGCCGGTTCGTGCGCAACCCGGCGACCCGGGCGAGCGCCCGGCTGCTCGCCGGGGTCGCGCTGTTCCCCGCGACGTGGCTGCTGGTGGCGTGGCTGGCACCGTGGGAGGCGTGGTGGGTGACCCTCGCGATCCTGGTGGCCGCGCCCGCGACCGGGCTGGTCGCGGTGCGTGCCCTCGAGCAGACCGTGGCGGTCCACCGGACCTGGCGCGGCTGGATCCGGCTGATGGAACGCAGGGGTGAGCTGGAACGGCTCCGCGCGGGGCGGGCGAAGGTCGTCGCCCTCGTCGAGAGCGTCGCGACCCCACAGGGATGACGCTGGCCGGGAGGGATGGGATGGAGCTCCTCGAACAGCACCGGCGCGCGATGGCCGAGTTCGACCGTCGCGTCCGCGCGGTCGCCCCCGACCAGTGGCACCGCGACACGCCCTGCGAGGGATGGGACGTCCGCGCGCTGGTGAACCACGTGGTGGTCGAGCAGCTGTGGGTGCCGCACTACCTCGCCGGAGCGGTGCCCGAGGAGCTGCGGGACCGCGACGAGGGCGATCAGCTGGGTGACGATCCGGTCGGGGCCTGGGCCGAGGCCGCGGCCGCCGCGAGGGCGGCGCTGGAAGCACCGGGGGTGCTCGACCGCACGATCCGGATGTCGACCGGGGAGCGGCGGGTCGCCGACCACGTGCCGCTGCTGGTCGTCGACCTGGCGATCCACGCCTGGGACCTCGCCCGGGCGGTCGGGCTGGACGAGGTGCTCGACGCTGGGCTCGTCGAGGCGCTTCACCGGGAGTGGGCGCCGCGGGCCGGCGAGCTCGTCGCCACCGGGCTGTTCGCACCCCCGATCGAGGTGGGGGAGGACGCCGACACCCAGACGCGGCTGCTCGCGATCCACGGCCGCGACGCCCGCCGCTGACGGCAGGTCGGGCGGGCGAGGTGCTCAGCGCTGCGGCGTGGGGTTCCCACCCGGCCCGAGGAGCGCGTTGAGGTCCAGGGCGATCAGGGTCGTGTCGAGCTGCACGTGCAGGGCGCCGGGCGCTGCGAACATGCTGTAGGAGCCCGTCGAGCCGAACGAGAACCGGCCTCCCGGTCCGACGATCACGGGCCCTCCCTGGGCCGGTGGACCGTGGAGCGTCGCGATCGGCCCACGCCAGTTGACGAAGCCGAGTCGTGAGAGGTCGGCGGGGAGCCGGACCCGGTCGAGGATCTCGCCGTCCGCCGTCGCGATGATCCGTGCCGGCGCCGTGGTGGGATCCTGCGGGGCGAGCACCACGGACGCGGCATCGAGGCCGGGATGGAGCCTCGGGCAGCAGTCCTCCCCGTGCTGCTCCCACCGGTGTGACCAGCGTGTGGAACCGTCGGGATCGAGCCGCTGGAGCCGGACCTCGTCGTCGGCCACCGACAGGATGGCCAGGCCCTCCACCTCGGCGGAGAGGAACGGGCCGAACCACACGTCACCGTCGAACAGAGGCATCACCCAGATGACGTCCTCGATCCACCGCGGCGTCGGGTCGTAGCTGTCGAGATCGATGAGCGCCACCGATCCCGTGGGCACGTCCTCGGAGCCGTCGCCGGTGAAGTGGTGGTTGGGCCCGACGGCCAGCAGGCTCCCGGCGAGGAGGATCGGCGCCGCGGGATCGGGCACGTCGGTGAGCTCGAGCAGCGTTGCGCCGGTCGCCGCGTCGACCACCTCGACGCCTCCTCGGTCTGCGAGCACGACCCGCCCGTCGGCCTCCTGCGGCCACCCGCCGACGAACCCGTCGTCGCCGTCCGGCATGGACCGTTCCCACAACCGCTCCCCCGTCGACAGGGCGACCGCCACGACCGGGCCGTGCTCCTCCTCCTGGACGAACACCAGTCCGCGGGTGAACCCTCGGGGCGTCACGTCGTCGATCCGCCACATCGGCGCACCCGTGGCCCGGTCCAACCGCGCCAGCACGACCCGGGGGGAGGGATCGAGACCCGGCTCCGGTCGGGACGAGGGCTCGGCCTCGACCCCGACGATCGGATCGTCCGCGTACGTGCGGTGGGTCACGAAGCCGCCTGGCGGGAGGTCGCGCGACACCCACCGGGCCTCGCCATCCTCGACACCGTGGGCGACGAGCCCGTCGGCGGTCGGGACCAGGATCAGGTCGCCGGAGGACCAGGCCTGCGGCATGCCGAACATCCGGGTCGGGGCGAGCTCCACCTCCCGTGTCCACGCGATCGCGCCGTCCATCGTCACGACCGTGACGGTGGCGACCTGGTTGGTCGGGGCGGCACGATCGCCGCGGGCCTCCGGCGTCATCGTCGTGTGCACGACGAACCCCTCGCCGGGGAACAGCGACCCTTCCCCCTCGAGTTCCACGCGCCACAGCTCGCAGCCCTCGGGGATGCAGCCCGCCTGGGATGGCTGCGGCGTCGCTGGCGCTGGCAGCTCCGCGGCGTCCGGGAGTTCGACGGTGCCGTCGTCGGTGGTCTGCCGTTCCTCGATCCACGTGGCGGTGCCGCCGACACCGGCCGCGAGCACGAGCAGCCCAACCGCAACGAGCACGGCAGCTCGCGCCCGACGACCACGGAGGGGCCCGGTGGCGTCGGGGTCGCCGTCGTCGCCCCCCGCTGCGGCGCCGGTGACCGTCGCCGACCGCGCCGGGAGCGCCGCACCGCAGCGGCCGCAGTACCGGGCGGTCGCGATGTCCCAGCTTGCCCCGCACGCATCGCAGGTCACCCCGTTGCGCGCACTCACAGGCGAGTCTCCCCACGTCGCGGCCGAGCCGGAAGCGAGCTCCTCCTGACGCGGGAGGGTACGGGCTGCGGGACGCGCTCGACGGTGCGGTGGGTTACCGAACGATCCAGAGGCACCGCGAGGTCGGTGTTCGTGACACGCACGGCGGGCCGGTGGCGCGACCTCTGCCGGAGGTGGGGAGCGTGCGCACGTGGCGTGAGACCGCCCGGTATCCGTCGTGGGTCGTCGCGAGGGTGACGGCCTTCTCGGTGGCGGTCGTCGCGGCCGCGGGGCTGGTCCCGTCCGGTCCCTCCCCACCGCCCTCAGGACGTCGCGCCTCGCTCACCGACACCCCCACCGGTAGCCTCGCCTGCGGCCCTGCGGGGCACCTGGAGGGTTGGCAGAGCGGACGATTGCACCGGTCTTGAAAACCGGCGTGCCTCACGGCACCGAGGGTTCGAATCCCTCACCCTCCGCCAGGCAGCCGGGACCGTGCCGGTGGGCCGGGGCCGCTACGTGTGTCCCCGCGGACCGGGGTGCGCGTCAGCTGCCGCGCTCCCCGCGGCTGAGGTGGGCGTTGAACTCGGCGCCGAGCAGCACCGCGAAGCCGGTCAGCCACAGCCACAGCAGCAGGACGATCGGCCCCGCGAGCGGGCCGTACACGCTGTCGCCGCCGAGGACCCACATCCCGTAGAGGCGCAGGCCGCCGCTCCCGGCCAGCCAGACGACGGTGGCGAGCGCGGCGCCGGGTAGCTCGTGGCGCCACCGGGTCCGACCAGGGACACCGAGGTGGTAGAGCAACGCGACCACCAGGGTGGCGAAGATCACCACCACCGGCCAGTACAGCTGGCGCCACAGGGCCGGCAGCGGTCCCAGGTCTGTCGGGACGACCTCCTCGAGCTGCTGTCCCAGATCGGGGCCGGCGAGGAGCAGCGGCAGCAGGACGATGCCGACCAGTAGCGCAGCGAGGGTGATCGCGAAGCCGAGCGCGCGGTCGTGCCAGCCACGCCGCCGCTCCTCCCGATCCGCCACGATCGTCAGCGTCGTCAGCACCACCTTCACCGCGCGGGACGCGGTCCACACCGCGGCGGCGAAGGCACCGGAGATCAGCGCGACACCGCCCTCCTCGAGGAGCTGGGTGAGCACCGGGCGGACGAAGCGGTCGATCGTGGCCTCGGTCAGCGCGATGCGCGACACCTCGACGGTGCGGTCGACCAACTCGCGCTGCCAGTCCCCAGCGACGAGCGCGTCACCGATCACGCCCGTGGCCGCGATCATGGCCAGCAGCAGGGCGGGGAGGGACAGCAGCACCCAGAAGGCGATCTCCGCAGCCAGCCCCGGCAGCCGGTCGGCGATCGCACCCTCGGCGGTCCTGACGACGACCTCGACCGGCCGCCGCAGGGCGGTCGGCAGGCGCTCGATCAGACGCTCGAGGGCGGGACGCATCACCGCAGCGTACGTGGCGTCGAGGTGATGCCGTGGCTGCTGGCGGCGTGGTGGTGTCGTGGCCGGTGGCGGCGTGGTGGTGAGCTGCGGTCGGGCTCGGCGACGTCGCGAGCGGCGGGTCACGACTGGTACCCTTCGCCCGCCACGCACGGGGCCCGGTCCTCGGTTCGCGTGCATCTGGAGGCTTCGCCTAGTCTGGCCTATGGCGCGGGACTGCTAATCCCGTTGGGTCGTTCACGGCCCTCGAGGGTTCGAATCCCTCAGCCTCCGCTGGAACCACAACCTGCGCTGGTAGCTCAGTCCGGATAGAGCACCTGACTACGGATCAGGCGGCCGGGGGTTCGAATCCCTCCCAGCGCGCA
>SKNO01000123.1 GCA_007120465.1 Nitriliruptoraceae bacterium
CGCTCCAGGCCTACTTCCGCATCAACAAGCAGAACATGGGCCAGTTCGAGCGCACCCTGATCATCGCCGAGCCCGGCTCCTACGTGCACTACGTCGAGGGCTGCACCGCGCCGATCTACTCGTCGGACTCGCTGCACTCCGCGGTGGTGGAGATCATCGTCAAGGAGGGCGCCCGCGTCCGGTACACGACGATCCAGAACTGGTCCAACAACGTCTACAACCTCGTGACCAAGCGGGCCGTGGCCGGCAAGAACGCCACGATGGAGTGGATCGACGGCAACATCGGCTCGAAGGTCACGATGAAGTACCCCGCCGTGTGGCTCACCGGCGAGGGTGCCAAGGGCGAGGTCCTGTCGGTCGCGTACGCCAACGACGGCCAGCACCAGGACGCCGGCGCCAAGATGGTCCACGCGGCCCCCTACACCACCTCCAACATCCTGTCCAAGTCGATCTCCAAGGGGCACGGCCGGACCTCCTACCGCGGTCTGGTCGCGATCCAGGAGGGCGCGCACCACGCCCGCTCGGCGGTGAAGTGCGACGCGCTGATGCTCGACGACACGTCGCGCACCGACACCTACCCCTACATGGAGATCGACCAGGAGGACGCGACGATCGAGCACGAGGCCACGGTCTCGAAGGTCTCCGACGACCAGCTGTTCTACATGCAGTCGCGGGGGATCGACGAGGACGAGGCCACGGCCATGATCGTCCGCGGGTTCATCGAGCCGATCGCGCGCGAGCTGCCGATGGAGTACTCCGTCGAGCTCAACCGGCTGATCGCGCTGGAGATGGAGGGCGCGATCGGCTGAGCCGGCCGTGCGCCTGACGGGGTCCGCCGCGGCGGCCCCGCACCCCCGCCCTGCGCTCCGACAGTCCCATCCGTTCCGACGACGAAGAGCTGACCGTGAACCTCGATGCCCTCACCGAGGACGAGCTCACCCGCCGCAGCGACGCGGCCGGTGAGCCGTCCTGGCTCCGTGACCGCCGCCTGGCGGCCTTCAAGCGCACCCTCGACCAGGCGTGGCCCGACAGCCGCAAGGACGAGTTCTGGCGCTCCACGCCCTTCGACCGCCGCTTCTCGATCGACCGCGAGGTGGTCGACGGCGGCGCCGATGCCAGTCCGCCCGCCACGTTGCTCGACGGACTCGACCTCGAGGCCGCCCAGGCCCGCGTCGTGGACGGTGCGGTCACCGAGGTGTCCGTCCCCACCGACCTCGCCGAGCAGGGCCTGGTGGTGTCCGATCTCGCTTCCGCCGCGCGGGACCACGCCGAGGTGGTCCGGCGGGCCCTCGGCACGCTGACGACCTCCGATCCCGACGGCACCGGCGCCGGCGAGGACCGCACGGTCGCGGTGAACGACGCGGCGTGGACCGACGGCGTGTTCGTCCACGTCCCCGCCGAACTGGAGGTCGCCACCCCGATCGGGGTGCACGTGCACGTCACCGAGCCCGGCGCGCACCTGCCCCGCATCCTGGTGGTGGTCGAGCGCCACGCCAGGGCCACGATCTACCTCGAGCACACCTCCGTGGACGGGATCGACGCGCTGGTCGACGAGGTCGTCGAGGTCATCGCCCACGACGGCGCCGAGGTGCAGCTCGCGACCCTGCAGAGCTGGGCCGACGAGGTGCAACACCTGTCCCTGCAGAAGGTCCAGGCGCACCGTGACGCGACGGTACGGACCCTGTCGGTGACCACCGGCGGGGCGACCGTGCGCCTGCGTCCGGAGTGCGACCTCGTCGGGCCCGGCGCCGAGGTGCGCCCCCTCGGGGTCTACTTCGCCGACGACGGGCAGTGGTTCGACCTGCAGCCCTACGTGCGCCATCTCGCTCCGCACGCCTCCTCCGACGTGCTGTTCAAGGGGGCGTTGCAGGGGCGCAGCCAGACCGTGTTCCGGGGCAACGTGTTCGTCCACCGTGACGCGGTCGGGACCGCCACCGACGAGAACAACAAGAGCCTGATCCTCACCGAGGGCGCCCACGCTGACTCGACCCCGTTCCTCGAGATCGAGTGTGCGGACATCACCGCCGGGCACGGGTCGGCGACCGGGCAGATCGACGCGCGACACCTGTTCTACCTGCAGTCCCGCGGCATCCCCCGCGAGGAGGCGCTCCGCCTGATCGTGTACGGGTTCTTCCGCGAGGTGCTGACCGAGCTCGACCTGCCGGGCCTCGAGGACGCGGCACTGGCCGCGATCGAGGGCCGGATCGAGGCTGCCGACCTGTCCAGCTTCCAGGTCAACGACGCGGCGCTCCGCGACCTCGCCGAGGAGGTCGAGGCGTGAGGTCCGTCGCGAAGCTCTCCGAGCTCCCCGAGGCGACCCCGGTCCGGATCGACGTCGACGGGGTGCCCGTCTGCATGGTCCGGTCCGGCGACCGGGTGCGGGCGGTCCACGACACCTGCTCCCACCAGCAGTGGTCGCTGTCCGACGACGGCATGGTGTGGGGCAACGGCATCGAGTGCTCGCTGCACGGCTCCACCTTCGACCTTGACACCGGCAAGCCTGCGTCGCTCCCGGCGACCGACCCGGTCCCCACCTTCGCCGTCGAGGTCGACGGCGACGACGTCAGCATCGACGTCACCACGACGACCAACGGCGCTCCGTTCCCGGAGCACTGACCCACCTGGCCATCCCGTCCCCGAGACCCCCTGAGAGACCGAACACCATGGCTGACCTCGAGATCCGCGACCTCACGGTCGAGGTGGACGGCGCGGAGATCCTCCGCGGCGTCACCCTCGACCTCGAGAAGGGCAAGACCATCGCCCTGATGGGGCCCAACGGCTCCGGCAAGTCCACCCTGGCCTACGCGATCGCTGGCCACCCCGCCTACGACGTGACGGGCGGCACGATCACCTGGCAGGGGACCGACCTCATCGACCTGACGCCCGACGAGCGGGCGCGCCTCGGCGTGTTCCTCGCCATGCAGTACCCGGTCGAGGTCCCGGGCGTGTCCCTGACCAACTTCCTGCGCACCGCCGTGAACGCCGTGTCGGGCGAGGACGTGCCCGTCCGCGAGTTCATGTCGCGGCTGCGTACCGAGATGCAGGAGCTCGGCGTCGACGAGTCCTTCCTGCAGCGCTCCGTCAACGAGGGCTTCTCGGGCGGCGAGAAGAAGCGCTTCGAGATCCTCCAGGCGGCGTTGCTGCGCCCGCAGCTGGCCGTCCTGGACGAGACCGACTCGGGACTCGACGTCGACGCGCTGAAGATCGTCGCCGAGGGCGTCAACCGCCTGCGCGGCCCCGAGCTCGGTGTGCTGATCATCACCCACTACACGCGCATCCTGCGCTACATCACCCCCGACGAGGTCCACGTGATGTCGGCCGGCCGCATCATCGCCTCGGGTGGTCCCGAGCTCGCCGACGAGCTGGAGGAGCGCGGGTACGAGGACCTGAAGGCCGCCGCGATCGGCTGACCGGTCCGGCGGCGCCACCGGGGTCGGCCGAGACGGGTGGCCACGGCGCGCCCGAACCGGCACGATGGGTGCGACCCGGCACCACGGCGCGGCCGCCGGGCGACCGACCACCAGGAGAGACGAGGACCCGATGTCGTTCGATCCGGCGACGCTGCGCAAGGAGTTCCCGACCCTGCAGCGCGAGGTCGACGGCCGTCGGCTGGTCTACCTCGACTCCGCCGCGTCCTCCCAGACCCCGCAGCCCGTGCTCGACGCGATGGCCGAGTACTACGAGCAGCTCCGATCCAACGTCGAACGCGGCGTGTACCGGATCTCCGAGGTGGCCACCGGCCGGTACGAGCAGGCACGTGAGCGCCTCGCCCGGTTCGTCGGCGCCCCCGCCACCGACGGTGTCGTGTTCACGAAGAACGTCACCGAGGCGATCAACCTCGTCGCCTACAGCTGGGTGCGTCGCCGGCTCGGACCCGGCGATGCGCTGCTGATCACCGGCATGGAGCACCACGCCAACTTCGTGCCGTGGTGGCACGCTGCGCAGGACCAGGGGTTCGAGCTCCGCGTGGTCCCGATCACCGATGGGTACGAACTGGACCTCGACGCGGCCCGGGCGCTCCTCGCCGACGGGCGCGTGCGCTTCCTCGCCGTCGCGCACGTCAGCAACGTGCTGGGCACGATCAACCCCGTCGACGCGCTGATCGCGATGGCCCGTGAGGCGAACCCCGACGTGGTCACCCTCGTCGACGGTGCGCAGGCCGCCCCACACTTCCCGGTGGACGTCGCGGCGCTGGATTGCGACTTCTACGGTGTCACCGGCCACAAGATGTGCGGGCCGACCGGTATCGGCGCCCTGATCGCCAAGCCGGAGCGGCTCGAGGAGATGCCCCCCTTCCTGACCGGCGGGTCGATGATCCTGGACGTCTCGGTGGACGAGGTGACCTGGAACCACCCGCCGCACCGGTTCGAGGCCGCCACCCCGCCGATCGCCGAGGCCTTCGGGCTCGAGGCCGCCTGCGACTACCTCGACGCGGTCGGGATGGAACAGATCCGCACGCACGAGCGCGACCTCGTCACCACCTTCGTGGACGCGCTGCGCGCCACCGAGGGCGTGACCGTGTACGGCCCGCTCGACGCCGAGCACCGGTCCGGCGCGATCTCCTTCGCCGTCGACGGGGTCCACCCGCACGACCTCGGCGCCATGCTCGACGGGTACGGCGTGTGCATCCGGGTCGGACACCACTGCGCCAAGCCGCTCATGCGTACCCTCGGGGTCAACGCGACGGCGCGTGCGTCGCTGTACCTCTACAACGACACCGACGACCTCGCCCCGCTGCTCGACGGGATCGCGGCGGCGCGGTCGTTGTTCGCCCGCTGACCGGGAGGCCCCATCGTGAGCATGGAGGACCTGTACCAGGAGATCATCCTGGACCACTACCGCAAGCCGCACAACCGGGCGCCGTCCCTCGAGGACGAGGACGTGCACGTCCACCACTCCAACCCGCTGTGCGGCGACGAGATGGACCTGCGCATCCGCGTGGCCGACGACGGGCGCCTCGACGCGGTGGTGTTCGACGGCGAGGGCTGCTCGATCAGCCAGGCCTCCGCGTCGGCGATGACCGTGGCGGTGGCCGGTCGGGACCTGAAGGACGCCCTCGAGCTCGCCGAGGACTTCCGGCTGATGATGCACGGCGACGAGCCCACGCGCGCCGACGACCTGCAGGACGGCGTGGCCTTCGAGGGGGTCGCCCGGTTCCCGGTCCGCGTCAAGTGCGCGCTGCTCGGATGGATGGCGCTGCGCGACGCGATCGAGACCTACGAGCGTGGGGCGTCCGCCCACTCCGTGACCTACGACGACTGAAGGTAACGACGTGCGCGATCACACCGTGACCGACCCGGGGACCGACGTGGACGACGTCCCGGCGGCCGACACCCCGACGGGGGAGGCGGATCGGGACGCGCCCGAGCCGCGGCACCCCTTCGCCGACCTGCCGGTCGAGGAGGACGGGATGCCCTCCTCCGAGGACCTGATGAACGGGCTGCGCGCCGTCGTCGACCCCGAGATCGGCTACAACATCGTCGACCTCGGCCTGGTCTACGAGGTGACCAAGCCCCGCCGCGGGCACGTCCACGTGCTGATGACCCTGACGTCGATGGGGTGCCCCCTCACCGAGGTGATCCACCAGCAGTGCTCGGTGATCCTCGGCGCCATGCCCGGGGTCGACCGCGTCGAGGTGGAGTTCACCTTCTCGCCGCCGTGGTCCACCGACATGATCGCCGACTACGTCCGCGAGGAGCTGCGGGCGATGGGCCTGAACGTCTGACCCACCGCGGCGGCGCAGGCGCCCGGCAGAGGGGCACCGGTCAGGCGGTGCGCTCGAACACCGCGGCGATGCCCTGCCCGCCGCCGATGCACATCGTCTCGAGCCCGTAGCGCACCTCGCGGCGGTCCATCTCACGCAGCAGCGTCGCCAGGATCCGGGCACCGGTCGCGCCGACCGGATGGCCGAGGGAGATGCCCGAGCCGTTGACGTTGATGCGGTCATGGTCGGTGTCGTCGATGCCCCAGGTGCGGGTCACCGCCAGCGCCTGCGCGGCGAAGGCCTCGTTGAGCTCGATCAGGTCCATATCGGCGAGGTCGAGCCCGGCGCGGGCGAGGGCCCGTTCGGTGGCGGGGACGGGGCCGATCCCCATCCGCTCGGGTCCGACGCCGGCGACGGCCCACGACACCAGCCGCGCCAGCGGCCGCAGACCGAGCTCGGCGGCACGATCAGGATGGGTGACGAGGCACACGGCGGCCCCGTCGTTCTGGCCCGACGCGTTGCCCGCGGTGACCGTCGCCTCGGCGTCCAGGGCGCTGCGGACCGGTCGGAGCGTCGCGAGGGCCTCCGCGGTGGTGTCGGCCCGCGGGTGCTCGTCGGTGTCGACCCGGAGGTGTTCGCCGCGACGGCCGGTCACCTCCACGGGCACGAGCTCCGCGTCGAAGCGACCCTCCCGTTGGGCGGCGACGGCACGCTGGTGCGAGCGCAGCGCCAGTGCGTCCTGGTCCTCGCGGGTGATCGTGAGCTCCTGGCGCAGGTTCTCCGCGGTCTCGAGCATGCCGCCCTCGACCACGTGGTGCTGGCCGCCGGCGGTGACCCGGGCGCGGGCGAGCCGGTCCATCAGGGCCACCTCCGGGGCACGGACCCCCCAGCGCAGCCCGAGGGCGTAGTGCTCGACCCGGCTCATCGACTCGGCCCCGCCGGCGATCACGACGTCCGCCACCCCCGTCTGCACCCGCATCGCGCCGTCGAGCACCGCCTGCAGCCCCGAGCCGCAGCGCCGGTCGAGCTGCAGGCCGGTGACCTCGATCGGCAGCCCCGCGTCCAGCGCGGCAACGCGGCCGATGGCCGGGTCCTCACCGCTCGGGTAGGCCTGGCCGAGGATCACCTCGTCGACGTCCACGCCGTCGATCCCGCTGCGGTCGAGCAGCGCGCGGATCACCAGCGCGGCCAGCCGCACCGCCGGCACGTCCTTGAGCGCGCCGCCGTACCGTCCGACGGGGGTGCGCAGAGGTTGACAGATCACGACGTCACGCATCGGCGCTCCGGTGGGCATGGCTGGGGGCGGGAAGGGTTCGCACGGTTTCCACTATGGTGGAACAGCCGGCGGGGTGATGACGTTCACACTACAACGACCGCACCGCGACGCCCGAGCCGGGCGTCGCGGCCGTCCTCCGGCCGGATCCCGCCCGATCCGCCACCTCCGACCCCCCGCCCCCCACAAGTTGGAGCCAGCCACCGTGGTGCGCCCCGCCGTCGACCGTCGCGAGCCCCTCACCCACGAGGAGATCGCGCGCTACAGCCGTCACCTGATCATCCCCGACGTCGGGATGGAGGGGCAGGAACGCCTCAAGGCGGCCAGGGTGCTGCTCGTCGGCACCGGCGGGCTCGGCTCGCCCCTGGCCCTGTACCTGGCCGCCGCCGGGGTCGGCACGATCGGCATCATCGACGACGACGTGGTCGACGCCTCGAACCTCCAGCGGCAGATCATCCACGGCACCTCGGACATCGGCACGCACAAGCTCGACTCGGCCGAGGCCTCGATCCGGGAGATCAACCCCCACGTCGAGGTGGTCAAGCACCCCACCTTCCTGACCTCCGACAACGCCCTGGAGATCATCGAGCCCTACGACCTGGTGATCGACGGCACCGACAACTTCCCGACGCGCTACCTCGTCAACGACGCCTGCGTGCTGCTCGGCAAGCCGAACGTGTACGGCTCGATCTTCCGCTTCGAGGGGCAGCTGTCGGTGTTCTGGGCCGAGGAGGGGCCCTGCTACCGCTGCATGTTCCCCGAGCCGCCCCCGCCGGGGATGGTCCCCAACTGCGCCGAGGGCGGCGTGCTCGGGATCATGGCCGGGCACATCGGCACCGCCCAGGGCATCGAGGGCATCAAGGTGATCGCCGGCATCGGGGAGCCGATGATCGGCCGGCTGGGACTCTACGACGCCCTCGAACAGCGGTGGACCTACGTGAAGGTCACCAAGGACCCGAACTGCCCGGTCTGCGGCGACGACCCGACGGTTACCGAGCTGATCGACTACGAGGAGTTCTGCGGGGTCCCCGCCCACGACCGGGTGGTCGAGGCCGACCTGTCCCTGGCCGACCTCGAGATCCTGCCGACCGAGTACGCCGAGATCGCTGACAAGCCCGACGTCGAGCTGGTCGACGTGCGCGAGCCCCACGAGTACGAGATCAACCGCATCCCCGGGGCGGTGCTGATCCCGAAGGACACCCTGCCGGGCAAGCTCCACGAGCTCGACCCCACCAAGGAGTACGTGGTGCACTGCCTGTCCGGGGTGCGCTCGCTCGAGTCGACCGAGCTGCTGCGTGGCGCCGGGTTCAAGGCGCGGTCGATGCGGGGCGGCATCAACGCCTACGCCCGGCAGGTCGACCCCAGCATCCCCACCTACTGAGTGGCCGCGCCAGGAGATGGCGCGGCCGCCACGCGGGACGGTCCACGATCGGTCCCCGTTGACGGGGGACCGGTCGAGGGTCATCGTGGGCGGTGACCTCCTGCCCTAACCGACCGGTGCCGGCTCGAGGAACCTCGACGTGGCCCGGTCGTCCACCGGCGCCCACGCCCCCGAACTCGGAGGTGGACCCCGGTGCCCACCGACCCGCAGAGCCCCCACCCGTCCGGTGACGAGCGGTTCGGGCTGCTCGACGGGACCCTCCGACGGGCCCGCCACGAGCAGGATCAGCTGATCGAGATCCTGCACGCCGCCCAGGAGATCTTCGGCTACCTGTCGGACGACGTCCTGCTCTACGTGGCGCGGGCCCTGCGGCTGCCCCGCGCCCGGGTCTACGGGGTCGCGACCTTCTACCACCTGTTCAGCCGCGAACCTCTGGGCGAGCACAGCTGCTCGGTGTGCACCGGTACGGCCTGCTTCGTGAAGGGCGCCGACGCGATCGTCGAGGCGCTGCAGCGCGAGTACGGGATCCTGGCGGGACAGACCACCGAGGACGGCCGCTTCACCCTGTCGACCGCCCGCTGCCTCGGCTCGTGCGGGCTGGCGCCGGTCGGGGTGATCGACGGTGAGGTGCGCGGGCACCTCGACGTGGAGGAGGCCCGGCAGCTGGTCGCCGCGGCTCTGGAACACGACGACGTGCCGGCGGAGGTGTCCTGATGGCCAGCGCGATCGACCTCGACGACGTCGCCCACACCGAACGCGAGGCACGCGCGCGCTACGTCCGGCGGGCGCTGGTGTGCACCTCGACGGCGTGCCTGGCCGCCGGGGCCGCCGTGGTGCGCGAGCGGTTGACCGCGGTCATCGGGGAGCACGACGAGGTCGGCATCGTCCCGACCGGCTGCCCGGGCCTGTGCAGCCGCGGCCCCCTGGTGCAGGTGGAGGCGCGCGGTGAGGAACCGACCGTGTACACCCACGTGGACGAGGCCGGTGCCACCGCCATCGGCCGCGACCACCTCGGCGACGGCACGCCGGCCTCCGACGTCGCCACCGTCCCCGCGGACCTGCCGTTCTTCAGCCGGCAGCAGCGGGTCGTGCTCGCCACGGCCGGGCGCATCGATCCCGACCGGCTCGAGGACTACGTGGCCGAGGGCGGCTACGCGGCGCTGGCGACGGCACTCACCACGATGACCCCCGCCGAGGTGGTCGACGCGATCACCCGCAGCGGCCTGCGCGGCCGCGGCGGCGCCGGGTACCCCGCCGGGCGCAAGTGGGGGATGCTCGCCGAGGCCACTGGCGACACGAAGTACGTGGTCGCCAACGGTGATGAGGGCGACCCCGGCGCGTACATGGACCGCACGATCATGGACTCCGATCCCCACCGGGTGATCGAGGGCCTCACGATCGCGGCCTACGCCACCGGTGCCACCAAGGGCTACCTCTACGTGCGGGCGGAGTACCCGCTGGCGATCGAGCGCCTGGAGCGGGCGATCCGCGCCGCCAAGCGGGCGCGGCTCTTGGGCCGCAGCGTGCTGGACTCGGGGGTCAGCTTCGACCTGGAGGTCCGGGTCGGTGCGGGCGCCTTCGTCTGCGGTGAGGAGACCGCCCTGATGGCCTCGATCGAGGGGCGCCGTGGGCTGCCGACCCTGCGCCCGCCGTACCCGACCGAGCGGGGGCTGTGGGGGCAACCGACGATGATCCACAACGTCGAGACCCTCGCCAACGTCCCCGCCATCATCGCCCGCGGGCCGGAGTGGTTCGCCGGTCTCGGCACCGAGACGAGCCACGGGACCAAGGTGTTCGCCCTGGCCGGATCGCTCAACGACACCGGCCTGATCGAGGTGCCGATGGGGATCACCCTCCGGGAGATCGTGTTCGACATGGCCGGCGGGATCCCGGAGGGACGCCGCTTCAAGGCCGCCCAGACCGGCGGACCCTCCGGCGGGTGCATCCCGGCCCGTTTCCTGGACACCCCGGTCGACTACGAGCACCTCCAGGACCTCGGGTCGATGATGGGGTCCGGCGGGCTGGTGGTCATGGACGACACGGTCAGCATGCCCGAGGTGGCCCGGTTCTATGTCGCCTTCTGTCGCGACGAGAGCTGCGGCAAGTGCGCGCCGTGCCGCGTCGGGACCGAGAAGATGCACGCCTTCCTCGACCGGATCTGCGAGGGGGTCGGCCGCCCTCGCGACCTCGCCCACCTCGAGAGCCTGTGCCGCACGGTGCGCGCGACGAGCCTGTGCGGGCTCGGCCAGAGCGCCCCGAACCCCGTGTTCTCCACGCTGGAGCACTTCCGCGACGAGTACCTCGACCTGCTCGTCGAGGAGGATGTCGAACCGACCCGCGAGGAGGTGCCCGGTGAGCCCGCGTGAGCCCCGCCCCACCGTCCCCGTGACGATCGACGGGCAGGAGGTCATGGCCGTCGAGGACGAGACGATCCTGTCGCTCGCCCGACGCGTCGGCGTCGACATCCCGACCCTGTGCTACCTCGAGGGCCTGTCGGTGTACGGCGGCTGCCGTCTGTGCGTCGTCGAGGTCAACGGCGACGCGCGCCTCAAGCTGGCCTGCGCGACCCCGGTCTGGGCCGACATGGAGGTCCGCACCGACACGTGGGACCTGCGCGAGCATCGCCGTCGGATCATCGAGCTGCTGTTCGCCGAGGGCAGCCACATCTGCGCGACGTGCGTGTCCAACGGGGCCTGCGAGCTGCAGGACCTGGCCGCCACCAACCGGGTGGACCACATCCACTACGACCTGGGGTTCGCGCCGAACCTGCCACTCGAGCCGGTCGACGCCTCCCACCCGCGGTACGTGCTGGACCGCGACCGCTGCGTGCGGTGCTCCCGCTGCGTGCGCGTCTGCGCCGAGGTGGAGGGTGCCGCCGTGTGGGAGATCGCCGAACGCGGCGGCAACTCACGGCTGGTCGCCGAGATGGACGTGCCCTGGGGCGAGGCCAGCTCCTGCACCTCCTGCGGCAAGTGCGTGCTGGTGTGCCCGACGGGCGCGCTCAGCTTCAAGGGCAGCGCGATCGGGGAGATGCGCCACGACCCCGAGGTGGTGGCGTTCCTCGCTCGCGCCCGCGAGGAGGAGGAGTGGCTCGACCGCTCGGCCGGGTCCGGATCGGCGTCGGAGGTGCGATCGTGACGACCGACCGCCTGCGGCTCGCGACCGTGTGGCTCGGGGGCTGCTCCGGGTGCCACATGTCCTTCCTCGACCTCGACGAGTGGCTGTTCGAGCTGGCCGCCCGCGCCGACGTGGTGTTCAGCCCGCTGGCCGATGCCAAGGGGTTCCCGGAGGACGTCGATCTCACCCTCGTGGAGGGTGCGATCGCCAACAGCGACAACCTCGAGCTCGCCCACACGCTGCGGGCGCGGAGCCGGGTCGTGGTGTCCTTCGGCGACTGCGCCGTGACCGGCAACGTGACCTCCCTGCGCAACCGCCTGGGGGAGCCGGCGACGATGCTCGAGCGCGTGTACGTGGAGCAGCCGGACCTCGACGGGCAGCTGCCCGTCGAGGTCGTCCCCACCCTACTCCCGCAGGTCCGTCCCCTCCACGAGGCGATCACCGTGGACGTCTACCTGCCAGGCTGCCCGCCGTCGGCCGACCGGATCCGCCGGGCACTCGTCCACCTGCTCGATGCCCTCGAGGCCGGGACGGAGATCCCGGACCTCGAGTGGCGCGGGCCCGACGACCTGCGGTTCGGGTGAGCCGCCCGACCCACCGCGAGGAGGCACGACGGTGCACGACATCCACGTGATCGACCCGGTCACCCGGATCGAGGGCCACGCCAAGATCACCCTCCACCTCGACGACCAGGGGGAGGTGGCCGACGCCCGGTTCCACGTCACCGAGTTCCGAGGGTTCGAGGAGTTCTGCCGCGGACGCCCCCTCGCGGAGATGCCGGCGCTCACGGCACGGACCTGCGGCATCTGTCCGGTCAGTCACCTGCTGGCCTCCGCGAAGGCGGGGGACGCGATCCTCGGGGTGCCCGCCCCGCCGGCCGCCCAGCGGCAGCGGCGCCTCGCCAACCTCGGCCAGATCGTCCAGTCCCACGCCCTGAGCTTCTTCCACCTGTCAGCCCCGGACCTGCTGCTCGGGATGGACGCCGACCCGGCCACCCGCGACGTGTTCGGGTTGATGCAGGCCGAACCGGAGATCGTCCGCCGCGGCATCGGGTTGCGGCGGTACGGACAGGAGGTGATCGAGGCAGTGACCGGGCGTCGCATCCACGGCCACGGCATCGTGGTCGGCGGGGTCACCGACCCCTTGACCAGCGACCAGCGCGACGGGTTGCGGGCGGGGCTGGACGAGGCGCTGGCCGCCGCCGAGGCCACGGTCGAGCTGTCCTTCGGCCTGCTGGACCGCTTCGCGGCCGAGGTCGAGATCTTCGGACGGTTCCCGAGCCTGTACCTCGCCCACTGCGCCCCCGACGGCACCTGGGAGCACCACGACGGCACGCTGCGGGTGATCGACGGCGACGGGGCGATCGTGGTGGACCAGTTCGACCCGGCGGCGTACCGGGACGTCCTGGGGGAGGCGGCGAGCCCGGACTCCTACCTCAAGGTGCCCTACTGGAAGGAGGCGGTGTCCGACGGCGACCCCGCCACCGGCATGTACCGGGTCGGTCCGCTGGCGCGCATCAACGTCGCCGAGCGGTTCGGCACCCCGCTCGCCGACGCCGGGCTGGCGGCCCTGCGCGACCGGGTCGGACGGATCGCCTCGTCGTCCTTCCTGTACCACCACGCCCGCGTGCTGGAGGTGCTGGCCAGCCTGGAGCACATCGCCATGCTGCTGGACGACCCGGTGCTGCTCGACGAGCACGTACGCGCCCACGCCGCTCCGAACCGACGCCGCGGCGTCGGGGCGTCCGAGGCGCCGCGTGGCACGCTCTTCCACGACTACGAGGTGGACGCGCACGGCGTGGTGACCGCGGTCAACCTCGTCATCGCCACCGGACAGAACGAGCTGGCGATGAACCGCACGATCCGCGACATCGCCCGCGCCTACGTCACCGGACCGGAGCTCACCGACGGGATCCTCAACCGTATCGAGGCCGGGATCCGTGCCTACGACCCGTGCCTGTCCTGCTCGACCCACGCCCTGGGGCAGATGCCGATGGTCGTCGGGCTCATCGACCCGCGAGGAGAGACCGTCGACGAGCGACATCGTGGCTGAGCCGCGGGCGCCGGTGCTCGTGATCGGTGTCGGCAGCGAGCTGCGGCGCGACGATGCGGCGGGCCGTCGGGTCGCGGAGGCCGTGTCGACCCGTGCGCTCCCCGACGTCGAGGTCCGCTCGGTCCATCAGCTCACCCCGGAGCTGGCGGAGGAGCTGGCGGGCCGGCGCACGGTGGTGATCGTGGACGCCTCGGTCGACGTCGACGAGATCGCGGCCGTGCCCCTGGACCCGGTGTCGAGCGCACCGGCCCTGACCCACCACCTCGACCCGGCCGCGCTGACGGCGCTGGCGGGACGGTTCGGGTGGGCCCCCACGGCCGCGGTGGCGGTGCACCTGCCGGTCCACGACCTCCGGCTGGGGGAGGAGCTGTCCCCACCCACCGCCGCTGCGGTCGAGCAGGCGGTGGACGTCGTCGTCGAGCTGATCGGGACGAGCGTGTAGCCGGGGCTCGCCGGTGAGCGCCCGTCGGGGGCGTGGTCAGGAGCGGGCTGCCGACTGGAGCTCGCCGATCTGCTCCTCGATCTGTGGCGTGTCCCGTTGCGTGTCCGCGGTGGGGTCCTGGTCGTCGGACGTCACCGTGGTGGCCGGGTCGGTCTCGCCGAGCACCCGATCGAACAGTGCTCGGGCGTGGACGAACACCTCGCGATGGTGCTCCGTCGTCGCCCACTCGCGGCACTCGGCACGCGAGCGACGCAGGTCGGCCACCAACCCCGGGTGATCGACGCTGACGTCGTCGAGGCACGCTTCGATCCCCCCGTTCGGGTACCCGCGTGCGACCGCCACCTCCAGCAGCAGGCTGAGGGCCGCCTGCGACGCGAAGGCCGGGCCGTCCACGAAGCCGGCCTGCAGCGCGTCCCACCGCGCCTGGAAGGCGTCCCGCTGCTCGGGATCCACCGGGCGGGGGTCGTAGCGCTCCCGGCGTTCGGTGCGCAGCTCGAGGGCGTGCTCGGCGCGGCGCCGCGACCGGGTCGTGCCGACGGTCCGCCCGTACTCCGCGCCGAACCGCTCCGCGAGCGCAGCGGTGCGCACCCGCCGGCGTCCCGCGGCCAGGAGGCCGTAGACGATCAGCACGACGATCGCGACCAGGATCACCACGAACGCCACGGGGTCGACGGTCTCCAGTACCTCGAGGTTCAGTGGCACGTCCATGACCTCACCTCCGCTCACGGTTCCCCGCCGGGCGGCGGAGCCGGGACGCACCCTAAGCCGCCCAGCGTGGCTGTCTCTGTACGTTCGGGCAGCGACGGGGCAGGTCGGACGCCGGCACGTGCGGGACCACCACCGTTCGGCCGGTGGCGGTGGGGGCGGCGACACGCCGCGGCGCGCTGTCGAAAGGAGCATTGCGAAAGTGACCTTGCGAAAGGGTACTTTCATCACTACGCTGGTGGGATGACGGAGCCACCCGGCCGCCCATCCCGAGGGACCGACCGCCATGGACACACCCGACCCGAACGATGCGCCGACGCCGCGACGCGAGCTCCGCGACCCGCGTGAGCTGCGTGCTCTGGCGCACCCGCTCCGCCTGCACTTGCTGGAGGAGCTCGCGGCGCACGGTGAAGCGACGGCGACCGAGCTCGCGGCCCGGGTGGGGGAGTCTCCGGCCAACTGCTCGTGGCACCTGCGGCAGCTGGCTCGGTACGGGTTCGTCGAGGACGCCGGTGGCGGCACCGGCCGCGCGCGGCCGTGGCGGTGGGTGCCGGAGGTCCAGGAGGTCTCGGACCTCGACGCCGAGGTACAGGAGGTCCGCCTCGCCCGTGACGCCACCGTCCGCGTGATGTTCCAGCGCGACATGGACGCCTTCTGGGCCTGGGAGGCGGCGCAGGACGAGGCGCCCGAGGCGTGGCGGCGGGCCAGCTTCAGCGCCAGGGGTATCAACTGGTTGACCGCCGACGAGCTCGCCGCGCTCAAGCAGGACGTCGAGGCGGTCGTGGAACGTCACCTGCTCGCACGGCTCGACCGCGTCGATCCGGAGCGGCGTCCACCCGACGCCCACCTGGTCCGGATCATGGCGTGGGGGTTCCCGACGGGGCGGTCGAGCGACCTCCCGGATGGCCCGGCCGACGACGACGCCACGGACGCGGTGGAGGGGGAGGAGACGGGATGAGCGCACAGCCTGCGGTGCTCGAGGTCGATGACGTGGTGAAGGTCTACCGCGGTGGTATGCGCGCCAACGACGGGATCTCACTCGAGGTCGCGGCCGGCGAGGTGTTCGGGATGCTCGGGCACAACGGCGCCGGGAAGACCACCCTGCTCAACCAGGTGGTGGGCATCGCGCGGCCGACGAGCGGGCGCATCCACATCGAGGGTCACGACGCGGTCGCCGACCCGGAGATGGCCCGTCAGGTCTGCTCGATGCAGCCCCAGGCGCAGGCGCCCCTCGAAGGGGTGGCCCCGGCCGAAGCGATCGAGCTGATGGCGCGGATCCGCGGCGCGTCGCGTGCGCGCGCCCGCCGTCGCACCGCCGAGCTGGTCGAGGGGCTGGACATCGGCGCGTGGGCGACGACCAAGGGCGAGCGACTCTCGGGCGGGGTGCAACGACTCACCGCCTTCGCGATGGCGGTCGCCGAGCCCGGTCGGCTGGTGATGCTCGACGAGCCCACCAACGACGTCGACCCGGTGCGGCGTCGGCTGCTGTGGGCGCAGGTCCGTGAGCTGGCGCAGGCCGGCTGTGCGGTGGTGCTGGTGACCCACAACGTCCTCGAGGCGGAGCGGGCGGTGGACCGGCTGGTGATCCTCGACGAGGGGCGGGTCATCGCGCACGGCTCGCCCGCACAGCTGCGCGGGGAGCACGCGGGGCAGCTGCGTGTCGAGGCCGAGACCGTGAGCCCCGAGGTGGCGCGGGATGTCGCTCGCGGCGCCGTGGGTGGCCGCCCCGCGACCGTGGCCGGACGCCGGGTCATCGTGTCGATCCCCGTCGAGGACAGCGCCGGAGCGCTCGCCTGGGCGGCACGGGAGCAACAGGAGGGGCGGATCGAGAGCTTCTCCTTCGCCCCCGTGAGCCTCGAGGACATCTACGTCCGGCTGGTCGGACCGGACCCCGACACCGAGGAGGTGGACGATGCGCCGGTGGAGCCGTAGCTTCGGGCTGCTCTTGAAGTGGAACCTGCTGCGGGTGCGGACCGAACTGCCGATGTTCGCCGCGGTCCAGACGCTGATCGCGGCCGGGATCGTGCTCGGCTTCTCGCTGATCATCCCCAGCATCGACGCCGAGGCGGCGTTGTACCTCACCACCGGGGCGATGACGATCTCCCTGATCACCGTGGGCATGGTGGTCGCGCCCCAGATCGTCGCCCACCGCAAGGCGCAGGGGCTGCTCGACTACCAGCGGTCGATGCCGGTGCCACGCCTGGCGATGCTGGCCGCCGACGCCGTGGTGTGGATCGTCGCGGCCCTGCCGGGGCTCGTGGTGGTCCTCGGCGTGGCAGCCCTGCGGTTCGACCTCGCGTTCGCGATGAGCCCGCTGCTGGTGCCGGCGATCGTGCTGGTCAGCGCCGGTGCCGCCGCGATCGGCTACGGCATCGCGTACGCAGCGAAGCCGGCGCTGGTCGGGCTGTACACGAACCTGGTGCTGATCGTGGCGCTGATGTTCTCCCCGGTGAACTACCCGGCCGACCGCCTCCCCGACTGGGCCGCTGCGGTCCACGCGTGGCTGCCGTTCCAGTACATGGCGCAGGCGATCCGGGAGACGATCGACGTCCCTGCCGGCGGGATCCCGGTCCTCCCCTTCGTGGTCCTCGCCGGGTGGGCGGCCGTTGGACTCGCCGTCACCTCGCGGGTGATGACCCGGCGTGTCTGACCCGGCGCATGGTGGGTCGGTCGGCAGCGGACGTCAGGGCCCTAGCGTCGGGCGCCACGGCGTGTCATCATCGATGCAGCACGGGAGGGAACACCATGGGAGTACCCGTCTCGGTCCTGCTGGAGCGCAAGGGCTCGGAGCTGGAGACGTTGCCCCTCGACGCGACGGTCCTGGATGCCGTCGAGCGGCTGACGTCCCGCAACATCGGGGCCATCGTGATCACGGAGGCCGACGGGCGGTTGGCCGGACTGCTCTCCGAACGCGACATCGTGCGCGAGTTGGCCGCCACCGGGCCGTCGACGCTCGAGCTGGCGGTGTCGGTCGTGATGGCGCGTGACGTGGAGACCTGCACCCCGACGACCCGGACCTCCCAGCTGATGCGGGTGATGACCGAGCAGCGGGTCCGCCACGTGCCCGTCGTCGACGGGGACTGGCACCTGGTCGGGATCGTGTCGATCGGGGACGTCGTCAAGTGGCAGCTCGACGAGCTGAGCACCGAGGCCGAGCAGTTGGCCAACTACGTCCGCGGTGGGAGCTACTGATCGGCTCCCGCCGCGTGTCCCGCATCATCGGGCGGGAGCACCCGCACGGCGGCGGGATCCAGCGCGACGGTCACGAGGTCGCCGATCTGCGGGGCGTCACCGCGCCACACCGGCACGGTCAGCTCCGGGCCCGGCTTCGACCGCACTCGGATCCGCAGGTGGTCCCCCGCGAACCGGCGCGCGAGCACCTCGGCCGGCAGCTCCACCTCCTCGGCCCGGATGGGGAGCAGCGGGTCGGTGACCCGGAGCGCGTCGAGGAGCAGCACCACCTGCGCCGGACCGCTGGTGACCGCCGTGACGCCGTCCTCCGCGGGGAGGGGGAGGTCTCCGAGCGGGGTCCGCGCGACCCTGCCTGCCACCTCGGCGTCGAAGACGTGCTCGAGGCCGAGGAAGCGGGCGACGAACCCGCTGGCGGGGGAGCGCCACAGCTCGTCGGACGGCCCGACCTGCTGGATCCGCCCGTCACGCATCACCGCCAGTCGGTCGGCCAGCGCGAGCGCCTCGTCCTGGTCGTGGGTGACGTACAGCACGGTCGTGCCGAGCTCGCGCAGGAGCGGGGGCAGGTCGGCCAGCAACCGGTCCCGCAGCGCCCGGTCCAGTGACCCCAGCGGCTCGTCCAGCATCAGCAGCCGCGGCCGGGCAGCGATCGTCCGGGCGAGCGCGACCCGCTGCTGCTCCCCGCCCGACAGCGAGGTGACCGTGCGGTGCCCGGTCCCCGCGAGGTCCACCAGCTCGAGGGCGTCCTCGACGAGGCCCGTGATGTGCCGACGGGGCAGTCCCTGCATGCGCGGTCCGAACCCGACGTTGTCGGCGACGGTGCGGTGCGGGAACAGCGCGTGGTCCTGGAACATCAGCCCGATCCGGCGCTGATCCGGCCGCAGCCCGTCGAGCACCTGTCCGTCCAGCACGACCGTGCCGGCGTCGGGCACCTCCAGCCCCGCGATCGCGCGGAGCAGGGTGGACTTCCCGCAGCCGCTCGGGCCGAGGACGCACACCACCTCGCCGTCGTGCGCGGTCAGGTCGAGCTCGGCGACCGCGATGTGATCGCCGTAGCTCACCGTCAGGCCTCGCACCTCCAGCATCAGAACCGTCCCACCTGGCCGACCCGCAGCCGATCGATCAGCAGCAGCGCGCTCGCTGTCACCACCATCAGGATGGTCGACATCGCCATCGCCTGCCCGAAGTTCGCGACGCCCGGCCGCCCCAGGAGCCGGAAGATCGCGACGGGCATCGTCGGGAAGTGGGCCCGTGCGACGAACACCGTGGCCCCGAACTCCCCGACCGCGATCGCGAAGGAGAACCCGGCGGCGACCAGCAGTGCGCGCCCGACGATCGGCAGGTCGACCTCCTGCCAGATGCGGCGTGGCGTCGCGCCCAGGGTCGCCGCCGCCTCGCGCAGCCGGTGGTCGATCGATCGGAGGACCGGCAGCAGCGTGCGCACGACGAAGGGCGTGGCGATCAGCGCCTGGGCCAGTGGGATCAGCAGCGGCGAGCCGCGCAGGTCGACCGGCGGACGGTTGAGGGCGATCAGGAACCCGAACCCGATCGTCACCGCCGAGGTCCCGAGCGGCACCATCAACGCGCCGTCGACGACGCGTGCGACGGGTCCGCGGCCGGTCACGGCCGCGGTTGCCGCCAACCCACCGACGAGCAGGGCGATCACGGCGGCCGCCACCGCGAACCCGACGGAGTTGCGGATCGCCAGCCAGGGTGGCACGGCCAGGATCGTCTCGGCGGTGGTGGTGGAGAACAGCCGACGGTAGTGGGCGAGACCGTAGCCGTCGCCGGTGTCCAGCGACCGCTCGACCAGCACCAGCAGGGGAGCAGCCAGCAGCACCGCCATCACCACGAGGTTGCCGCCGAGGAAGGTGCGCTCGCCGCGGGTGCGCGGGCGGCGTGCCGCGCGCTCCGCCGGCACCAGGGGCTGCGCGGTCGCACGGCGCTGCAGCCGCCCGTACACGAACAGTGCCGACACCACGGCGACGAGCTGGAGCAGGGCCAGCACGGAGGCCAGTGGGAGGTCCAGCAGCTGGGTGGTGGCCCGGTGGATCTCCACCTCGATCGTGGCGCGGGTCGGCCCGCCGAGGATCAGCACCACCCCGAAGGAGGTGAAGGTGAACAGGAACACGATCGACGCCGCGGAGGCGATCGCGGGGCGCAGCAGCGGCAGCGACACCTCCCGGAAGGCCCGCCAGCGCGACGCGCCGAGGGTGCGTGCGGCGTCCTCGAGCCGCGGATCGAGCAGCGCCCACAGCCCCCCGACGGTGCGGACCACCACCGCGTAGTTGAAGAAGGCGTGGGCGATCAGGATCGCGGTGACCGTCCGCCGCAGGTCGACGCTCGGGGCCGCGGGACCGAACACCCACTCGAGCAGCCCGTTGATCGGGCTCTGCGGCCCGAGCAGCGCCAGGAACGCGGAGGCCACCACCACCGTGGGCAGCACGAAGGGCACGGTCACCGCGGCCCGGATCGCGTCGCGTCCACGGAACTCGAGCCGCGTGAGGACGTAGGCACCCGGCAACCCGAGGGCCAGGGTCAACAGCGTCGACACCGTCGCCTGCCACACGGTGAACCACGCCACTCGCCCGACCACCGGGTCGCGCAGCACCGCCCACACGGCCGTCAGGTCGACGACGCCCTCCGGCCGCAGCCCGGTGAGCACAATCGTGGCCACCGGCAGGACGAAGAACAGCCCCAGGAACACCACCGGGACGGCCAGGAGCGCCGCGGTGAGGGCGGGCCCGCGGGTCCGCGCGAGCCCGCCCACCGTGGTCCGGCCGTCGGTGGCCTGGTCGGTCACCGCAGGACGGTCCGGGTCCAGGCGTCGATCCAGGTCTCGCGGTTCTCACCGATCACCGCGGGATCCAGCTCGAACGGGTCCTCGGGCAACGACGCGTGCTCGACGAACACCTCGGGCAGCTCGGCGTCCTCGACCACCGGGAAGACGAACATCCGCAGCGGGATGTCCTCCTGGAAGCTCGGCGAGAGCATGAAGTCCACCAGCTGTTGGGCCGCTTCGGGGTGCTCGGTGGTGGCCAGGATGCCGACGAACTCGATCTGGCGGAAGCAGGAGGCCTCGATCACCCCCGTCGGCGCCTCGTCGGGCTCAGGGTCGGCGAAGTACACCTCGGCTGGCGGGCTGGACGCGTAGGACACCACCAGCGGGCGGTCGCCGTCGCTCGCGGCCGAGAACTCGCTGTAGTACGCCTCGGACCACCCGTCGGTGACCACGACGTCGTTCGCGCGGAGTGCCTCCCAGAACCCGAGGTAGTCGTCCTCACCGAACCGTTCGATCGTCGCGAGCAGGAACGCGAGGCCGGGGGAGGAGGTCGCCGGGTTCTGCACGGCGAGCAGGCCACGGTAGGCCTCGTCGACCAGGTCGTCGAGGTCCTGCGGCACCGGGAGGCCCTCCTCCTCGAACCACGCGACGTCGTAGTTCAGGCACACGTCGCCGACGTCGATCGGTGTGGCCCGGTGCTCCGGGTCGAGCTGGTAGCGCTCCGGCACGACCTCCAGACGAGGCGAGCGGTAGGGCTGGAACAGCTCCGCGTCGAGCGCACG
>SKNO01000162.1 GCA_007120465.1 Nitriliruptoraceae bacterium
GCGCGACAGCCGTGACGATGTGTGTCGGGTCCGGAGGCTTGTGCCGCCCATAGTTGCTGCGCGCCTGGCTGGCGGGAGTCAGCTGCTCGTGTCGAGTGTTTCGAGGAACTGTCGGGGTGTCAGAATCCTGATCTGGTCGACGCTTCCCAGGGTGAGCAGATCTTGGTCGCCGGTGACGATGACGTCGGCGTTCGCCGCCAGGGCGGCCTCGATGAGGCGGTCATCGTCGGGATCCCGGGAGACCGCAACCGTCTCCGTTGGGTTGATCACGACGGAAGCGAGGGCTAGCAGCTCGGTGAGTTCGTCCGCGCCGCCGATGACCGCTTGCAGCTTGGGGTAGCTGAGCACCCGGCGCAGTTCATCGAGCAGGCTCGGGCTCGTGACCATCTCGAAGCGGCCGGCCAGGGCGGCGTCCAGTACGGCTCCCGGCGGCCCGCCCCACCCGACTCCGGACACGATGGTGTTGGTGTCGAGCACCGCACGGATCACGACACTTTCCGGGCCGCCTCGATCGCCTCGTCCACGGTGGCCGGATCCAGACCGGCTTCGGCGACGCGTTCACGGATCTGGGTCAGACGGGCGCGGAGTTCGTCACGAGCATCTGCCCGGACGAGCTGTCGCAGTGCCTCCCACTCGTCTCGGTTGACCAGGACGGCCACCGGACGTCCTCGCTTGGTCAACGAGATCGCCTCGGCCCCACCGGCCACGTCATCGACCAGGCGGCCGAGCTGCCCACGGGCCTGCTCAACCCCGATGAAGCGTTCCGTCATGGCTGACTCCCGACCTTACGGTTGTCCTGAAGGTAGCACGGGTAGACGCTGGCCTCGCGCCGATCCCGCGGCGCAGAACAGGAGCGTTTCCCATGACCACATCCACCCTGATGCTGCCCGTTGCCGGCGAGCAGGACCTGGCCAGCTGGGCCGCAGTCGCGTTCGTCGCCAGCTACTCCTCACCAGGGACCCGGCAGGCGTACACCACCCAGCTGCGGCTGTGGTTCGACTGGTGCGAACAGCACCAGTTCGAGCCACTGGCGGATGTCCGCAGGCCTCATGTCGAGCTGTACGCACGCGACCTCGAAGGGCGCGGTCTGGCGCCCGCCACGGTCGCGCTCAAGCTGGTCGTGCTCACCGGGTTCTACCGCTACTGCGTCGAGGAGCAGCTCCTCGAACACTCGCCGGCGGTCCACGTCCGCCGGCCGAAGGTCTCTCAGGAGTCCACGCGGCTCGGCCTCGACCGGACCGAGCTCGGTGCGTTCCTCGTCCAGGCCGGGCTGTCCGGCGGCAACGACCACGCCCTGGCCTGCCTCCTCGCGCTCAACGCCCTGCGCGTGTCCGAGGCGTGCAGCGCCGAACTGTCCGATCTGGCACTCGCCAACGGGCACCGTGTGGTCCGCATCATCGGGAAGGGCAACCAGCCTGCCCTGATCCCGCTGGCACCACGCACGGCGCGAGCGATCGACGCAGCCGTCGGAAAGCGGGCTGATGGGCCACTGCTGGCCCGTGCTGACGGAAGTCGACTGGATCGGCATGCCGCGGGACGGATCGTGCGTCGGCTGGCGACACGCGCCGGGATCGACAAGCGGATCTCGCCCCACTCGCTCCGGCACGCTGCGATCACCGCAGCGCTCGACGCCGGATGCAGTCTTCGGGACGTCCAGGACTTCGCACGGCACGCCGACCCTCGACAGACCCGCCGCTACGACCGCGCCCGCGGCGCACTCGACCGCAACCCCACCTACATCGTCGCCACCTACCTCGCCGGAGCAACCGGCGCCCGGTGATGCCGTCGTCGACCGCAACGGCTGCCGTGCCCCCACGCGGCAGCCGTGATTGCGGGCGAGGGTTCCACTGGGCGTCGCGCGCATAACGAGCCGTGGTCGTGAGGACGTCGCCACCGCGTTCCTTGGGCTGCTTCCCGTCACCGCTGTCCCCAGACGGATGCGCCTCAGGGATGCACGGCCGCCGAGAACTCGTGACGGGGTGGCGCCGGGACCGGGAGGTCATGGGTGCTCAGGCGCAGGAGCGGCGGCAGCACCAGCAACGTCGCCGTCAGTGCCATCGCGATCATGAGCGCGGTGAGCACCCCGTAGGCGGCGAACAGCGGCATCGGTGCGAAGGCCAACACGACGAAGCCGGCGATGGATGACACTGCGGAGGCCACCAGCGCGACACCGGTGCCTGCCCCCGTCGCCCGCATCGCGAGGTCGCGGTTGCCCAGTCGGGCGTGCTCCTCTCGGTACCGGGCGACGAGGTGGATCGCGAAGTCGATGCCGATGCCGATCGAGATGGCACCGATCGTGCCTGTCACGAGGTTCACCGCGTACCCCATGGCCCACATCGTGCCGTACAACCACGGCACCACCAGCAGGATCGGGACGATCGCGATGACCGCCGTCCGCAGCGAGCGCGTCGCCACGGTGGCCACGGCCAGGCAGGCGAGCACCGCGATCGGCAGCGACAGCAGCAGCGCCCGCGAGATCGCATCCAGGGTGAGTTGTCGGACCACCGGTGCCCCCGTGAGCCTGACGTCCGCCGCCGGGTCGTCGCGCTGCAACTCGGCACGCAACTCGTCAAGCTGGGGCTCGAGCACCTCCTGTGCTTCGGCGATCGCCGCGACCTCGCGACTGCCGGGCAGCTGGAGCGTGAGCACGGTTGCGTCGGCTCCCGGGTTGCGGTCGAGGACGGCGGCCACCTGGGCGGGCGTCCACGCCAGCTGCGCATCGGTGGGCCCGAGGCCGCGCTCGGCGGCGTGGTCGAGGATCGCCGCCACGGCGTCGGCCCGCTCTGGAAGGCCGTCGCCGTCCGCGTCGGCCAGGACGGTGCCCGACGCGACTTCGACGCGTTCTCGGGCTGCCGGGGTGAGCGTCGCGTAGCGCACGACGTCAACCACGCCGCCGGCCACGAGCGTCCGGCCATCGGCCCCGGTGGCGAACACCTCCGTGTCCAGCGACGACAGACCGTCGACCGTCGCGCCGAGACGGGCGAGCACCTCCGGGTCGGCGAGGTCGGCGGTCACCACGATCTGGGTCGGCTCACCGCCGTTCTCGCCCACGATGCGGTCGAGGGCGTCGAGCGCGACGACGAAGTCGGTGTCGGACGCGAAGAAGTCCCGCACGTCGAATCGTGTTTCCACCTGGGTGGCCCCGACCACAGCGACCACCGTGACGATGGCGACAGCCGGCAGGATCACCGCACCCCGCCTGGCGATGCCGACCAGGCCTGCTCCGAGGCCGGCCGCCAGCACCTCGGGGTGGTCGCCCCTCTGGCGGGCCGGGCGTCGAGCGGGGCGGGTGCCAGCCAGGACCTGGGCGTGGCGCCGGGCCGCCAGCCAAGTCGGCAGGACCACGGCCAACAGCACGAGCAGGACGAACACGGCGATGCCGACCACGGGGTCGAGGAACACCGTGCCGAGCACCGAGGTGGTGGTGAGGCCGGCGATGGCCACCGACGCCAGCGCGCGCCACAGTCCCGCGAGCCGGCCGGCCGGCGGCGGATCGACGCGTTCAGCGATCCCCGCCAACACCGTCGGTGCGACCACGCCGAGAAGCAGGAACGCGAAGGTGAGCCCGAGCGCGGCAGCGATGCCGAACTGCACGATCGACTCGATGCCGGAGACGGTGTTCGAGAGGAACGCGGCGACGTCCGAAGCGAGCACCAGCAGCAGCGCCCCACCGACCCCGGCGAGCCCGACAGCCAGCGCCCCGCGGGGAGGACGACCGGATGCGCGTTCCTCCTCGAGGCGTCCGATGGCGTGGAAGGCGAAGTCGATGCCGAAGGCGAGCAGGGCGATGGGCACGATCGTCGCCAGGATCTGGTCCTGACGCAGCCCGAGGAGGTTCGACCAGCCCTGCAACCAGATCATCAGCGCCGCGATGCCAGAGCCCACCACCGCCACGATCCACACCGACCGGAACGTGGCTCCGACCAGCAGCAGCGTGAGCAGCACCGCCACGGCGATGAACGGGCCGGCTGCCTCCCCCTGCTCGGCGGATGTGAGGTTGACATCCGCGGCGACGGCGTGGGCCTGGAGCGCTCCAGCGTTCGCACGGGAGACACGCTCCCCGGCCGTGCCACCGCGGAGCACGTCCCTGACGTCGCGCAATGCCTCCTCGCGCTGGGACGTGTCACCGGCGATACGGGCACCCCCCGACCCGCCGCCGAGCGCGGCGTTGTCCAGCGCGAGCGGCAGCGCCAGCCCGGTCGCCCGCCAGGTGCCGTCAGCATCCACCTCGGCGTCCGGATCCAGGCCGAGCGCCACCGGTCCGATCTGACCGACGATCGCATCGACGGTGTCGGCCACGGCGGCATCCGAGGCCGCCGCGAGCCCTGCCGAACCCTGGGCTGACAGAGCGGCCTCCACGGCATCGGTCAATGTCAAGGCGCCGAGGCGTTGCAGATCCAGCGTGGGGTCGTAGATCTCGACCAGTAGCTGCGCCGTGGTCGGGTCGCTGCGCAACTGTTCGAGTCGCTCGTGCAGCACCCGCAGCGAGGCCGGCTCCAGGAGCAGTCCCGGTCCGGCCTCGAGGAGGAAGAACTCGGTGGCGGCCTCGGGAGCCAGCCGTCGATCGAGGACCTCGCGGGCGTCGAAGGCGGGACCGCCGGGCTCCTGGGAGGCCTGCTCGGTCGGTGCCATCGTCAGCACCGGGACGGCGAGCAGCAACGTCGCCACGAACGCCACGACCCCCACTGTCAGAGGATGTCGGGAGAGCAGGTGGGCGATCCTGGCCAGCAGGCCGAGCTCCGCGCGGGAGCGCCGGGGACGGCTGTGCACGACCCGGCGGCTCATCCGTGCGCCGCAGGGTGTGCAGGCGAGCCCGGGTCCGGGGCCGGCGACCGCGGGTCCAGGGTCACCGACGGCGAGCCCGGCGTCATCGATGCCATGATCGTCTGCAGCACCCGGACCCGCAGACCACGCGGCAGCGAGCCCAGCCCGTAGCCGAGCAGCTTCGCTCGCCCTCCCGGTCGCACCGTCGCCCCCCGGCCGCCGAGCGCTCGCAAGGTCGCACGTGCGACGTCGTCGGCGTTCGCGGCGGACGACATGCTCATCGTGGCTCGCGCCGCGAACCCGGTGTGCACGGGACCCGGCGCCGCGACGAGCACGTCGACGCCGTGTGGGGCCAACTCCCGCTGCAGCGCCTCTCCGAAGGTCTGGACGAACGCCTTGGTGGCCGAGTAGGTCGCCGAGCCCGGGACGCCCTGGAAGCCGACCAGCGATCCGAACAGCACGATGCCGCCCCGACCCCGTGCCACGAAGCGCCGGCCGAAGGCGTGGGTGATGGCCGTGACCGCACGAACGTTCACGGAGACCATGTCGAGCTCCATGGCGAGGTCCTGCCCGAGGAACGCACCGGCCGTGCCGTAGCCAGCCGCCGCGACGAGGAGTGCAACGTCGAGGTGCTCGGTGGCCGAGAGCACCGTGTCCACACCACCCGGTGTCGCGAGGTCGACCGCGACGACGAGCGTCGAGACCCCGTGAGCGGCATGGAGTTCGGCTGCCAGCACCTCGAGGGCGGCCTCACGTCGGGCGACCAGCACGACGTGGAGGCCGGCGGCGGCGAGCAGCCCCGCCATCTGCCTCCCGATGCCATCCGAGGCGCCCGTCACCACCGCCCAACCGTCGTACCGGTCCGCGAGCTTGGCCTGCCACCGGGGACGTGCGGGCGGCGGCGTCTGTCCGTCGTGCGTCATGGTGCTCTCCGATCGGCCAGGCGACGACACCCGGCAGGGTCCTATGGCTCTGGCGCAAAACTTGACGACGTCCAGATGCGGGGGGAAGATGCAGCATGGACCTGACAGTGTCAAGACTTATCTTTTCATTGCCTAGATGCAGTACGGTGTCCGCACGCGCACGAGGTCGCACGAGCCTCGTCTCGCATGCGGAGACCGCGAGATGATGATGGACGCGGCGCCCGGGGACGACGGCGGGGAGAGCCGGCGCGCCTATCACCACGGGGATCTCCCCGCGGCGCTCCTCGCGGCGGTCGCCTCGCTGGTCGAGGAGCAGGGGCTGGAGGCCGTCACGCTGCGTGCCGCCGCCCGGCACGCCGGCGTCTCGCACGCCGCGCCGGCCCACCACTTCAGAGACAAGAGCGGGTTGCTGGCCGCCTTCGCCGCGCAGGGGTTCGAGGCCTTCACCCGCGACCTCGAGCAGGCCCGTAACACCACCGAAGGCACGCCGGCGGAGCAGCTCGATGCGATGGGGCGCGCCTACCTCGCCTTCGCCGTTGCACATCGACCGTGGTTCGAGGTGATGTTCCGACCGGAGCTGATCGGCGAACACCGGGCCGAGGTCAGCGAGGTCGGGAAGCGCTCGTTCGAGGCGGTCGTCGCGCAGGTGGCGAGCTGCCTGACGCCGCAGACGCCCCCAGAGGAGATCGCCGGGCTAGCGATGTCGGCGTGGGCGACCGTGCACGGCCTCGCGCACCTGTTGAGCGCGGGACCGGCGCACGACCTGCAGGTGGCGGAGGCGGACGCGATGACCGATGCCGTCCTCGCCACGCTGCTCGCAGGGATGCGTGCGAACCCACGATGGATCGGCGACACCATCCCCAACTAACGCGCGCGCCGCGCCACTGACGCCCCGCCTGCACGGAGCAGCGGCCATCCGCTCCCGTTCGAGCCTTCCGATGTTGGCTGGGATCCGGTCAGACCAAACTGCGGTCCTTGGCAAGGACCGCGTTGGAGAAGTGGTGAACAACCGCCGCACATGCACGATGCCTTCGACCGCCTGGACCGCCGAGTCGCTGCCGACCGGGGGTCCACGAGCGTCACGATCCTGACTGCGGTCCTCGCGGTGCGCGCTGCAGGCGCTTCGGGCTGCGCTCCGGAACCGTGATTCTGCGCGCCACGACCGGTGACCCGCGCCGCGCATAGCGACGCGCGGTCACCCTCCGGCCCCGGTGCGGTCCTTCGGCCTAGGACCGCACGGCGCAGAGCTCGCGGATGCAGC
>SKNO01000261.1 GCA_007120465.1 Nitriliruptoraceae bacterium
GGCACACGTCGCCGACGTCGATCGGTGTGGCCCGGTGCTCCGGGTCGAGCTGGTAGCGCTCCGGCACGACCTCCAGACGAGGCGAGCGGTAGGGCTGGAACAGCTCCGCGTCGAGCGCACGGGACAGGAAGGTGTTGTCGACCCCGAACAGCAGGTCGCCCTGGGGGGAGTCCTGCGTCAGGATCGCCTGGTTGAGAGCGGTGCCGGCGTCGCCGGTGGGGATCACCTCCACGGTGATGCCTGTCTCCGCCTCGAAGCCCTCGAGCACCGCGGTGCTGACGTCGAAGGAGTCGTGGGTCAACAGGCGCAGCACCACCCCCTCGGGCGCCGCGTCCTCCGCGGGCTCGTCGGTGATCTCCTCGGCGGGGTCGTCCGGCGCCTCGTCCGGCGCGGCGGGCTCGTCGGGCGCGCAGGCCGCGAGCACGAGGGCAGTCGCGAGCATGAGCGTGGTGGGCAGGGTGCGCATCGGTCCTCCTCAGGGTTGGACGGCGAGGAGCACGCCCTCCCGCAGGCCGACGGTGGCCTCGGGTGCGGCGAACTCGTTGCTGACACCCAGGGACGATCCCGCGGGCAGATCCGCGGCATCGACGGGGAAGCGCAGGCCCGAGGTGGTGATCCCACGCGCGGATCCGTGGTACGCGATGAGGCTCACCAGGTCGCCGACCGTGCCGGTCAGGCGCGTCGGTGCGGCCTCATCGCCCCGGACCACCGTCACGCAGGCGGTCCCCATCAACGCCACCACTTCGACGTCGGCGTAGGCCGGCGAGGCCAGCAACGCCACGTTGCCGAGGAGGTGGTCGAGGCGGCCACCGTGCCCACCGACGACCACGATCCGGTCGGGGCGGTGGGACATGGCCGCGTCCATCGCGATGGCCAGGTCCGTCCGGTCCTTGTCCGTCGGATGCTCCTCGACGGGCACGCCCTCGCGACGGGCCTGCGCGAGCAGCGCGGCGTCGACCGAGTCGAGGTCGCCCACGAGCAGGTCGACGGTGAGCCCGAGCGGTCCGGCACTCGCGAGCCCGGAGTCCGCCGCGATCACGGTCGCGCCGTCGGGGAGCCGAGGTGCCAACCGTGGATCCACGGCGTCGCCGCCGGCCAGCACGACGACCGCGCGCCCCACAGGACGCGGCGATGTCGGGATGGCGGTCACCGGGCACCTCCCTCCGCTGGTATTACCCAGCTCAGGTTCCACGGGTCGATGACGCTCGTCCTCGTCGGTGCATCGCGCACCGATCGACGGTGGTCACCCTCTCAGCCCGGCTGTCCCGAGCTCCCCGGGTGTCGTGCGGCACCGGGAGGTGCCGCGTCACCACTGTAGCGACCGTTCGGGCCCTGCCACCACCGGGAGGGGTCATCCGACCAGGACGCACCCGAGCCCCGTCCTGGGGGGCGGACGGGGCTCGGGTGGTCGAGCAGCGACGACGGGCTACGCCTCCTCCACGATCAGGGCGGTCACCATCCCGAACATGCCCTCGTGGCGTTCGGCGTGGGTGAGGATGTGACAGTGGAACGCCCAGGCGCCAGGATCGGTGGCCTGCACGAGCACCGAGTAGCGCTCGCCCGGTGCGACGTTGACCGTGTCCTCCCACTGCGGGGCGTCCAGGGGGAACCCGTCCTTGGCGAACACCAGCTGGGGCATCTGGTGCAGGTGCATCGGGTGGATCTGCAGCCCCTCGTTGTAGTAGTGCACGACGAACCAGTCGCCCTCGTTGACCACGATCGGCTCGGTGGCCGGCCAGCCCTTGCCGTTGATCGAGTACCCGATCGCGCCGGCGTCGTTGAGCACCATCGGGACCTCCGCGACGACGTCGATCTCCTCGGGGACCTCCTTGCCGCCGATCGTGCGCCCCGTCGGCAGCGGGATGTCCTCGCCGACCGTGCCGATCTGGAACACCCCGAACATGCCGTTGGGCAGCTTCATCTGGCCGTGGTGGTGGGGGTGGTACATCCCGATGGCCGGTTCGCGTGCCTCGAACTCGTAGACGAAGGTGTCACCCGACGCGATCAACGGCTGGGTGAGCGGGGCGACACCGTCCTGGTCGTTGGGGACACGGACGCCGTGCCAGTGGACGTCGGTGCCCATGGGCAGCTCGTTCTCGACGATCACCCGCACGGTGTCCCCGACGTCGACCTTGATCATCGGTCCCGGGACCTGGCGGTTGTAGCCCCAGGCCTCGACGACCCGACCCGGCTCGACCTCCCAGTCGAAGATCTCGGCGACCAGGCGGAACACCTTGGTGCCGTCGTCGAGGACCGCCTCGGGCTCGAGGAGCTGGTTGCCGATGCCCTCCGTCTCTGCGGGGAAGGCGAGGATGCTGTCGTGCATCGCGGCGTCGAGCGCGTCCCAGTCCTCCTCGGCCGCCGCGGTGGTGTGCTCCGCGTGGCCGTCCGCCGCCGCGGGGTCGTCGCCGACCACCACGAGCGAGCCGACCATCCCGGCGCTGTCGTGCCCGGGCACCGTGCACAGCACCTCGTACACCCCGGGCGCCAGGCCGCTGAGGTCCAGGTCGGCGGACTGCCCGGCCGCCAGCATCGGGGTGGCGAGGTCGGTCCCGGTGATCGCCAGGTCGTGCTCGACGGCCCCGTTGTTGGTCACGCTCAGGGTGCCGCCCTCGGCGACCTCGATCGTCGACGGCGAGATCGAGAACTCGTCGAGCTGCACCGCGACGCTGCTGGGTGCGGCCGCGCCGCCCGGGTCGGCGGTGGCGGTCGGGCTCCCGCCGCTGGCTCCCGCGGCGACGATCAGCGCGCCGCCGGACAGCACCAGCGCGACCAGGGCGACGACCGCGGTCGCGATCGCCCCCATCGTGCGTTCCTCGGTGGCTTCGGTCACGTGTCGCTCCTCCACGGTTGGTCCATGCCGCGGCGATGGCCGCTGCGTCGGCGCGCACTCAAACGGTGCACCGTAGAGGATGCCAGGGCGCAGGGACCCATCCCGATGGGACCAGAGACCCCATCGGTAGGGACCCCCATCCCCGGCTCAGTCGTGACGGGCCAGGCGGCGACCGGAGATCTCGTCGCTGACGATCCGCACCCACGTCCCCTCGGCCGGATCGTCGATCGCCCAGCTGTCGAGCTCGGCGGCCAGCCGCACCACCTCGTCGTGGTCGTCGAGGAGCTCCGCACGACCGCGGACCAGCACGCTCCACCCGGTCCCGCGCGAGGGATCGTGGTCATCGAGCTGGAAGGCGACGGGCTGCCCGATGATGGCGGCGTCGAGCTTGCCTCCCGACAGGCTGCGCAGCACGACGTTGTTCCCCTGCACGAGGTGGTTGACGGGCACGACCGTCGGTTGCCCACCGTCGAGGTAGGCCAACCGGCCGAGTGGCCGGCTCCGCAGCAGCGCCAGGCACTGGGCGAGCGGGAGCACCTCCAGCCCGTGGCGGTCGGTCGCGGGGGTCTCGGGGTCGGTCATGTCGGCTCCGTCCACGTCGTCTGCATCGAGGATGGGCCGTGGTGGGGGGACGAGGAAGGGCCGCTCGGCCCCGAATGCGGGGACCTTCCAGACGGTGCGTCGCGGCCCGTCGACCGTCGTCCGGCGTGCTGGTCAGTCGTCCTGTTCGAGCTGTGTGTAGAAGACGGCGGCCTCGGTGCGGCGCTGCATGCCGAGCTTCGCGAGCAGGTTCGAGACGTAGTTCTTGACGGTCTTCTCGGCGAGGTGCATGCGCTCGGCGATCTGCCGGTTGGTCAACCCCTCGGCGATCAGCTCGAGGATGCGACGCTCCTGCTCCGACAGCGACGCGAGACGGGGGTCCTCCTCGTCGCCCTTGCGCAGCCGCTCGAGGACCTTGCCGGTGAGCGCCGGATCGAGCAGCGAGTCACCGGCCGCGACCCGCCGGATCGCGTCGATCAGGTCGTTGCCACGGACGTCCTTGAGCAGGTACCCGGAGGCGCCGGCCATGATGGCGTCGAACAGGGCCTCGTCGTCGCTGAAGGAGGTCAGCATCAGACACGAGATCTTGGGGTCGCGGGCCCGGACCTCCCGACACACCTCGACGCCGTTGCCGTCCGGCAGGCGCACGTCGAGGACCGCGACGTCCGGGCTGGTCTTGGCGATCCCGGCCAGCCCCATCCCAGCCGTGCCCGCGTCGCCGACCACCTCGAGGTCGTCCTCGGCGTCGATCAGGTCCTTCAGGCCGCGACGGACCACCTCGTGGTCGTCGAGCAGGAACACACGCGTGGGCATGGCACGTCCTCTGGTCACGTGGTGACAAGGCTAGACTTGATCGTCAGCAAGTGTGGATATCGGGAACGTCAGTGGCCAACGATCCTCGCGTGAACCGGCTGCTCGACGCCGTGTTGCTGGTCGCGGGCGACCTGGACCTCGACACCGTCCTGCGTCACATCGTCGAGGCCGCATGCACCCTCGTCGACACCCGGTACGGCGCGCTGGGGGTCCTCGCTGAGGACGGTGACGGGCTGTCGCGCTTCCTCCATCACGGGATCGATGAGGACACCGCCGCGCGGATCGGCACGCTGCCCGAGGGACGCGGGGTGCTCGGCCTGCTGATCGAGGAGCCGCACGTCCTGCGCCTCGACGATCTCTTGCAGCACCCGGACTCCTACGGCTTCCCTCCGCACCATCCGCCGATGACCACCTTCCTGGGTGCGCCGATCCGGGTGCGCGGCCGCGCCTTCGGCAATCTCTACCTGTCCGAGAAGCGGTCGGGGGAACCGTTCACCGCGGACGACGAGGACCTGATCGCCGGGCTCGCGGCGGTGGCGGGGGCGGTGATCGACAACGCCCGCCTCTACGAGGACGTGCAACGTCGGGAGGCCTGGCGCGATGCGGTCCTGGAACTGTCGACGGCCGTGCTCGCGGGGGAGTCGACCCCCGTCGTGCGCGACCGGATCGTGTCGCTGGCCGCGCCCCTGGTGGAGGCGGACGCGGCCTGCCTCCTCGAGCGCTACGGGGACGGCCTGTGGATCCTCAGCAGCGCGGGTGACGCGCCGGAACGGGGGTTCACGCAGGCGGCGGCCCCGGCGGTGTGGCGGATGTTCAACGCTGGCGAGGCGGTGCGTGACGACCACGGACCGCTGCTGGACCGGGCGGTGATCTGGGCGCCGATCCGCGATGGCGACGAGGTGGTCGCCGCCCTCGGCGTGGGTCGCGACCAGCCCTTCAACGACCGTGAGGAACAGCACCTGGCCAGCTTCGCGGCCCAGACCAGCTTCCTGTGGACCTACGAGCGCGCCCAGGCCGACCTCACCCGCCTGTCGGTGATCGAGGACCGGGAGCGGATCGGACGGGACCTGCATGACACGGTGATCCAGCGGCTGTTCGCGACGGGCCTGTCCCTGCAGGCCACGCTGCGGGGGATCGAGGACCGACCGGAGGTGGTGGACCGGTTGGAGCAGGCGATCGACGACATCGACACGACGGTCAAGGAGATCCGCTCGACGATCTTCGCGCTGCAGTCACGTGCTCACCACGAGCGAGGGGTGCGCTCGGCGGTCCTGGACGTGATCGAGGAGTTGACGCCGCTGCTGCCGAAGCCACCGCGGGTACGGTTCGAGGGGCCGCTGGACGCGGTGGTGACCCCCACCCTGGCCGACCACCTGATCCCGGTCGTCCGCGAGTCGCTCACCAACGTCGCCAAGCACGCCGATGCCAACGACGTCGAGGTGGAGCTCGCGGGCGACAGCGTGATGATCCGGCTCCGGGTCGCCGACGACGGCCGCGGGATCCGGGAGCGGCGCCCCGGCGGGATGGGGCTCGTGAACCTCCAGAAGCGGGCCGAGGGCCTCGGTGGGAGCTTCAGGGTCGGGTCACGTGTGGACGGTGCGGGCACCGTCGTGCTCTGGGAGGTCCCGAGCCGCTGACCGTTCGCCGTTGGGCCCGGCCGGTGCGACCAGCAGGGCCTCCGCGGCCAACCGGGCGGCGACGTCCTCGAGGAAGCGCTCGACCGTCCCCCGTGCGACCCGTGACAGGGCCAGGGCGTCGACCGCTTCACCGAGGGCGCCGCCGGGGGGCTGGTAACGGGCGTCGAGGACCAGGGTGGCTGGACCGCCCCGCCGCAGGTGCAACCCCAACTCCCCGTCGAGGGTGGGCAGGAAGCGGTCGAGGGCCGTGGGTGCGCCGTCCTGGGGGTCCACCGGGTCCCAGCTGACGGTCCGCCAGTACGTCCGGCTCGCGCGCCAGGGTGGACCGATCGTCACCATCACTGGCCGGGACAGCGAGCCGGCGTGCGCCTTGATCCGCCAGCGAGACGGCCCCTCCTGCCGGGCTGCCGGCAGCCACCGCTGCGGATCGCCGTCGAACGCGCGTGCCAGCGACGTCGGGTCGCCCACGACGGGGAGGAAGGTTCTCACGCTTCGTGGCACGGTGGCACCTCCTGGACCCTGCTCACCGTATGGATGCGTGGGAGCGGCTGGCAGGGCGGAAGGTCCCTAGACGTGGGACCGACGCCCCCGGAGGCTCAACCCGGCCGGGCCGCCTTGGCCCGCTTCAGCGCGTGCGACGTCAGTTCGATGAGCAGCATGCGGACCGACTCCCGGTTGCGGGCGTCACACAGCATCAGTGGCACGTCGTCGGAGAGCGCCAGCGCGGTCCGCACCTCCTCGAGCGGTGGGGTGTGGTTCGGGTCGAACACGTTCACGCCGACGAGGAAGGGCAGGTCGCGTTGCTCGAAGTAGTCCACGGCCGGGAACCCGTCGGCGAGCCGACGGGTGTCGATCAGCACCAGCGCACCGACGGCACCGCGGGTCAGCTCGTCCCACATGAACCAGAACCGGTCCTGTCCGGGCGTGCCGAACAGGTACAGGACGAGCCCGTCGGCGACCGTGAGGCGTCCGAAGTCCATCGCCACCGTGGTGGTGGTCTTCGCGTCGACACCGGAGGTGTCGTCGACGCCGACCGACGCCGAGGTCATCGCCGCCTCGGTGCGTAGCGGGTCGATCTCGCTGATCGAGCCCACCGCGGTGGTCTTGCCCACACCGAAGCCGCCGGCCACGACGATCTTGGTCGAGACCGGAGCCGACCCCGCCGTGGAACCGGGTGATCGGGTGTCAACAGGAACTGAGACCATCGAGCAGCCGTTCGAGCAGGGGGACGTCCGGGCCGTGGGCCGGCACCGTCCGGTGGATCTTGAGCAGGTCCTCGGCGGCGAGGTCGGCCACGATCACGCGTGCCACGCCGAGGGGCACGGAGATCCTCGCGGCGACCTCGGCCAGGGAGAGCGGGGAGCGGCACAGCTCCACCACGCGCCGTGGCTCGAACCGCAGCGTGCCGACCAGGTCGAGCGCGTGGGGCGTGGCCTCGATCAGCGTCTCGAGCGGCAGTTCATCGCTCGGCTGGGTACGGCCGCCCGTGATCAGGTACGGCCGCACCAACCGGTCGGGGCCCTCCGGGTTCACCGTGGCAACCCGGCAGCGAGCTGCTGGCGCAGTTCGGGCGTGAGCGCCTCGCCGACCTTGCCGACCAGCAGCGCCATCTCGTAGCCGACCATCCCGATGTCGCAGTCACGCTGGGCGAGGACCGCCAGCAGCGACCCGTCGCTGATCGGGGTGACGAACAGGTACCCGGCGCTCATCTCGACGATCACCTGCTCCACGCGGCCGGCGTCGAACATCGTGGAGGCGCCGTGGGTGAGACTGGACAGTCCCGACGCGACCGCGGAGAGGTGATCGCCGGTGGCGCGGTCGAGGCCCTCGGACATGGCCAACAGCAGTCCGTCGGCGCTGACCACGACCCCGTGGGTCACCCCGGGGACGCGCCGTGCGAAGGACGCGACGAGGAAGTCGACGCCCTGGGCCTTCACCGTCATGGCCGTTCCTCCTCAGCGCCATCGTCGGTGGCGCGCCGACCCGCCCGGCCACCAGCCTGGAAGGCCGACAGGGCCTGTCGGGCCTCGGGCGGTGCCGGGGGGACGCCTGGGGTGGGGTCGGGATCGTCCAGCGCCTTGCGGAGCTGCTCCGCGAGGTTGGCGGCCGGCGTCCGCCGCGGGAGACCGCTCGGGGTGCGGTCCGGCGTGTCGGCAGCCGCCCGATCCTGGCCGGGGTTCACGGCCTGGCCGGGTCCCGCGGTCGTCGGTCCGGGCGGCGGTGCCGCGGAGCCGGGGGGCGGTGGCGCGTGTCCCGGTGACGGCGTGACCGGTTCGCTCTGGGAGGCGGCCTGTCCGAGGCTGGCGGTGGTCGACGGACCGTCGAAGAAGTGGTCGAACAGCGGGTCGATGCCGTCGTCCCCAGGGGTGTCCGCCGTGGTCCCGCCCCGGACGGATCCGCCGCCGAGGTCGGGCACCGGTGGCAGTGCTCCGTTCGTGGGAGCGCGGTGACCGTTGCCCGACGCCGGCAGGTTCCCGTTGCCGGCCTGGCTGCCCGGTACCGGCGCGTGCCCGTTGCCGGCCTGGTTGCCCGGAACCGTGCGGTGACCGTTGCCGCCGGCCTGGGGGAAGGTGCTGGTCGGCGGCTGTGCCGCCGAGAACAGGGCGGGAGGCGACGGGTCGCTCGCAGGGGTCCGTGCGCCGCTGTCCGGTGCGGCCGGCGCTGGCCGAGCTGCGTCGGGCTGGCCCCCGGGAGCCGTCGACGCCGATCCCGTGGATGCCGCCGGCGTCGAGGGGGCGTCGCGGTGATGTTCGTGCCCCGTGGTCGCGATCTGCGGTTGCGGCGCCGGTGCCGACGGCGGATCGGCCGGCGGCTGCTCAGCGGTCCGTGGGGCGGCAGGCGCATCAGGTCGGGCGAACGGCAGCACCGTCGCGGACGCGGAGGCGGGCTCCGGCTCGCGCCCCTGGGCGTCGGCCGGTGCGTCGTTGGCCAGGAGCGCCGGTGGGAGCTCGAGCACGGCCGTCGTGCCGCCCTCGGGGGTCGGCTCGAGGTGGACCCGGATCGCCAGCTTGCGGGCCAGGCGTCCGACCACCTGGAAGCCGAGGTGGCGGATCACCTCGTCGTCCAGTTCGGGCGGGTCCGTGAGGGTCGCGTTGGCGCTGCGCAGATCCTCCGGGCTCAGTCCGATGCCGCGATCGATCACGTTGATCACCGCGCCACGCGGGGTGGTGGTGCCCTCGACCAGCACGGAGGTTGTGGGTGAGGAGTACTCCGCGGCGTTCTCGATCAGCTCGGCGAGCAGGTGGGTGATATCGACCACCGCGGTGCCCGCGAGCTCGATGCCTTCATCAACCCGGACGTCGACCCGGTCGTACTGCTCGATCTCGGACGCGGCGGCCCGCGCCACCTCGGCGAGCGAGACGGCCGAGTCCCACCGCCGCGGCGAGTTCTGCCCCGCCATCACCAACAGGGACTCGGAGTTGCGCCGCACACGCGTGGCGAGGTGGTCGAGGGCGAACAGCTTCTGCAGGGTCTCCGGGTCCTCCTCCTGCTCCTCGAGCTCGTCGATCACGGAGAGCTGGCGGTGCAGCAGGGACTGGGTGCGCCGAGCCAGGTTGACGTAGATACGGCCGTACGAGGTCTGGCGTTCGGCCTGCTCGCGCACGAGTTGGGTGTTGAGTTCGGTGGCGCGATTCTGGGCGAGCTCGGCGTGACGCCAGCCGATCACCTGGCCGACCGCGGCGAACAGGACCATCGCGGCGTGGATCAGCGCCCAGGTCCATGGGCGCTGGATCGCGGCCTCGTGGTTGTACATCAGTTCGGGCCCGAGTTGGGATCCGACCCCGTGGCTGAGCGCGGTGAACACGATCGCCCACCCGAAGGCCGCCCAGTCCTGGTACAGGGCGATGAAGCCGAGGATCACGAAGAAGTGGAAGTGCGCCTCGATCACGCCGCCGGAGAAGTGCACGGCGATCGCGGAGCACCACACGAGTCCGGCGCTGACCAGGATCCCCTTCATCCGGCGGTGCATCTGCGGGATCAGTGCGAGCCCGAGGAACACCCCGGCGATCCCCGCCTCCAGCACCGAGTGGGCGACCCCGTACCCCCGGTAGATCCCGAAGGCCGCGAGGACGGGCACGTGCAGCGCCAGCAGGATGCTCAGCGTGCGGTGTCGCTCACGGAAGGCCTCGTCATCGAGCGTGTCGCCTCGCGGCAGCCAGGCTCGGATCCGGTCCAGGGCAGTACGGTCGATCGTCGCGTCCACGGGACCCCCAACGGTGCGGTGATACTCCCCTCTCCGGCATCGGCCGACAGCCGCCGAGGCTTGAGCATCCGGACGCGCGACCAAGGGTCGGCGTGCGCGCAGCGCGACGTGGTCGGGGATCCCCAGGTGCCCCGTCCGGGCCACCCGTTGGCGGCTCGGGTGTCACCCGGTGTTGCGCAGGCCCGCAGCGATCCCGTTGGTGGCGACCAGCACCGCCTGGCGCAGCACCCGCGCCTCGGGGCCGTCGGGCTCGTCGCGCAACCGTCCGAGCAGAGCCACCTGCAGCTGGTGCAGGGGGTCGAGGTAGGGGTCGCGCAGCCGCAGGAGTTCCTGCAGTTCCGGGTCGTGGTCGACGAGTTCGGTGTGTCCGGTGATCCGCAGCAGCCCGCGGACGGTCCGGTCGTGCTCCGCCCGCAGCCTCGGGAACACCGCCTCGCGGATCTCGGGACGGGCGAGCCGGGCGTAGTCCTCGGCGATCCGCAGGTCGGACTTCGCCAGCGACATCTCGACGTTGTCGAAGGTGACGCGCAGCAGGGGGCTGGTCTGCGTGATCTCGCGCAACTCCGCCCAGCGGTCCTCGTCGTCGCCGGCCCAGGCATGCAGGGCGTGGCCGATGCCGTACCAGGACGGCAGGTGGATCCGGCACTGCGTCCAGGCGAACACCCACGGGATCGCCCGCAGGTCGTCGATGCCGCGTCCGGGCTGGCGGCGGGCGGGGCGCGACGCGATGTTGAGCTCGCCGATCGCGGCGAGCGGGGTCGCCTCGTTGAGGTACTCGATCAGCTCGGGGGTCCCGCGGACCAACTCGTGGTAGGCCTCGCGGGAGAGTCCGGCGAGCTCGTCGAGGACGGTGTCGGCCCGCGCGGTCGTCCGCTTCCGGCGGTCGGGCCGGGTCGTGATCAGCACGGCGCTGATCAGCTGCTCGAGGTGGCGGTGCGCGAGCGCCGGGTCGCGGTAGCGGGCGGCGATGACCTCGCCCTGTTCGGTGAGCTTCAGCCGCCCCCGGACCGACTCCGGGGGCTGGGCCCGGATCGCGGCGTTCGCGGGCCCGCCACCACGGCCGATCGAGCCGCCCCGTCCGTGGAACAGGGTGAGCGCGACGTCGTGGCGGTCGGCGACCGCCGCGAGGGCCCGTTGGGCCTTCTGCAGCTGCCACGTCGCCGCGAGGTAGCCGCTGTCCTTGTTCGAGTCGCTGTAGCCGATCATGACCTGCTGGTGGTCGCCGCGCCGACGCACGTGGTCGCGGTAGGCGGGGGTCGTCAGCAGACGGGTCAGGACCTCGGGTGCGTGCTCGAGGTCATCGACCGTCTCGAACAGCGGGACGATGTCGAGGCCGTCGGCGCAGCCCGCATCCCGGGCCATCACCAGCACCGCGAGCACGTCGGACACCTCGCGGGTCATGGAGATGATGTAGGTGTCGATCGCGTCGTGACCGATCCGCTCGTAGGCGCGCCGCACGGTGCGGAACAGCCCCAGGGTCTGATCGGTCTCCTCACCGAGGTCGAGCACCGCCGGTGTCAGCGGTCGGGCGATCGCCAGCTCGTGGGTGAGCAGTGCCTGCTTGTCCTCCTCGGGCAACGCCGCGTAGTCGTCGGTGTCCCCGTAGCGGCGGAACACGGCGGTCAGCGCGGCACGGTGCCGCTCGGCGTGCTGGCGCAGGTCGAGGGTCGCGAGGTGGAAGCCGAACACCTCGGCCTGCACCTGCAGGTCACGGACCCGACCGTCGGCGATACGTCCTCCGCCGGCCGCGCGGAGGCTGTCGCGCAGCAGCCCGAGATCGGCCACCAGTTCGTCGGCGTTGGCGTAGCTGCGCGGGTCGACGACGCGATCGGCGCGCCACGGACGGCTCGCGCGTTCCTCGGTGATCAGCAGTACCCGGTACACCAGCGCGAGGAACTGGCGATGCGGCTGGTCGGGGTAGCGGTCCTCGATCTCGGCGGCCTCGTCCGGCAGCCGCTGCGCGAGCTGTGCGTACCGCGCGGAGAGCTCCGCGGTCGCGCCGCGGGTCGCGCTGACCGACAGGTGGGCGTGCATCCGATCGATGCTGCGGCGCAGCAGCCTGATCGCGAGCTGCTGGTGCTCGCGGAGGGTCTGCTCGGTGACCTCGTTGGTGACGTTCGGGTTGCCGTCGCGGTCGCCACCGATCCACGAGCCGAACCGCAGGAACCTGCCGACGTCGACCCGTGCCGTGGGGTAGGTGCGTCCGATGGCGGCGTCGAACTCCCGGTACAGCCGGGGGACCAGGTCGAACAGGACCGCATCGATCCAGTACAGACCGTTGCGGACCTCGTCGATCACGGTGGGTGGGCGGGTCCGGGTCTCGGCGGTCAGCCACAGCGACGCGATCTCCTCGGCCAGGAAGCGCTCGAGGTCGGCCCGGACCTCGGGTGAGAGCCGCTCCTGGTCGAGCCGCCGGAGCACCAGCGCGACCCGACTGAGCTTCGTGAGGATCGTGCGGCGGTTCGACTCGGTGGGGTGGGCGGTGAGCACCGGCCGGATCGCGAGCCCACCGAGCACCTCACCGAGGCGGTCGGCGGTGACCCCGCGCTCCGCGAGCCGCTCCATCGATCGGGCCATGGTCTCGGCGAAGGGCTCCTCGCGCGCGGCTGCGGCGGTCCGGTCGACGATCAGCTGCCGCACGATCGCCTGGTCCTCGGCGAGGTTGATCAGCCGGAACCACGCGGCGAACGCCCCCGTCAGCACGAGGGCGTCATCGGCGCTGATGCCCCGCAGCAGGTCGTTCAGCGCCGGACCGGCGTCGGGTTCGCCCTGCCGGTGGGCGATCGCCAGTCCCCGGACCCGCTCCACCAGTGCGAACCGGGCGTCACCCTCGACCTCCGCGATCGTGCGGCCGAGGAGGTCGCCGAGGAGGCGTACCTGTGCGCTGGTGGCGTCACGGTCCACGTGGAGCTCCTCGGGGTCGGCGTGGTCGGGGGCGCCGCCGCACCGGCAGGCTACGCAGGCGGGTGGCCTGCCGCCGCGACCCGGACGTCGAGGTGGCCCGTCGTCGACCTACCCTGGCGCGCGCCGACGAGGAGCAGCCGCGATGAGCTCGATCGACCTCCCGCCCTTCGTGGACGCGAGCTGGCTGGACGCCCGTCTCGGTGCGGTGGCACTCGCCGACGTCCGGTGGTCGCTGGACGGCAGCGAGGGCCACCACACCTACCTGCAGGGGCACCTGCCGGGGGCGGTGTACGTCGACCTCGACACGGTGCTCGCCGCGCCACCGTCCCCCGAGGCCGGCCGGCACCCGCTGCCCACGCCGGCGGCCTTCGCTGCGGGGCTCGGCGCCGCGGGCATCGGCGAGGACGAGACGGTCATCGCGTACGACCAGGGTCCGGGGGCGATCGCGGCCCGGCTGGTGTGGATGCTGCGGGTGATCGGCCAACCCGCGGCCGTGCTCGACGGGGGGCTCACCGGATGGCCGGGCGAGGTGGTCGCCGGGGAGGTGACCCGGCCACCGGTCACCCGACGTCCGCGACCGTGGCCTGCGGACCGTCTCGCCGACGCGGAACTCACCGCCCAGCTGGCGCGGGACCCCGACGCGGTGGTCGTCGACGCCCGCGATCCGGCGCGCTACCGGGGTGACGACGAACCGATCGACCCACGTCCCGGGCACGTGCCGGGCGCCCGGAACCGGCCCTTCACGGGCAACCTCGATGCCGCTGGCCGACTGCGTCCGATCGACGAGCTACGGGCACGTTTCGCCGAGGTCGGCGCGCTCGACGCCGAGGAGGTCGTGGCGTACTGCGGGTCGGGGGTCACCGCCTGCCACGACGTGCTGGTGCTCGAGCGCCTGGGGCGCACCGCGCGCCTGTTCCCGGGCTCCTGGTCCGCCTGGGCCGCGGACGAGCGCCGTGCCTCTGCCCTGGGACCGGATCCGGGCTGAGCACGCCGTCGACGGCCGGGTGCGCCGTGGCCCTGCGGCTCCGTCCGTCCGGATGGGAGGCGGCCGTGCGGTAGCGTCGGGACGCATGCTGGTCCTCCACTACGACGTGCCGTCCCTGGCGGCGACCGTCGCCGCCCTGCGGCTACAGCGGGTCGCGGATGCGGGGGGTGCGGTCACCTGCCAGGGCATCGACGTGCTGGGCGTGGACGCGACGCTGCCGATCACCCTGGACCAGCTCGACGAGTTGGAACGGTGGCGCGACCGGGCGGTCGCGCTCGGCCTCGAGGCCCGGCGGCCCCGGACCCGGCCACCGACCTTCTCCGCCCACCTCGTCGAGGTGCTGGCGGGCGTCCACGACCTCGGCGGTGCCTGGCGGGACGCGCTGTTCCACGCCTACTGGACGCAGGGTGCCCCGATCGACGACCAGCAGGTGCTGCTCGACCTGGCCGGCGGGATCGGGCTGGACCGCGGTGAGGTCGCGGCACGTCTCGCCGATCCGCAGGCCCGCCTGGCGCTACGGCAGCGCATGACCGCCGACCGCTCGCGGGGGATCGGCGGGGTACCCGTGCTGGAGCTCGACGGCACCTTCGTCCCCGCCGACCTCGCGGAGGCGGACCTACGGCAGCTCGCTGGGCTGTGACCCGCGGGGTGGGACGCCGGACCGGTCGGCGGGCGGGACGAGCAGGGCCGCGACGTACACGATCTGCGCGGCCAGCGCCCCGAACCCGGTGAGGATCAGCCCCAGCGTCACCGACAGCGGGAGGGCCGTGGGGATGATCGCCCCGGCGACGAAGGCGATCGAGAACAGCGTCTCGGAGCGGGTGAACGCGGCCCCGCGCCGCTCGGCCGGGACCTGGGACTGCAGCAGGCCGTCGAAGGCGAGCTTGGCGGTCCCCCACGCCATCCCGGCCAGTCCGGCGGTGATCGCCGCGGCGACCATCCCGAACCACTGGCCGGCCGAGAAGGCCGCGGCCGCCGTGATCGACAGCGCCGCGACGACCATCGGCTCCTCGCTGACGCGCCGTGAGAGGACCGGGACGGTGCGGGAGGCGATGGCGTACCCGACCCCCGACGCCCCGAGCAGGGCACCGAAGTCCAGCAGCTGCGCGTCCACCTCGCGCAGCGCGAAGGCCAGGAGCAGCAGGAGGAAGCCGTTGGACGCGCGCACCCCCGCGGTGGCCAGGCGGGCCATGTGCACACTGCGGTCCATGTGCAGCTCCGGGAGCCGCGCACCGGGGACGGCGTGCCGGATCGCGCTGCTGTCCGGTGCCGGGAGGCGGCGTCCGACCAGCGCGGCGGTGAGGGCGGCAGCGCCGGCCAGCGCGAGTGGGCCGTCGATCGGGGAGACGAGCGCGATCGCGATGCCCAGCCCGCCAGCCACGCCACCACCGAGCACGCCGATCCACGCGATCCGGGCGTTCGCGTCCACCAGGCGGCGTGGTTCGTCCAGGGCCAGCGGCAGCAGCGTGTTGCGGGTGATCAGGTGGATCCGTGCCAGCACCAGCAGTCCGAAGGCCGCGGGGAACAACCACCAACTCCCGGCCAGCGGCAGCAGGCTGAGCGCGAGGATGCCCCGTCCTGCGGCCGCACCGACGAGCAGGCCGCGTGTGGAAGTGGGCGCGCGGTCCAGGATCCGTCCGAGCGTCGGCCCGATGATCGCGAAGGGGGCGACGGTGAGCAGCAGGTACAGCGCCACGTTCATGCGGGCCTCGGCAGACGGCACCGCGAAGAACAGGGTGCCGGCCAGCCCGATCGCGGTCAGGGTGTCGGCGGCGACGCTGAACGCGTGCGTGATCGCGAGGTCGCGGAACCCGCGTCCGCCGGTCTCGAACAGCGAGCGCACGCTGCCGGAGAGGCGCCCGACGCTCGCGCGGCCGGCACGGCCGATCCGCCCGAGCGGGTTGCGGCGCCGGTAGGTCTGGGGCGGGAAGTAGCGTGGCGAGCGCTCGGTTGGCGGCTCCGACGCCCCCGGGGTGGCGGGGCGGCGAGGGTCGCTCGCACGTCCCATCGCTGCGGTCTCCCGGTCGCTCGGGCGCACACGCTATCCCGGACCGGCGGCTGCCGGCTTGGCCCCACGCGCCCCGACGTGCCAGGCTCCTCCCCTCGACGAGGATCGTGGGGGAGCACGTGGCCGACGGCATCGATGTGGACGCGGTGACCGCCTGGATCCGGGAGCGCACCGAGCTCGCGGCCCCGTTGCGCTTCGAGGTGATCCAGGGTGGCCGGTCCAACCTGACCTACCGGGTGACCGATCCGGAAGGTCGGCGGGTGATCCTGCGGCGCCCGCCCCTGTCCGGCGTGATCGAATCGGCCCACGACATGGGCCGCGAACACCGGATCATCAGCGCTCTCGCCGGCACCGAGGTCCCGGTGCCGGCGTGCGTCGGCTACGAACCCGACCCAGACGTGACCGGCGCCCCCTTCTACGTCATGCGCTTCGTGGACGGCGAGGTGGTCCGCGACGCGGATGCTGCCGAACGGGTCCTGTCCCCGGATGCCCGGATGGCGGTCTCCGCGGACCTGATCGATGTGCTCGTCCGGCTCCACGCCGTCGATGTCGACGCCGTCGGTCTGGGTGACCTGTCCCGCCGTGAGGGGTACCTGGAGCGGCAGCTCAGGCGGTGGAGCCGCCAGCTGGAATCCACGCGGACCCGTGAGCTCCCGGTGCTGGAGGAGGTGCACCGCCGGCTGGTTGCGGCCGTCCCCCCGCAGGGGCCGGCGACGATCGTCCACGGCGACTACCGCCTCGACAACGTGATGCTCGACCCCGCCAGCGGCCGCGTGCAGGCGGTGCTCGACTGGGAGCTGACGACGCTCGGCGACCCGCTCGCGGACGTCGGGCTGCTGCTCGTGTACTGGACCGAGCCGGACGACGACGTGCAGGTGCTGCCGACGGCGCCGACACGGGTGCCGGGGTTCGCCTCCCGAGCGGAGCTGATCGAGCGGTACGCGCGGGCATCCGGCCGCGATCTCGACGGCATCGGCTACCACGTCGCTTTCGGGTACTGGAAGCTCGCCTGCATCCTGGAGGGTGTGTACAGCCGCTACGCCTCCGGCGCGTACGGCGAGACCGACGGCAGCCACGAGGCCTTCGGACACCTCGTCCTGGAGCTCGGCGAGTCGGCGCGTGACGCGGCCGCGCGAGCGGGCCTGTGAAGGCACCACAGCGCGGGCTCCTCCTCGACTACGGCGGGGTGCTGACCGGCCCCGTCCACCGCTCCTTCGCCGCCTTCGAGGCCGCGATCGGGATCCCCTCCGGACGGTCCTTCGAGGTGCTGGTGGAGGCGTCACGCGAACCCGGGGGCGGCCTGATCGGGGCGCTGGAGCGGGGAGAACTGCCACTCGGCCGCTTCGACGCCCGGCTGCGTCAGCTGCTGGAGGCCGACGGCCACGAGATCCCGCCCGACGGGCTGCTGCCCGGGCTGTTCGCCGCGATGCAGCCAGCCGGGGTGCTCTGGGACGTCGTGCGCCAGGTCCGGGCGCACGGGCTGCCGACGGGACTGCTGTCCAACTCGTGGGGGACGGACGCCTACCCGCGCGACACCCTGGAGGAGCACTTCGACGTGCTGGTGATCTCCGGTGAGGTCGGGCTGCGCAAGCCCGAGCCGGCGATCTACGTCCTCGCCTGCGAGCGGCTCGGCCTGCCCCCGCAGCGGTGCGCCTTCGTGGACGACCTGCCCCGCAACGTCGAGGTCGCCCGGGATCTGGGGATGTTCGCGGTCCTCCACGACGGGGACGAACCCGCGATCGTGGAGGCCCTGTCGGGCTTCCTCGAGGTGGACCTGTCGATGCCGTGAGGGTGGGGATGGGCGCGACCCGCCAGCGACGGTGCAGAGGGACGTCCCGTGAGCGAGTACCGTGGCGGCATGGCTACCAACGATCCCCCTGAAGAGCGGCTCGCGCTGTTCATCGACCACGAGAACGTGGCGATCGGCGCCCGCGACATCGGCTACCGGTTCGATCCGCGTCCCCTGCTGGACGCGCTGGCTGAACGCGGACGCCTCATCACGCGCCGGGCGTACGCGGACTGGAACCTGTTCAGCGACGACCGGCGCGACATGGTCGACGCTAACGTCGAACTGATCGAGATCCCGCAGCGCTCCGACTCCGTGCGCAAGAACGCCGCCGACATCCAGATGGCTGTGGACGCGATGGAGCTCGCCCTGACGCGCGAGTTCGTCTCGACCTTCGTGATCGTGTCGGGGGACTCGGACTTCACCCCGCTCGTCAGCAAGCTCCGTGAGCTCAACAAGCGGGTGATCGGCGTCGGGCTCAAGGGCTCGACCTCGTCGATGCTGCCTCCGGCGTGTGACGAGTTCATCTTCTACGACCGGCTCGAGGGCATCCCGCTGCGTCAGAGCCAGGGCGCCGGCAAGGGACGCGCGAAGAAGGGCGCGGACACCGGTGCGGTGAAACACAAGGAGAAGAAGGAGGCCAAGGGCAAGAAGTCGTCCCAGAAGCAGGACCTCCGCGAGCTCGAGCGGCTGCTCACCCGCACCCTCGCCGGGATCCAGTCGTCCACCGCCGGTGCGGTGCAGGCCTCCAACCTCAAGCGCGCCCTGCTGCGCAAGGACCCGACCTTCTCCGAAGCCGACTACGGCTTCCGCGGGTTCCGCGAACTGCTGCGTCACCTCGCCGACCACAAGGTCATCACGCTCAACGAGGGTTCGGCTCCGGGCGACCCCGAGGTGGATTTCCCCTCGGCCCCGCGCGACGAGGACGCCGCCTTCCAGCTGCTGCGGACCACGGTCAAGGAGCTGATGGACGAGCTCGGCGGTGACCCGCCGCTGTCGGGCCTCAAGGACCAGCTCCGCAAGCGGCAGCCCGACTTCTCCGAGAAGGACCTCGGCTACTCCGGGTTCCTCCAGTTCTGCAAGGCGGCGGTCACCAAGGACGTCGTCGAGATGGACTGGGAGGAGGACGACCAGGAGTACTACCTCTACGTCGAGGACACCGGAAAGTCGTCCTGACCTGCGGGAACGTCCCCCGGCATCACCGGCTGTGGACACGCCGTGGACACGCGAGCGGTCACTCTCTGCCGAGGATCGTGCTCGCGAGCGTGTGCGCGACCTTCTCGTCGGCGGCCGGGAGCACGTGTGAGTACGTGTCGAGCGTGATGGCCACCGAGCTGTGACCGAGCCGCTGGCTGATGATCTTGACGTCGTGCCACCCGCTCGCCGAGGCGAGGCTGGTAACCCGCAATGTTCGGGGTGTGTCGAATAGGTCCTTCTTGGGGAGTTCCGTGAGGTCATTCGGCAGGTGGGTGAGCGCGCTGTTGGGCGAGGTCGGCGGCGTAGCGTGACCAGCTGCCTCCGGCGTCGCGGGTCCAGGTGACGGCGGCGCTGTTGGAGAAGCCGAGCAGTTCGGACAGGACGGCGGCGGGGACCTCGGCGGCGAGCTGGATGAGTGCGGTTCGTCGGCTGGCGCGTCCATCGATGCCGAGTTTGGCGAGGCGGACACCGAGCCTGGCGGCGCTGAGGGGCTGTCCGGGGTTGAGGCCGGGGAACAGCCAGGGCGTGTCGGTGGGGGACCCGACGCCGGTGTAGGGGCGGCCGGTGTCGAGCAGATCGCGGATCAGTCCGGCAAGCGGTTCGGGGATCGTCGCGGGGTCGGTGCCGAGCCGCAGCGTGAGGCTGCCGTTGTCGTGGCGGTCGATGCGGTCGCGGGTGATGAGGGTGATGCGGGATAGCGGTTGGGCGTAGAGCAGGACGAGACAGCCGGCGACTCGGTCGGTGAGTTCCAGTGTGTCGTCGTGCAGCAGCCGGGAGACGATGCTCCAGCGGGTGTCGGGGTCGGTCGTTGTTCCGGGGCTGGCGGTCGTGGCCGGGATCTTCACGGGGCGGCAGCGGCCGGTCTGGGCCGCCCAGAGGGTGAAGTCGCGGGCGTAGTAGGCGCCGGGGCCGGTGGCCAGCCAGGCGTCGATGTCGCTTTGGGCGGCGTCGGCCAGCACGGTGCCGCGCTCGTGGAGCCAGTCGAGCAGCCGGACCGCGGTCTTGAGGTTGGTGCGGGCGTGGGCGGTGGCGGTACGTGGGCCGGGGTGGGTCTCGGCCCGACGGCGTAGCCGTCGTAGGACCCGCCATCTCGCGTAGGCCTGGATGGTTCGCCGGTCGGCGGGCCGATCGATCCCTTCAAGGGTGTCGTCGATGAACCGACGGATCCGATCGACATGCTCGTTGCGGTCGGGCAGGACGCCGTGGGCGACGAGCATCCGACGCAGGTAGTCCGCAGCACGTGGGTGGGGATGGTGGTCGAGGGTGTCGTGGGACAGGGTGAGCCGGCCGCCGACGATGTCGGCCAGGATCGCGGTTGCGGTGCCGGTGCGAAGCCAGTTCAGCGCGCTGCGCGGGTTGGGGGCGGCGGCGAGCGCGGCGGCGAGGCCGAACAGCGCGTCGGGGATCGTGCCGGTGTCGTCGGCGAGCAGGGCGGTGACACGTCGGGTCAGGGTGCAACGGTCGCAACGGCCGTCCGCGTAGAGCTTGTCTTCGATGCCGCAGTCGGCGCAGACGTGACCGATCGGGGTCACCCCGGCACAGTCGGTGCAGCGGGTCGCGGTCGGGCCGGGCGGGTCGACGAGACGACGAACGGTGTGGCAGTCGTCGCAGACACCACGGCGCGACAGCGCCGCGTCGTAGCAGCCGACGCACACGGGTCCTTCGGGCCAGTGGGCGCTGGGGGCCGCTCGAGACGGCAGTGGGCGCAAGGTGCGGTGCGGCGAGGGGCGCAGCCGGTGCACACCGGTGCGGAGGTGGACGCGAAGCTGCAGGGCCGCCGCTGTCCGCAGCGTGAGCAGTTCGCGCTCGGCAGCTTGAAACAGTTCACGCACACATCCGGAGTCCCATCGTGGGCGCGACGGGCGATCGGCCGGACCTTTGCGCAGATCCCGCAGGGTCGTTCGGGCCGAGGGGCACAGCGGGCACACAGCGCATCGCCGCCGTCGCCGCGCGCAGCGACGGGTTTGATGCCGCCGCATCGCATGCATGCGGTTGCGGTCTGGCGCCGGCGACAGTTGGGACACATCCCGCCCTCGACGGTGCGGGTCAGGTTCCGCCCCGTCCGACTGCAGCCGGCGCACGCGGGCAGGGTGAACGTGGTCGACCCGCGGGCGA
>SKNO01000150.1 GCA_007120465.1 Nitriliruptoraceae bacterium
GAGCGGCGTGGGCGTGAGCGCGCCCGTGACGACGACCGCAGCGAGGACCGCGGCGGGCGCACCCGCACCCGCAGCCGCAGCCGGTCGCGCGAGCGCGACTGACCCGCACGCAGCAGGATCGAGAGGGGCGGCCCAGCCGGGGCCGCCCCTCTACGCTGTTCCCGAACCGACGACAGGGAGGTCCCGTGGACCATCAGCTCACCACCCTGCCCTCCGGGGTGCGGGTCGTCACCGAGCCGATGCGGTCGGTCCGGTCGGTGACCCTCGGGCTGTGGATCGCGACCGGTTCCCGCGACGAGGCGTCCGGCGAGGCCGGCTGCGCCCACTTCCTCGAGCACCTGCTGTTCAAGGGCACCCGCACCCGGTCGGCCCGGCAGATCGCCGAGACCCTCGATGCCATCGGCGGTGAGATGAACGCGTTCACGGGCAAGGAGGTCACCTGCTTCTACGCCCGCGTGCTCGACCGGGACCTGCCGCTGGCCTTCGAGGTGCTCGCCGACATGGTCGTCGACGCGCGCAACGCCCCCGAGGACGTCGACGCCGAACGGCAGGTCGTGCTCTCCGAGATCGACAGCCACCTCGACTCGCCCGACGAGCTCGCCCACTCGGACCTGGCCGAGACGGTGCTGGGCGAGCACCCCCTGGCGCTGGAGGTGCTCGGGACCTTCGGGTCGATCAGTGGACTCGATCGCGACACGATCCACCGCTACTACCTCGAGCGCTACCGGCCGGAGACCCTCGTGGTCGCTGCCGCCGGCAACGTCAGCCACGACCGGGTCGTCGCCCTGGCCGACGAGCTGCTCGGCGACCTCGGTCGTCCGGGGGGGACGCGGCCGGTCCGGCGGGCGCCGTCCCGGTTCGGGGAGCACGCGGTGACCGTCCGGCAGCGCCCCACGGAGCAGGCCCACGTCGTGATGGGCGTGCCGGGGCTCTCGCAGCGCGACGACGACCGGTGGCCCCTGCGGGTCCTGACGATGCTGCTCGGCGGTGGGATGTCCTCACGGCTGTTCCAGGAGATCCGCGAGGAGCGCGGTCTGGCCTACAGCGCCTACGGCCACGCCTCCTACTACACCGACGCCGGGCTGTTCGAGGCCTACGTCGGGACCGCGCCCGGCAAGCTCGACGAGGTCCTGACGGTCCTGCGGACCGAACTGGACCGCGTCGTCGAGGACGTCACCGTCGAGGAGGTGGAGCGTGCCAAGGGGGCGCTCAAGGGCACCACGGTGCTCTCGCTGGAGGACACCGGGTCGCGGATGTCGCGGATCGGCAAACAGGTCGTGACCGACGTGCCGATCGTGACCGTCGACGAGGCGCTGCGCCGGATCGCCGAGGTGGACGTCGACGCCGTCCGGCGGGTCGCCGAACGGGTCCTCGGTCGGCCGCGTGACCTCGCGATCGTCGGACCCTTCGCTCCCGACGAGGGCGGGCGCTTCACCTCGGCGGTGGCCTGACCGTGGGGGCGCTGACCGCGTGGCAGGAGATCGGCGACCGCATCTGGGTGCGGCGCTACGACCCCTTCAACGTCAACGTGACGGTGGTGGCCGGCGAGGACCGGGTGCTGCTCGTCGACGTGCGCACGACGCTCCGCGAGGCGCGGGAACTGCAGGGGGACCTGGCGGAGCTGCCGGTCGGGCCGATCACCCATCTGGCGTTCACCCACGCCCACCTCGACCACTGCCTCGGCGCCGGCGCGTTCCACGGTGTGCCGATCTGGGGCACCGTCGGGTGTCGCGAGGACCTCGTCCGGCACGGCATCGACCAGCGCGAGCGCTGGCTCGAGTGGCTCCCGGAGCAGGAGCGACCCCACCTGCGGGCCAGCCCGATCGTCCCGCCGGACCACACCCTGCGTGACCACCACCGGCTCGGGCTCGGCGGGCGCGAGGTGGACCTGCTCCACCTCGGTCGGGGGCACACCGACCACGACCTGGTGGTCCACGTCCTCGACGCGTCGGTCGTGGTGGCGGGGGACCTCCTGGAGGTCGGGGCACCGCCGCAGTTCCACGACGCCTTCCCGTTCCAGTGGCCCGCCACCCTCGGCGCGGTCGCCGGCCTCAACGCCGAGGTGGTGGTCCCGGGGCACGGTCCCGCGACCGACGCCGCGGCGCTCACCACCCAGGAGTCGGAGCTCGCGCACCTCGCCTCGCTGTGCCGCGAGGTGCACTCGGGGGTGCGCTCCCGTGAGAGCGTGTTCGCCGGTTCGCCCTACCCGCGGGCGACCACCGAGGTGGCGCTCGCCCGCGCGATCGAGACCGGGTAGGGGCGGGACGTCGCCGCCATCGGGGTCGCCGACGGAGCGTCCCCGGGCGGCCGTCGACCGTGCCACCGCCTGGGCGACGCGACCCGGGCCACCTACTGTCGGGGCCACTAAGCTTTCGGGTCGAGCAGCCAGCGGGAGGTCCAGGTGCGCATCGGCGTGGTCGGAGCGGCGGGGCGGATGGGGGCCGAGGTGTGCCGCGCGGTCGCGGCCGCCGACGACCTCGAACTCGTCGCCGCGGTGGACACGTCGAAGGTCGGACGCCCGCTCCGCGAGGTCGCCGGCGTCGACGTCGACGTGGTCGTCACCGACGACCTCGACGCGCTCACCGCCGCCGGGTGCGACGTGGCGGTCGAGTTCACCGGACCGGCCAGCGTCGGGGACAACCTGCTCGCGATCCTGGAGCGCAGGATCCACGCGGTCGTGGGGGCGACCGGCATCGGCGACGACGACCTGGCCCGCGCCGCGGCCCTCGCCGCGGACGGGCCAGCCAACGCGCTGGTCGCGCCCAACTTCGCGATCGGCGCCGTGCTGATGATGCGGTTCGCCGAGCAGGCGGCCCACCACCTCCCGCACGTGGAGATCGTGGAACTGCACCACGATGGGAAGGCCGACGCACCGTCGGGCACGGCGCTGCGGACGGCGGAGCTGATCTCGCGGTCCCGACCGCACCCGCCCGAGGTCCCGCTGGGTGACGACCACCACCCCGGGGCGCGCGGCGCCGACCACACCGGCGTGCGGGTGCACAGCGTGCGGCTGCCGGGCCTGGTGGCGCACCAGGAGGTGATCTTCGGTGGGCAGGGACAGACCCTGACGATCCGCCACGACTCGATCGACCGCACCTCCTTCATGCCCGGTGTGCTGCTCGCCTGCCGCCGCGTCGGCGGGATCGACGGCCTGACCGTCGGGCTGGAACACCTGCTGTAGCCGGAGACCGGCCACCTCGAGGTGGCGGCGGGAGGAGCGCGGATGGGGACCATCGCGAGCTACCACCACAAGGGTGGGGTAGGCAAGACGACCACCGCCGTCGCCCTCGCCGCGCACGCGGCCGCGAGCGGGTGCCGGACGCTGCTGTGGGACCTGGACCCGCAGGGCGCGGCGACCCGGCTGGTCGCCGCCGACCGGGGGCTCGACGGCGGGATCGAACGGCTGATCCTCGACGGGGGCGTGCTCGCCGACGGGGCCCGGCCGACCCCCCAGGAGGGGCTGGAGCTGATCCCGGCAGATCCGTCGCTGCGGACGCTCGACCGCCACGTCGTCGACGACGGTGACCGACTGCGGGCGGCGGTGGCGGGCAGCCGTGACCGCTACGACACCGTGGTGCTGGACTGCCCGCCGTCGGTGTCGGCGACGGCCGCCGCCGTGCTGCGTGCCGCCGACCTCGTGGTGGTGCCGTTGACGGCGGGGCCGCTGGCCTGGTCCGCCTACGCCGACCTGTACGCCGAGGTCGATGCGATGACCGCGGAGCACCGCCCGGAGGTGCTCGCCTTCCTGACGATGGTGGACCGTCGCAAGCGTCTCCACCGCGACCTGGTCGACGTCGAGGACGATCCGCCGGAGGGGTTCAGCACCGTCACCGTCCCGACGGACAGCCGGGTCGAACGCATGGCCATCGAGCCGCACCCACTCCGGGCGGTGCTCACCGGACGTGCCGGTCGGGCCTACGCGCAGCTGTGGGAGGAGGTCGCCGCGCTGCTCGCCGGCGTCGACGCTCCTCCGGCCCGCTGACGGCGATCGCGGTCTCTCACGGGCGGTGTCGGGCAGGCAGCGGGATGCGCTGGAGGTCCGTGGCGACCACGAGGTCGAGCTCGGGTGCGGCTGCCCGCGCCTCCGCGAGGTGGCCGGCCGGGTCCGGGTAGCGCTGGGAGAGGTGGGTCAGCACCACCCGACGGGCGCCGGCGTCCGCGCCCAGCTGTGCCGCCTGGGCTGCCGTGAGGTGTCCCGCGTCCTCGGCGAGATCCCGCTCGGACTCGAGGAAGGTCGCCTCCACGACCAGCAGATCGACCCCCTGCGCCAGCGCCACCGCACCATCGCACCACCGGGTGTCCATCACGAAGGCGACCGACTGTCCCGGGCGCGGGACGCTGACCTCCTCCACGGTCACGGTCCGGTTCCCGACGCGGACGCGCCCCTCCCGCAGCAGCTCGCTCCGTGCGGGGCCGTGGAGGCCGACCGCCGCCGCCCGGTCCGGGAGCAGCCGCCAGGCGTCGGGCTCGTCGAACCGCCACCCGAGGGTGGGCAGGCTGTGCGACAGCGCGTCCGCCCGGATCGTGAGCCGCTCGGTGGTCGCCACGACCCCCGGTCCCGTCGGGCGCAGCTCGATCGGGGTGACCTCCCGGAACGAGGCAGCGTGGCGCAACCGGTCGACGAAGGGAGCCGCCTCCACGGGGAAGTGGACCGTCAGCGGGATCGTCCGGCCATCGAGCGAGCAGCGCTGGATCACCCCCGGTAGGCCGAGGCAGTGGTCCCCGTGGGCGTGGGTGATGCACACGCGGGTCAGCGAGGTGACGGAGATCCCGGCGAGCAGCAGCTGCCGTTGGGTCCCCTCGCCGGGATCGAGGAGGATCGCCTCGTCATCGAAGCGCAGCAGCGCGCCGTGGTGGGCCCGCTCCTTGGTCGGGACCTGGCTCGCCGTGCCGAGCACGACCAGTTCGCGGACCGACACGCTGCCTCCTCGTGGCCGCACCGTCACCAGCGGTGGGTCCTGGCGCGACGACGCTACCGCCAGGCGGTACCGTCGCCCCTACGGCCGAGAGCCGGCCGTCCACCGGTGCACGTGGGAGCGGTGCACCAGCTCGCGCTCGGCCCGTGGACGCGGTCGCGCTCCACGCCCGGGGGTGGGTCGGAGGAGGGACGTCACCATGACCGACGGGGCCCAGGGGAACGAACGACCCGGCCCGCAGGTGGACCCGCCGGAGCCCGGGGCGGTCGAGGAGGAACCCGGGTCGGAGCCTGCGCCGGAGGGCACCGCCACCACCGAGCCGGACGACCGCTACTCCGAGGCGATGCGCCGGTTCTCGGGCGACCTGCGGATGGTCAAGCAGGTGTTCGCCTCGATGGAGCAGCGTGGGGTCCCGATCGAGCCCCACCACTGGCAGCTCCTGCTCAAGGCGCACCTCGACGGGCGGGACCTCGCCGGGGCACGTGACATCCTCGCGCGGATGGACGCCGCTGGCGTCCCGGTGGACGCCGCGGTGCGCTGGGAGGTCGCCCTGGCCACCGGCCGTGCCGGGCGGACCCAGGAGGCACTGGAGCTGCTCGACGCCCTGCACCAGGAGGGCCACGAGCCGCCGGACGACCGGGCAGCCGGGGTCCTCGCGATCTACCTCGCGGCCTCCCGGTTCCGTGCGGCGCGCGCCGTGCTGCGGCAGATGGCCCAGCGGGGGCAGGCCGCCCGCGACGCCGAGTACGACGCGATGCTCCGCGACTGCCTCGACCGGCGGGCGATCAAGGACACCCGCGCCATCATCGACCTGATGCTCCAGGTCGGCCGTACCCCCGACCCGCGGCTCGCGACGGAGCTGGTCGCGATGATCGCCCGGGCCGGCCACACCGATCGCGCGATGGGGCTCCTCGAGCAGCTGCGTGCAGCCGGGGTCGAACTGCCCGGCGACGTGCACACCGAGCTCTTGCTCGCCCACGCCAAGGCGGGCGACGCCCAGGCGGCGGAGGTGGCGCTCGCCGCGATGCGGGCCGACGGCGCCCAGCCCTCCAGCTTCCACCACAACGCCGTGCTCCAGGCGCGGATCGCCGCCAAGGACGTCGAAGGCGCCTGGGCGAGTGCCCTGTCGCTGGCGGCCAGCGGCCGGATCCCGACGGGCGAGAACCTCGACGGGCTGATCGAGCTGAGCCTCGCCTCCAAGCGGCTCGCTGCGGCCAGCGGGGTGCTGGACTGGATGCTGATCCTGGGTGTGCCCATCCCGCCCCAGCGCGCCGCCGAGGTGCTCAGCGGCCACCTCAGGGCCGGGGAACTGGACGTCGCACTCAACCTCTACAAGGTGATGTCGGCCGCCGGGGTGCCGATCGACCGGCGCGCTGCGCGCGACGTCGTCGAGCGGCTGATCCGGGCCAAGCGGCTCGACGAGGCCCGCCTGATGCTCGAGCAGCTGCGGGTCACCGGGACGCTGACCCACGGGCGCCACTACGGCTCGCTGCTCACCGCGTTGGTCGCCGCGAAGCGCACCGATGACGCCATCGCGCTGATCCAGCACATGCTCGAGCACGGCATCGCCCCGACCAGCGCCGACGCGTCCAAGCTCGTCGGTGGGCTGATCCGCGCCGGCAAGCTGGACGTCGCCGGCGCGTTGATCGCCGGACTCCAGGCGGCGAAGGTGCCGGTCGACGAGCCCACCTACCGCGAGCTGATGTGGGCGCATGCCAAGCGTGGCGAGCACGGCCCCGCGAAGGCCGTGTTCGATCAGATGGTCGCGGCCGGGATCACCCCCGACGAGCGGCACACCAAGGCGCTCGAGTGGGCCTCGGGGGAGACCAAGCGCCGCCTCCCCGACGAGGCCGAGGCCACGGCCCCGCCAGAGCCCGCTGCCCCCGCGCCACCGGCGCCCGCCC
>SKNO01000033.1 GCA_007120465.1 Nitriliruptoraceae bacterium
CGCACCTCGCCGACCGGGCGGTCCCCGGCCTCGAGGAACCGACCGACGGGGGCGGTCACCGGCGGGCGCTGGCGCTGCCGCACGGCCCCGCGATCGCGACCCTCACCCCGATGACGGACCACGTGCGGGCGGTGCTCCGGGTCGCGGACCTCCGCGATCTGACCGCCGCGGTGGCCCGCTGCCGTCGGCTGCTGGACCTCGATGCCGATCCGGCAGCGGTCGACGCGCATCTCGCGGCCGATCCCCGGTTGGCGCCGCTCGTGGCTGCGCACCCTGGCCTGCGGGTGCCCGGTGCGACCGACCCTTTCGAGGCGGCCGTCCGGACCGTGCTCGGCCAGCAGGTGAGCGTCGCCAGCGCACGGGGGATCGCGGCCCGGATCGTGGCACGGCTGGGGGAGAGCCTCGCTGCGCCGTGGGGTGGGGTCGTCCGCGCCTTCCCGTCCCCCGACGTGCTCGCGACGGCGGACCTCGCGGACGTGGGACTGCCGGGTGGCCGCAGTCGGACCGTGGCGGCCCTGGCCGCTGCGGTGGTCGACGAGCGCCTCCCCCTGGACGTCAGCGCCGACCGGTCCGAGCTGCGTCGGGCGCTCGGTGCACTGCCGGGCATCGGCCCCTGGAGCGCCGAGGTGGTGGCGCTGCGCGCGTTGGGCGATCCCGACGCCTTCCCCGCGACCGACCTGGTGCTGCGTCGGGCGGCCCAGGCCCGCGGCATCCCGGCCGAGGCGCGGGCGCTGCTCGCGGCGGCCGAGGCGTGGCGACCGTGGAGGAGCTACGCCGCCCAGCACCTGTGGAACACGGCACGGACGGTGCCGCGGCGGGTGGCCGCATGACGCACCCGGACGGGACAGCGGCGGCGAGGCGGACCGCGGACGAGGAGGGATCGACGATGGATCAGGTGCGCTACACGACCCTGTCGAGCCCGCTGGGGGACCTGCTCCTGCACGACCACGGCCGTGGACTGTCGGGCCTGACCTTCCCCGGGCACCGGGGCGCCCCGACGCCGGCCCCGGGCTGGCAGCACGAGCCGGCAGCCTTCACGGCGGTGGCCGAGCAGCTCGCGGCCTACCTCGCGGGGGAGCTGACGGCGTTCGCGCTGTCCCTCGACCTGCGCGGGACCGAGTTGCAGCGCACGGTGTGGGCCGAGCTGTGCCGCTGCCCGTACGGTCGCACCACGACCTACGGGGAGCTGGCGCGGCGGGTCGGTCGACCGGGAGCAGCCCGGGCGGTCGCCGGCGCGGTCGGACGCAATCCCGTGGCGATCGTGGTGCCCTGTCACCGGGTCATCGGCGCCGACGGCCGCCTGACAGGCTACGCGGGCGGGCTCCAGCGCAAGCGCTGGCTGCTGGCGCACGAGGGGGTCCCGGTGGCGTGAGCGCGTCCGGCCGCTACCGTCGCGGACGATGGACACGCCGACGCTGCTGCAGACCGGCCCGGAGACCTTCCTGGTCCTCACCGGACGGGGCGAGCGCGTCACCGTCACCCTGCCCCTCCAGCTCCGGCGCGGCCTGGGGCTGGAGGCGGTCCCCCCGCTGACCGTGGCCACCGAGATCGTGCGGTTCCTCCACGAGCACGGCGACCGGCCCGACCCCGGTACCTCGCTCGCGGCCGCGGCCGGGCGCTACCCCGGGTTCGTGGAGGAGCTCCGCAGCCGCCTGGCATGACCCGGTCCGCCGTGCTCCCACGACGCAGCCGGGGCGCGCCCCGGCGACCCTTGACGCGGCCCCACCGCTCCTCCATGCTGCACCACGCACAACCGTTGCGTGATGCACAACAACACCGGGGGCGTGGCGGGGACCGGTGCTGCCCCGCGGTCCCCGACCCAGGTGCGAAGGGAGGGCGCCATGCGCGTGCTGATCGCTGACCGGCTGCCGGACGGCCACGTGCGTGCGCTCGCCGGGCGCTACGACGTCACCTACCGCCCCGAGCTCACCGGGCCGGAGCTGCCCGAGGTGGTGGGCGGGTCCGAGGTGCTCGTGGTCCGCAGCACCCGCGTGACCTCCGACACGCTGCAGGCCGCGGATCGGCTGCGGTGGGTCCTGCGCGCGGGCGCGGGTACCGACACGATCGCGGTCGAGGCGGCGGGGGAACGGGGTGTGGCCGTGTGCAACCTGCCCGGGCGCAACGCCGCCGCGGTCGCCGAGCTGGCGATGGGCCTGCTGCTCAGCCTCGATCGGCGGATCCCCGAGCAGGTCGCCGACCTGCGTGCGGGCCGCTGGCGCAAGGGGCACTACGCGACCCAGGCGCGCGGGATCGCCGGACGGTCCGTCGGGGTCGCCGGGCTGGGACGGATCGGTCTGGCGTTCGCGGCCCGCGTGGCCGCCTTCGGCGCCACGGTCCACAGCGTCGGTTCCCCCCGCCGCGACGCGGAGCGCCAGCGCCGGGCCACGGAGCTGGGCATCCGGTTCGTCGACGACCTCGAGGCGCTGGCGGAGGCCTGTGACGTGCTGTCCTTCCACCTGCCGTCCGTCGGGTCCACCCGCGGGGTGATCGGCCAGCCGCTGCTCTCCCACGTCCAGCCGGGCACGATCATCCTCAACACCTCACGCGGCGACCTGATCGATGCGCCCGCGCTGCTGGCGGAGCTCGAACCCCGCGACCTGTGGGTCGGGCTGGACGTGTACCCCGACGAACCGGCCACGCCCGAGGCCAGCTTCGACGCCGAGCTGGTGCGCCACCCGCGCGTCCACGGGACCCATCACGTCGGTGCGTCGACGGCGCAGGCGCAGCGGGCCGTCGCCGACGGTGTGCTCGAGGTGCTCGAGGCCTTCGCGCGCGGTGAGCGCCCGCACTGCGTCAACGAACACCTGCTGACGGGAGCCCGCGCGTGACGGGCCACACGCTCACCGCGACGGGTGCGACCCGCGCCGACCTCGGGTTGCGTCCGGTGGACCTCCACCTCGTCGACCAGCGGGTGGCCGGGCGCGTGATCCCACCGCCCGCGGACGCCGTCGCCGAGGAGGAGCGCTGGGCGATGGTGGCCGACGAGCCCCTGAGCCTGCTGCGGGTGCTCGGCCCCGAGGGTGACGATGGCGCGACCGCCGGCCGCCGCGCCGGGGAACGCATCCGTGCGCTGGTGGCGGCCGGTCGCTACCACCATCACGGGCCGGTGTTGGCCGTCCACGAGCTGGTGGCCGACCACCACCGCCAGCGTGGGCTGATCGCGGGGATCCCGCTCGAGGACGTGCGTGCCGGCCGGGTCCGTGCGCACGAGCAGACCCGTGCGCACCGCGAGGAGAAGCTGTCGGCCTTCCTGGACGCCGCGGGGATGGACGTCAGTCCCGTGTTGCTCACCCACACCCTGATCCCCGAGCTCGACCACCTGCTCGACACGGTCGTGACCGGTCCGCCCGACCTCGCCTTCGAGGGCTGGCACGGCGTCCGGCAGCGGGTCTGGGTGGTGGACGACCCCGACCTGCAGGCCCGGATCCGCACCGCCGCCGCCCCGATCGGCCTGCTCACCATCGTCGATGGTCACCATCGGGTGGCGGCGGCCCTGAGGACCGCGGACGCCGCGTCCGCACCCGACACGCTCCTGGCCGAGCTGATCCCCGATCGCGACCTGCGGATCATCGGCTACGACCGGCGGGTCGAGCTCGACCACCCCGACGAGGCCGACGCGATCATGGCCGGGCTCGTGGAACTCGCCGAGGTGCGGCCTCTGCCCGCCGGGGTGCCGCCACGCCCCGCGACCCGGGACCAACTGCTGGTCGGCACGGCACGCGGGTGGGTGAGCGCGACCCTCCGCGACGTGCCGGACCGCCTACCGGACCGGCTGCCCGTGGCGCTGCTGCAGCACCGGGTGCTGGCCCCGCTGGTGGGGATCGCAGACCCCCGCACCGATCCGCGGCTCAAGCACGTCCCGGGGCTCGGCGATCTCCGCGCGCTGGACGCATCCCTGCATCGCGGTCCGGCGGTCGCGTTCGTCCCCCCGGCCGTGACGGTGGACGAGTTGCGGTCGATCGCCGAAGCCGGGGAGATCCTGCCGCCGAAGGCCACCTACATGGATCCGAAGCCCGGCCCCGGGGTGGTGCTGCGGCTGCGTGATCGCCCGGTGGGCACGGACCCTTGACCTGAAGGGTCGCGTGCGGCAGGCTGTTGCGTATCCCAACAGCTGTTCTGGAGAGCGCAACATCTCGAGGTGGGTAACGGCGTTCCGGGGCGAGGAGCGGTGACCCGTGGGAGGCGGATCCATGGTGCGATCGTTGGAGCGTGCGCGCTTCGAGATCATCCCGATGAAGGGGGTGGACGCACAGTTGGCGTTCCTGCCCCCCGCGCAGACCGTGACGGTGACGGCCTCGCCGACCAAGGGGCTCGAGCCGACGCTCGAGCTCGCGGAGACGCTGGTCGCGCGCGGGTACCGCGTCGTCCCGCACCTCTCGGCGCGCCTCGTCGAGGGCCGCGACCATCTGGCCCGCATCCTCGCGCGCCTCGAGCGGGCCGGGATCGACGCCGTGTTCGTGCCGGCTGGTGACGCGGAGATCCCCGCCGGCCCCTACGAGGGTGCCGCGGACCTGCTGGAGGAGATGACCGACCTCGGGCACCACCTCGCCGACGTCGGCATCACCGGCTACCCGGAGAGCCACGCGTTCATCCCTGACGCCACGACGATCTCGGAGATGTCGCGCAAGGCGCCGCACGCGACCGCGATCGTGTCGCAGATCTGCTACGACCCCCGCATCATCCGGCGGTGGGTCTCCGCCGTGCGGGCCCGTGGGGTGGACCTGCCGATCTACCTCGGCATCCCTGGCGTGATCGACCGGGCCAAGCTGCTGCGCGTCTCGTTGCGCGTCGGCCTCGGAGACTCCGTACGGTTCCTGCGCAAGCAGCACGAGGTGGCGACACGGATGCTCACGGGCTACACCCCAGATGAGCTGATCACCGACCTCAAGGATCTGTTCGACGACCCCGAGGCCAAGGTCGCGGGGTGGCACCTGTTCACCTTCAACGAGGTGGAACGCACCGAGCGTTGGCGGCAGGAGCTGCTGACCGAGCTACGAGGAGCTGTCCTGTGAGCTTCCCATCAGACCTGGAGATCGCCCGCGGCGCCGACCTCGCGCCGCTCACCGACATCGGCGCGGCCCTGGGGATCGGCTCCCACCTGCTGGAGCCCTACGGTGAGCACGTCGCGAAGATCAAGCTGGAGGCCATCGAGGAGCTCGAGGATCGGCCACGGGCGAGGTACGTGCTGGTGTCGGCCATCACCCCGACCCCGCTCGGGGAGGGCAAGACCACCACGACCGTCGGGCTCGGCCAGGCCTTCAAGCAGCTCGGCCGGACGGCGACGGTGGCGATCCGCCAGCCGTCGATGGGACCGACCTTCGGGATCAAGGGCGGTGCGGCCGGCGGTGGCTACAGCCAGGTCGTGCCGATGGAGATCCTCAACCTCCACCTGACCGGGGACATGCACGCGGTCACCGCCGCGCACAACCAGCTGTCGGCGATGGTGGACAACCACCTGTTCCACGGCAAGGAGCCGGCGCTGGACCCGCACCGCATCACCTGGCGTCGGGTCCTGGACGTCAACGACCGCGCGCTGCGCAACATCGTCGCGGGGCTCGGGGGACGGCTCGACGGGGTCCCGCGTCAGACCGGGTTCGACATCACCGCCGCGTCCGAGGTCATGGCGATCCTGGCGCTGGCCACCTCGCTGTCGGACCTGCGCGCGCGCCTCGGTCGGATCGTGGTGGCCAGCGACGGGAGCGGCAAGCCGGTCACCGCCGAGGACATCGGGGCGGCGGGGGCGATGGCGGTGATCCTCCGCGAGGCGATCAAGCCGAACCTGATGCAGACGCTCGAGCAGACGCCGGTGCTGGTCCACGCCGGCCCCTTCGGCAACATCGCCCACGGCAACAGCTCCGTGGTCGCGGACCGGATCGGGATCCGCGGTGGCGACTTCCTCATCACCGAGGCCGGCTTCGGTGCCGACATGGGCGCCGAACGGTTCTTCAACATCAAGTGCCGGACGTCCGGGCTGACGCCGGACGCGGCCGTGCTGGTGGCCACCGTGCGGGCGCTCAAGGCCCACTCCGGCCGCCACCGCATCGTGGCCGGCCGGCCGTTGCCCGACGAGCTGTTGGCAGAGAACCCCGACGACGTCCACGCCGGAGCGGACAACCTGCGCAAGCAGATCGAGAACATCCGGGTGCACGGCGTGTCCCCGGTCGTGGCGATCAACGCCTTCCCGACCGACCACGCCTCCGAGCACGACGCGATCCGTGAGATCGCAGAGGGGATGGGGGCCCGCGTCGCGGTCAGCAACCACTTCACCGACGGGAGGACCGGCGCGGTGGAGCTCGCCGAGGCGGTGGCCGAGGCCGCCGAGGAGCCCTCCGAGTTCGCCTTCCTGTACCCGTCGGAGGCGTCGCTGCGCGAGAAGATCGAGGCCGTGGCGACCAAGGTGTACGGCGCCGACGGCGTCGACTACGCCGCCCCGGCAGCCAAGGCCCTCGACGAGTACGAGGCCAACGGCTTCGGGGACCTGCCGGTCTGCATCGCGAAGACGCACCTGTCGATCTCGTCGGACCCGACCCTGAAGGGGGCACCGACCGGGTGGCGGCTGCCCGTCCGCGAGGTCCGTGCGTCGGTCGGTGCCGGGTTCATCTACCCGCTGAGCGGCGACATGCGCACGATGCCCGGGCTGTCCACGACGCCGGCCGCCGAGCGCATCGACCTCGACGAGAACGGCGAGATCGTGGGGCTGTCCTGACCGGTGCGGCGACACCGCTCGCCGGCTTCCTCGAGGCGCTCGCCTCCCGGGAGCCGACCCCCGGCGGTGGTGCGGCGGCCGCGCTCACCGCGGCCGC
>SKNO01000225.1 GCA_007120465.1 Nitriliruptoraceae bacterium
CGAGCGCCGCGCAGACGGCGGGCGAGGGTGCCGACGCTGGTGACGCCCAGCCGGAGATCCCGGCCGGCTGGTACCCCGACCCGTCCGGCGGCTCCTCGCAGCGCTGGTGGGACGGGCAGGCCTGGAGCGAGCACGTGCGCGGGCACGACGACGCCCTCGACGCCGCAGCGTCCACCGACGAGGCCGGCGCGCTCGCGGCTGAGGAGACGTCCGCCGCGCGCGCCGACGAGGGTGACGCTGGATCGACCGATCAGCCCGTCGCTCCGGAGGCGGGATCGGACGCCGTGACCCACGATCCCGCGACGCCAGCGGTGGCCGAGCCCGAGGCAGCGGTGGCCGAGGAGGTCGAGGCGACGATGGGCGAGGAGGTCCACGCGGCGGTCACCGAGGATGCCGAGGCGGTCGCGACCGACCAGGCACCGGCCGAACCGGCGCAGGCGGCGTCCGAGACCGCCGCGGTGTCTGAGGCCGCCACCGAAGCGCAACCCGCAAGGGAGGCTCAGCCCGAGATCCCGGCCGGTTGGTACCCGGACCCCTCCGGGGGGGCCGGGCAGCGCTGGTGGGACGGGCAGCGCTGGACCGAGCACGTCCATCCCGCCCAGGACACCGGGGCCGACGCCGGTACGGCGACGGGCGCGCAGGGGTCCACGGACGCCGCCGCGATCCCGGCCGGCTGGTACCCCAACCCGTCGGGCGACGGGGAACGCTGGTGGGACGGCCAGTCCTGGTCGGAGCACACCCGAGGGACCTGAGCGACCGGGCTCGTCACCGGACGCGGACACCGAGCCGCAGGGCCCGCGTCGCGTGGTCACGTCGCCGTGCGGGGTGTCTGCGGGACCCATCCGCACCCCTGTCCGGCCACGGACGATGGGGAACGAGGGACCCGCTACGGTCGAGCAGATGAGCGACGACGACACGGCCCGCTACGTCGAGGACGAGTACGAGCGGGACACCACCTACATCACCGACCGGATCACCCGGGACGGCGCAGATGGCTGGCCCGTGGAGCCCGGCCGCTACCGCCTGGTGGCCGCTCGCGCGTGCCCCTGGGCGAACCGCGCGATCATCGTGCGGCGGCTCCTCGGCCTCGAGGACGTGCTCACGATGGGCATCGCCGGGCCGACCCACGACGCGTCCAGTTGGCGCTTCGACCAGGACCCTGACGGGCTCGACCCCGTCCTCGGGATCCCGCGGCTGAAGGACGCCTACGAGGCCCGCTTCCCCGACTACGACCGGGGCATCACGGTCCCGGCGATCATCGACATCGAGCGTGGCGAGGTCGTCACCAACGACTTCGCCCAGATGACGCTCGACCTGTCGACGGAGTGGCGCGCGTTCCATCGTGAGGGTGCGCCGGATCTGTTCCCGGAGCGTCACCGCGACGAGATCCTCGCCCTCTCCGAGGCGATCTACGAGGATGTCAACAACGGCGTGTACCGCGCGGGGTTCGCCGGCACGGCCTCGGCGTACGAGCGCGCCTTCCACGCCCTGTTCGCACGGTTGGACCGGCTCTCGGAGCACCTGGCCGGTCAGCGCTACCTCGTCGGCGAGACCATCACCGAGGTGGACATCCGGCTGTTCACCACGCTGGTGCGGTTCGACGCCGTCTACCACAACCACTTCAAGTGCAACCGCAACAAGCTCACCGAGATGCCGGTGCTGTGGGCGTACACCCGCGACCTGTTCCAGACGCCGGGGTTCGGCGACACGGTCGACTTCACCCACATCAAGCGCCACTACTACGAGGTGCACCGGGACATCAACCCGACCGGGATCGTGCCCCTCGGGCCGGACCTTCGGAACTGGGCCTCGCCGCACTTCCGCGAGGAGTTCGGCGGGTCGCCCTTCGGCGACGGCACACCTCCGGGACCACCTTCGCCGGAGGAGCAGGTTCCGCCGGAGGCCAACCCGCCGTTGCACGCGATGGCCGAGAGCAGCGCTGCACGCTGACCGCGGTCGGTCGCCAGCGTGCCGGAGGGGCCATCCGGCCGGCGCGGCCCCACGTCCGCGGCTGTTAGCGTGCGGTACGGACCACCCGAGAGGACCGTCGTGAAGCTCGCCATCCTGTCACGTGCGCGGGAGAGCTACAGCACCCGCCGTCTCGTCGCCGCGGCCGAGGAGCGCGGCCACCGGGTGCGCGTGTTCGACACGCTGCGGTTCGCGATCGACCTGTCCGACGACGAGCCCGACCTGCAGTACCGCGGCAAGCCCCTGCCGGATTACGACGCGGTGCTTCCGCGGATCGGCGCCTCGATCACCTTCTTCGGGATGGCGGTGGTGCGGCAGTTCGAGCAGATGGACGTGTACACGCCCACGACCGCGGCCAGCATCGCCAACTCGCGGGACAAGCTGCGCTCGATGCAGATCCTCGCCCGCCACGACGTGCGCATCCCGGCGACCACCTTCGTCCGTGACCGCGCCGACGTGATGCCTGCGATCGAGCGGGTCGGCGGTGCCCCCGTGGTGATCAAACTGCTGGAGGGCACCCAGGGGATCGGGGTGATCCTCGCCCCTGACCGGAAGGTCGCTGGCGCGGTGATCGAGACGCTCCAGTCGACGAGGCAGAACGTGTTGATCCAGCGCTTCGTGGCCGAGAGCAAGGGCCGGGACATCCGTGCCTTCGTCGTCGGCGACCGGGTCGTCGCCGCGATGCGCCGGATCGCCGAGGGGGACGAGTTCCGCTCCAACGTGCACCGTGGCGGGCGGGTCGAGGCCGTCGAGCTCGACGAGGAGTACCAACGGGTCGCCGTCCGGGCCGCGCAGATCATGGGGCTCAAGATCGCGGGTGTGGACATGCTGGAAGGCGACGAGGGTCCGAGCATCATGGAGGTCAACTCGTCACCGGGCCTCGAGGGCATCGAGACCGCGACGGAACTGGACATCGCCGGTGCCGTGGTCGACTACGTCGCGAACCAGGTCGCGTTCCCCGAGCTCGACGTGCGCCAGCGGCTCACGGTCAGCACCGGCTACGGCGTCGCGGAACTGCTCGTGCGGGAGGGTGCGGACATCCTCGGGCGGACGCTGGAGGACTCCGGGCTGCGTGAACGCGACATCACGGTGCTGACCCTGACACGCGGCACCAGGGTGATCCCCAACCCGCGTGGCCACCGGGTGCTGGAGGCCGGTGACCGGCTGCTGTGCTTCGGCAAGCTCGAGGAGATGCGTGACCTGGTGCCCGCACGCCGTCGTCGACGCGCCCGGCCGAAGGTCGAGCCGCTCCCGGAGGATCCGCTGCACGAGCACGACGCGACCGACGCCTGACCGGCATCGACGCCGGCCCCGTTGCGGAGCCGCTTCTGCGGCGACGCGCCGCGACGGCGCTACGGTCCGCCGTACCACCGGGAGGTGCGGCCCGGTGTGTGGCACGCGCATCGGAGCGGTGATCGACGGCGATGCACGGCATGTGACGGCGGACGCGCACGCGCTGCTCCGCCAGCTCGCGGCGGGGTTCGGGGTCCACCGGCTCTACCCGGGCGCGGTCGAGGGCGAGGCCTTCGTCACCGCCGCGACGCGGATCGAGGAGACGGCACGGGCGGCGCTGCGTGCCGGGCCCGTCGCGCTCGAGGTCCACACGGGCCGGTTCGAGATCGACGGGAGGGTCGTCGACGATCCGGCGACCCGGCGGCTCGCGTACGCCTGCTACGAGCGACGGATCGAGCACGTCGTGCTGGACGACGTCCCGTCGCGCGAGGAGCTCGGCCGGTGGTACGACCTGCTCTCCCGCGATCCCCACGACATCGAGGAGGCCGGCGGCATCGCGCCGCTGCTCGCCGAGGCGGGGGTCGCTGCGATCCGCTCCGCGGCGGGCGCTCCGGAGGCGGCCGACGGTGAGGAGATCGCCGACGAGGTCACGGCGGTGCTCGACGACGTCGACGGGGACCCGGCACCGACCCCCGAGGAGATCGACGCGCTGCGGTTGCGGCCCGACGACACCGCCGACCGTCTCTACGAACGCCTGCGGACGCTGTCCGATCGTCTCGAGGGACCGGTGCGCACCACCCTGTTCCGTCGCGCGGCCGGGCTCGTCGCCGCGCTGCCACCCCCGGAGCAGGCGCGGTTCGGGCGGCTGGTGATCGACCGCCTCGCCGACGACGGGTTCGCCGAACGCTACGCCGGCCACCTGAACGACGTCGCGCTCGCGATGCTGCTCGTGACCGTGGCGCGGCACGAGGGCGGTGACCCGGACGCCCTCGCCCGCGAGGTGGGCAGGATGGCCGGCCGTCACGGCACGCTGCTCCGTCTGGTCGCCGCGCTCGTCCAGGGCGGAAGCTCGCCCGTGGCACCGTCCGACCCTCGGGACGACGCGGCGCGGCAGCCCGCTGGCGCCGCGCCCCTGGGGCCGACCGTTGCGACCAGCGGGGCGGCGACGGTCGCCGAGGAGCACCGCGAGTTGGCCGGTGGGGTGCCCGAGGGGGTCGCCGATCGGCGGTCCCTCGCGCTCACCGCCCTCGTCGACGTGCTCGCCGCCGGTCCGCGGGACGAGCACACCATCGCCCTGCTCGACAACGTCGTCGACCACCTCCGAGATGCGGTCCGCGCCGGCGACGCATCCGCCGTCAGTGAGCTGCTCGGTGCCCTCGAGCACGCCGCCACGGTCGCCGAGCAGGCCGTCGCGGTGGCGATCGAGCGCGCGATCGACGGCGCGCTCACCGGGACGGTCGTCGCCGAGGCGGCGGTCGCGCACAGCCGGCAGGGTCACCCGCTGGAGGCGGCGGTGCTGCGGCCCCTCGGGGCCGCAGCGATCGCCCCGGTCGTGCAGGCGCTCGGGGCCGACCTCGCCGACCCGGTCGCGCGGCGACTGGCGACACTGCTGTCGGACCTCGTCGACGGTCACCACGACGTCCTCCACGACGAGGTGACCCGGCAGCATCCGCAGGTGATCGCGAGGATGCTGCCACTGCTGGTCGGCGCCGGCGACCGTGAGCTCCAGACGCCGCTCCTGTCCCGCCTGGCGTGCCGTCCGGAGCTCGTGGTGCAGCGCGCCGTGGTCGACGCGCTGGCGCACCAGCCGCCGGCAGCGGCGGCGCCGGAGCTCGCGACGCTCGCTCGTCGCAGCACCGACGCCGGGGTCCAGCGCCGCTGCCTCGACGTCCTCAGCAGGTGCGGGGATCCCGGGATCCGCGCGCTCCGGGAACTGGCCACGGGACCGGGCGAGCCGCAGCTTGCCTTCCGCCTGCGCTGGCGGGCACGCCGCCTCGCCCGGACGTCGGGGGGACGCTGATGGCGGCGGTGGAGGAGCAGCGGCTGGAGCTCGCAGGGGCGTTCCTGCGGGAGCTGGCCAAGGCGCGGCAGTCCGCCCGGCTCTACCCGCCGGGCCACCCCGAGCGGCTCGCCCTGGGACGGGCCCTGCTCGCGCGTGCCCGGGCGCTCCAGGACCGGACGGCGCCGTCCGACCCGTCGCTGTTCGTCGACCACGGTGGGTTCTACCTCGGCGCCACCCTGCTGCCCCGCGAGTCGCTGTCGCTCGGCCGGCTCGCAGAGGACCTCGAGCAGGCGGGTGTCACGTCGCTGACCTTCACCGCCGGCCTCACCCCCGAGGATCTCGACCGGCTCCTGGGGATCCTGACCGGTGCGCCGGTCGGGGACGGCGACCTCGGCGGGCTGCGCCTCAACGCCGTGCGGGTCGCCCACCGCGACGAGACCCCCTGGCAGGAGCGCCTCGCGGAGCTGCGTCGCGCCTACGCCGGCGGCATCAGCCTGCTGCGGAGCGCCTCGACCCGCATCGCGGCGGGTGATCCGGTCGATCTCGTCGCCGCGACCGGGGTGGTCGAGCACCTGCACGACGAGGTGGCGCACGACCCCGGGTACGGGCTCCTGCTCAGCGCCGTGAAGTCCTACGACGAGTACACCTACTTCCACATGGTCAACGTGTGCCTGCTGTCGGTGGCGCTGGGGCAGCTGATCGGCCTGCGCCGCGAGCAGGTGATGGTGCTCGGTCTCGGCGGGCTGCTGCACGACATCGGCAAGGTGTACGTCCCGCAGGAGGTGCTGACCGGCACCGGCCGGTTGGACGAGGAGGGGTGGCGGCTGGTGCAGCGCCACCCGGTCGACGGCGCGGCGCTGCTGCTGTCCACCGGCGACGGGCTGTACCACCCGGCGGCCGCGATCCTGCTGGAGCACCACGCCGCCTACGACCGATCCGGGTACCCCGAGCTGACCGCCCGGCAGCCGTCGATCCCGAGCCGGCTGGTGGCGGTGGCCGACTGCTTCGACGCGGTGACCAGCCGACGCTCGTACCGCGACCCCCTCGACCGCCACGGGGCCCTGGAGCTGCTGTCGTCAGCGGCAGGGCAGGGGCTCGACCCGCGGGCCGTCGCTGCCTTCCGGCAGCTGCTCGGTCGCTACCCCGTGGGCTCGCTGGTGCGCCTCACCAGCGGCGAGGTGGCGGTCGTCGTCCGGCAACGGCCCGAGGACCCCGACCGTCCGACGGTGCTCGTGCTCCTCGACCGCACCGGCACCCCGATCGAGGTCGAGGAACGCGACCTCGCCGCGGAGCCCGACACGGCACCGCGGGTCGCCGAGCGCCTCGACCCCGAGCGGATCGGCCTCGACCTCGCCCGCTTCGTCGTCAGCGGCCAGGTGCACGAGCTGCGACCGGTGACACCCGACCGCGGCGGACTGGTCCACGAGCCGGCACCCGGCGAGACCGCCCCGCCCGCCTACGTCGACACCCACGCCCACCCCCACCACCACGACCCGGCCGAGGGGCGACCCGACCCGGACGTCGCCCCACCCTTCGACGGGTGACCGGTCCCGCACCCCCCGATCCGGAGCCACCGTGCCCACCACCCTGACGCTGCTCGGCATCTCGGGCAGCCTGCGCCGCCACTCGCACAACACCGTGCTGCTGCGTGCCTGTCAGGAGCTGGCCCCCGCCGACGTCGAGGTGGTGATCCGCCGGCTCCACGACGTGCCCCTGTACGACCGCGACCTCGAGGAGCATGGGTTCCCCGCACCGGTCCGCGAGCTCCGGGAGGCGATCGGTGCCGCCGACGGGCTCCTGCTCGCCACACCCGAGTACAACCGGTCGGTCTCCGGCGTGCTCAAGAACGCGATCGACTGGGTGTCGCGCGGCAAGGACTCCCCGCTCGAGGACCGTCCGACCGCGGTGCTCAGCGCGGCCGGACGGGGCGGCGGGCGCCGCGCGCAGGCGCACCTGACCGAGATCCTCGAGCACAAGCGGGTCGACCTGCTCGCACCGACCGTGTGCATCCCGCGGGCGTGGGAGCACATCGACGACGGGCGGCTGGTAACCGAGACGTACCGCCGCGAGGTCGCCGCCCTCCTCACGGCCTGTCGGGCACGGATCCTCGAGCAGCGCGCCGAGACCACGGGGTAGGGACCTGTCCGCGTGGCCGCGGCCCACCGGTCGGTCGGTCCCCGGCCATCGACCACGGGGGAGGGGTGGCACGTGACGGCGGGTGCGAGGTACCCCGGTGGCTCCCGACCGGAGGAGCCCCCATCGCACCTCGGAACCGTGCCCGCACGACGCGGAGGTCACGCGGTCGCCCGGCCGTGCTGCTCGCCGCGCTCGGTGCCGCTGCGCTGATCGCCGCGGCCTGCGCTCCCGGCGAGGGGTTCGAGGAACCCGCGATCCCCGAGGACCCGGTGGAGTCGCCCGAGGACGGCGTCGAGGACGACCCGGCCGCCGAGCCGACCCCCGCCGAGGAGCCGACCCCCGCCGAGGAGCCGACCGAGGGGCCCGACGACGCCACCCAGCGTCTGGAGGGCGAGCCGTCCACCGGCCCGGTGAGCGACGCCGGTGAGCCGGGCGTGGTCGCGGTCACCGACGTGCGCGTCGGCACCCACGAGGGCTTCGACCGGGTCGTGTTCGAGATCGAGGGTGACGGTGTGGCGGGCTGGGACGTCCGCTACGTCGACGAAGCCACGTCGCAGGGCTCCGGGGAACCGATCGCCGTGGAGGGTGAGGCCGTGCTCGCCGTGTCGCTGTCCAACGTCACCCTTCCGCCCGAGCTGCCGGAGGAGATCGACCGCTTCGATGAGGACGCGGTCCCGGGTACCGGCGGGGTGGTCCTCGAGGTGGTGCACGACACGATCTTCGAGGGCATCCAGACCTTCTTCGTCGGCGTCGACGCCGAACGGGCCGTCCTGATCGACCGGTTCGACGACCCCCAGCGGATCGTGATCGACGTCGTCCACGACGGGTGACCCTCCCACCCATCGCTGGTTCCGGGGGTGGGGCAACGTAGGGTTGCTGCGCTCGAGCGCCCGTGGCGCACCCGCGAGGAGGTCACCCGTGAGCCGGATCCCGCTCACCGCCGAGGAGATCGCCGCCCGCACCCCGGCGGGGCGCAACCGCTACGCCGACGCGCTGCGGCTGCTGTCGATCGTGGTGGTCGTCTACGGCCACTGGTTGCTGGCGGTGATCACCGTCCGCGACGGGCAGCTCGACGCTGTCAACCTGCTGACGCTCGAGCCGTGGACGCACTGGTTGACCTGGATCTTCCAGGTGATGCCGCTGTTCTTCTTCGTCGGGGGGTACGCCAACGCCGCCGCCTACCGCTCCGCCCGCCGGAAGGGGGTCACGTGGGCGGACTGGGTGCGCGGGCGGGCCCGACGGCTCCTGCGCCCGGTGGTCCCCGTCGTGGTCCTGTGGATCCCGGTCGCCGGTGCCCTGGCCTACCTGGGCATCCCCCGCAGCCTGCTGCAGTTCGCGACCCAGGTCGCGATCGTGCCCGTGTGGTTCCTGGCCGCCTACCTCGTGATCTGCGCGCTGGTCCCGCTGACCTACGAGCTGCACGAGCGTCTCGGACCGTCGGCGCTGCTGCTGTTCGTCGGGGTGGCGGTGGCCGTGGACGCCCTGCACCTCGCCGGCGTCCCGGCCGTGGGGTGGAGCAACTTCCTGTGGATCTGGGGCGCGGTCCACCAGGGTGGGTACCTGTGGCACGACAGCGACCGGGCGGCCGACGGCGACGCGGACGTCCGGGGATGGCTGCCCCGCAGCGCCGGGGGCGCGCTCGCGATGGGGCTGGTCGGCTACGGGCTCCTGTTGGTGCTGACCCAGCGGCTCGGCTACCCCGTCTCGATGGTGGGGGTCGACGGCGCCACCCGGAGCAACAACTCGCCACCGTCGATCGCCCTGCTGGCGCTGGCGGTGGGGCAGGTCGGCCTCGCCCTCGGGCTGCGAGGTCCGGCCGAGCGGCTGCTCGACCGCCCGCGGGTGTGGGGGACGGTCGTGGTCACCGGGTCCTTCACGATGACCCTGTACCTGTGGCACATGACCGCGATGGTCGCGGTCGCGGCGGCGCTGATCCCGACGGGGGTCTGGCCCGGCCGCGAGACGATCGACGCCACGTGGTGGTGGCAGCGGCCGCTGTGGTGGCTCGCGTGCACCGCTGCGGTCGCGCTGCTGCTGCCGCTGTTCGGCCGGTTCGAGCACGCCGGGGCGCCCCGCTCCCGTCCGTCGCGGATCCGTGCCGGCCTCGGGGTGACGCTGGCGACCGCCGGGCTCGGGCTGTTGGTGTTCGGCGGGCTGCACGACCCCGAGACGGCCACCGGGGTGCCGTGGGTGCCGCTCGGCATGGCCGTGGTGGGGTTCGGTGCGCTCGGCGTGCTGCGCAGACCGCAGCGACCCACGGAGCTGCCGCCGCCCGGCGGTGCCGCCGAACCCGCCGAGGTGGCCCCCCTGGAGTCGCGGGACGCCGCCGCGCCGTGAGGTCACGCGGGCTCGTCAGCCGGCGCGGACCGCCTGCAGGCTCTCGGTGGCGATCTCGCGTTCCTCGTCGGTGGCGACGGCGAGCACGGCCACCGCGGCACCGTCCGGATGCAGGTCGGCGACCCCGTCGGGCGCCGCGTGCACGTCCGCCGCGGTGTTGCGCTCCGGGTCGATCGTGAGGCCGAGCACGCCGAGCCCGTCCACCACCCGGGCGCGCATCGCCGCGTCGTTCTCGCCCACCCCGGCGGTGAACACCAGGGCGTCGAGCCGGCCGAGCGCGGCGGTGTACGCCCCCACGTACTTGCGCAGCCGGTAGGCGTACACCTCCAGCGCGGTCGCGGCGGCCTCGTCGCCGTGGTCGGCACGCTGCTGCACCACGCGCAGGTCGTTGTCGCCGCACATCCCGACCAGCCCGCTGCGACGGTTGAGCAGCTCGTCCACCTCGTCGAGGGACATGCCGGCCTGCCGGACCAGGTGGAACACCACGGCGGGGTCGAGGTCGCCCGACCGGGTGCCCATCACCAGGCCCTCCAGCGGCGACAGCCCCATCGAGGTGTCCACACTGCGACCCGCGTCGATCGCGGCGGCCGACGCGCCGTTGCCGAGATGGAGGGTGATCATCGCCAGGTCGTCACGGCCGAGGTGTTCCGCCGCGCGGCGTGACACGTAGGCGTGCGAGGTCCCGTGGAAGCCGTAGCGGCGGACCCCGTGGCGGGTCACCACCTCCTCGGCGACGGCGTACCGGTAGGCGTGCGGTGGCAGCGTGGCGTGGAAGGCGGTGTCGAACACCGCGACCTGGGGGACGTCGGGTCGCAGCCGCGTCGCCACCTCGATGCCCGTGAGGTTGGCCGGGTTGTGCAGCGGTGCGAGGGGGATCTGCGCCCGGATCCGCTCGATCACCCGGTCGTCGATCACCGTCGGGGCGACGAACTCGGCACCACCGTGGACGACCCGGTGCCCGATCGCGGCGAGCGCGGAGATCAGCTCCGCCTCCTCCAGCACGCGGATCAGCGCATCGAACCCGTCGGCGTGGTCGGCGACGCGGCGCTCCTCCACCTGCTCCTCGCGGGTGCTGCCACGGGTGATCCGGTGGGTCAGCCGACCCTCGGACTCCCCGATCCGCTCGATCAACCCCGCGGCGAGTTCCTCCAGCGCCGCGGCTACCCCACCGGTGGCGCCGGGGGTCATGCCACCGTCCCCCCCGTCACCGAACAGCCGGTACTTGATCGACGAACTGCCCGAGTTGAGCACCAGCACCTGCATGCGTTCGTCCCCTCAGTCCTGGGCCTGGATCGCGGTGATGATCACGGTGTTGATCACGTCGTCGACCGTGCACCCGCGGGACAGGTCGTTGACCGGCTTGTTGAGACCCTGCAGCACCGGGCCGATCGCCACCGCGCCCGCCGAGCGCTGCACCGCCTTGTAGGTGTTGTTGCCCGTGTTGAGGTCCGGGAACACGAACACGGTGGCGCGTCCGGCCACCTTCGACCCGGGCAGCTTGGCCTCGCCGACGGCGGCGTCGATCGCGGCGTCGTACTGGATCGGGCCCTCCACCTCGAGGTCGGGGCGGCGTTCGTGGACCAGTCGGGTGGCCTCGCGGACCCGCTCGACGGACTCCCCCTTGCCGCTCTCCCCGGTGGAGTAGGACAGCATCGCCACCCGCGGTTCGATGCCGAAGTTCGCGGCGGTGTCCGCGGAGCTGATCGCGATGGTCGCGAGCTCCTCGGCGTCCGGTTCGGGGACCACGGCGCAGTCGCCGTACACCAGCACCCGGTCGGCCAGCGCCATCAGGAACACCGAGGACACCACCGACACGCCGGCGGCGGTGCGGATCACCTCGAACGCCGGCCGGATCGTGTGCTGGGTGGTGTGGGCCGCGCCGGACACCATCCCGTCGGCGAGCCCCTCGTGGACCATCAGCGTGCCGAAGTAGCTGACGTCGACCAGGGTCTCGTAGGCGAGCTCCCAGGTGATGCCCTTGTGCTTGCGGACGTCGAGGTAGGTGGCGGCGAAGCGGTTGCGCAACGGCGAGGTGGCCGGGTCGATCACGGGGATGTCGCCGAGGTCGACCCCGAGCGCCGTCGCCCGGGAGCGCACCTCGTCCTCGTCCCCGAGCAGGGTCAGGTCGACGATCCGGCGGCGGGTGAGCATCTCCGCGGCACGCAGGATCCGTTCGTCGGTGCCCTCGGGCAGCACCACGTGCTTGCGGTCCGCACGGGCGCGCTGGATCAGTTCGAACTCGAACATCAGCGGGGTGACGCGCTCCGGACGCACCACCTCGATCCGTTCCTCCAGCGCGTCGCCGTCGACGTGCTCCTCGAACAGCCCCAGGGCGGTGGCGAGCTTGCGGCTGCTGTGGGGCCGGATCACCGCCGGGACGTTGGCGACCAGCGTGGTGGTCGTGTACGTATCGGCCGCGGTGCTCAGGATCGGGACCGGGCGGTCCACGAGCCCCTCGAGCAGCCGCACGATCGTCGGGTCCAGCGGCAACCCGCCGGTCAGCACGATCCCCGCCAGGTTCGCGAAGCTGGTGGACTGATGGCTCATCAGCGCACCGAGCACCACGTCGGCGCGGTCGCCTGGCGTGATCACCAGCGTGCCCTCGTGCACGTGGTCGAGGAACCGCGGCAGGGTCATCGCGGCGATCTTGAACTCGGCCACCTCCCGCTCGAGGTCGGTGCGCTCGCCACTGAGCTCGCAGCCCAGCGCCTCGGCGACCTCCCGGACCGTCGGCATCGACAGCAGGGGGGTCTCGGGCAGCACCCACACCGGCTCCGTCTCGGGTGCGCCCTCCACCCAGGCTCGGACCTCCACGAGGTCGTCGGGATCCACCCGGTTGACGATGGCCGCCGCCAGGGTGCACCCGGCCGAACGGAGCGACTCGCGCGCCAGCCGCAGCGCGTCGATCACGGCCGGCGCCGACCGCCCGTCGCCGTTGACGACCGCCAGCACCGGGGCGCCGAGGTGGTTGGCCACCTCGGCGTTGAAGTCGAACTCGAGGGCGGCGACGGTGCCCGTGTAGTCGGTGCCGTCGCACACGACGAACCCGTGTGTCGCCTCCAGGGCCTTGTAGCGCTCGAGGATCCCCTTGAACACCTCGTCGCCGCGGCCGTCGGCGAGCAGCCGGGCGACCTCGTCGGCCTCGTACCCGGCCAGCTCGCGAGGTCCTTCGGTCAGCCCGAACCGTGATCGGATCAGCTCGGTGCGCGGGTCGTGGTCGACGGAGCGCACCACCGGTCGGAAGAAGCCGACGTCGCCGAGCCGTCTGGTCAGCAGTTCCATCACCCCGAGGGTCACCACCGAGCGTCCCGAGCGCGGTTCCAGGGAGGCGAGGTAGAGGTTGCGGGCCAGCGCAGCGCCTTTCCGAGGGTGCCTGGCCAGTCAACCAGCCGCGGGGTGTGGCCGTCGGGGGTCCAAGGGCCGCCGTGGTCCGACGAAAGGCCCGCCGGGCAGTGCGTGGCTGGGCCGTTGCGGTGCCGGGTCGGGGTGCGGTGATCGGCGACCGTGGCTGCCCAGGCCGGTCAGGGACCGGTCCGCCGGGCGCGTTCGAACCCGCTCGCGCCCCGCCGGAACAGCGGAGCCGCCACGTGGCGGGTCACCACGATGGCGCGGTACCAGGCGGGCACCGTGCGTTCGGCGGCACCGTCGAGCAGGGTGCGGTGGATCGCGCGGGCCACGTCCTCCGGGGTGCCGATCACCCGGCGGGCCGGCGTGCGCTTGACGTGGGTCTGGGGGAAGCCCTCGGTCTCGACGAACCCCGGGTTGACCTGGCTGACGGTGATACCGCGGTGCGCCCAGGAGAAGCCGGCCGCCTCACTCAGCCCGACCAGGCCGAACTTCGAGGCGGCGTAGGGCTCCCGGCCGACGCCGAGCTTGCCGGCCACCGACGCGACGTTGAGCACGCGGCTCGGGGTGCTCGCCTCCAGCAGGTCGGCGAAGGCGGCCATGCAACGGATCGTGCCGTTGAGGTTGATCTCGATCGTGCGCAGCGCCTCGTCGAGATCGTCGCGACCCTCGAGGTCGCGTCCCGGGACCCCGGCGTTGTTGATCAGGGCGTGGCACGCACCGAACTCCGCGCGGACCCTGGCCGCCAGACCATCGACGTCGGCGGTGGAGGTGACGTCGGCGACGTGCGCCACGATCCCCGGCTGTGCCGCCGCCAGCGTGGCGAGTCGGTCCTCGCGTCTGGCAGCGGCGACGACGGTCATCCCGAGCCGGGCCAACCGGCGAGCGGTCGCCTCACCGATGCCGCTCGATGCGCCGGTGACCACCGCCACCTTGCCGGTCGGGTCCCAGGGCCTGCGGTCGGGCATCGATCCCTCCTCGACGTCACGGTGCGGGGTCCGACCCCGCACCGTAGGCGGTGGTCGCACGCGAGCCCACGTCGGACGGGTCGTCGCACGGGGCCCCACGTCGGGCCACGGCGTGGCACCCTGCCCGGGTCGTGACCGTCCCAGATGATCGAGTTGGCCGTCAGCCCACCGAACCGCGCCGTGGCGCGTGACGTCGCGGACATCCCGTCCCGCGTGGTGCCGTCCTGAGCGCGGGGGATGCACGCGATCCGAGGATCGCGGCGACCGCCCTCGTCGGGGTCGTCGGGGTCGCGCTGTACGTCGGGGCGTGGGGGGTGGCCGGTGCGCTGATCCCGGGCTACGACCCGTTGCGCCAGGCGATCAGCGAGACCTTCGCGCTGGGCGCGCCGCCGGTGCCCGCCACGCTCGTGCGGGCGTCGCTGGTCGTCTCGGGGGTGGCGCTGGTGGCCTTCGCCTGGGCGTTGGACCGCGGGTTGCCCGGGCAGGGCCGGACGGGGCCGGTCCTGTGTGCCGTGGCGGGTGTGCTCACCCTCGCGGTGGCCGCCGTCCCGTGCACCGACGGATGCCCGGGTGCCGGCACCACCCTGCTCGACACGCTCCACGTCGGCATCGCCGGCACCGGCTACCTGGCGCTGATCGCCACGCCGCTGGTCGTGGCGGGCCGGATCCGCGGGCACGCGCCGCGGCTCGCACGCTGGTCGGTGGCGCTCGGCGGCCTCGCCCTCGCCGGGTTCCTCACCCACACCCTCGGGGTGGGGCTCGTGCCCGGCCTGTCGCAGCGGGTGTTCAACACCGTCGCGGACCTGTGGTTCGTCCTGGCGGCGGTGTGGCTGCTGCGCCGGTACGGCCCGGTCCGTGCGCGTCCCCCTCGACACCACGACGTGGCGCGGTGACCGCGCAGCGGCACGGTTCTGCCGCGCGATCCGCCCGGCGGGGTACGGTGGTCCGCCCGCGGGCCCCATGGGCCGGTCGTCCGCGGTCGATCACGTGCGTCGAGGTGCGCTGATGTCCAACGCCGCGTCCTCACGGTCGTCGCGCCGGTGGGTGGTGCTGGGCGTGCTGACCGCGGTGGCCGCCGCTGCGGTCGTGGGGTTGGTGTGGTTCCTCGGGGGCGACGAGCCCGAGCAGGTCGACGCCGAGCGGGCACTCCAGCAGGAGCAGGAGGGGCTGCCGGGGTTGCGTGACGCCCCCGAGGAGGATCCGCCGGCCGAGGAACCGCCGGTCGAGGAGCTCGGCAACGTCGTGGGCGAGGACGTGGGCGACGTGCCGGAGGAGCCCGAGGAGGTCGGGCCACCGCGCGCCCCCGAGGACCTGGACGGCCGATGGGTCGTCGACCGGTCCCGGCCCTTCGACCGCGAGGAGGGACGCGGGACCTTCGCCGGGTACCGCATCCAGGAGGAGCTCGCCGGGGTGGGCAACTCGACGGCGGTCGGACGCACCCCGGAGGTCAGCGGCGAGGTCCTGTTCGACGGTGCGACGGTCACCACCGCCCGGATCGAGGTGGACCTGACGGCGCTGGTCAGCGACGACGGCCGTCGTGACGCGCGCGTGCGCTCGGAGCTGGGTCCCGACGCGGCCGCCTCCTTCGAGCTCGCGGGGACGATCGACCTCCCGGAGATCCCGCCGGTCGGTGAGGTGATCGAACTCACCACCTCCGGGACCCTCACGCTGCTCGAGGTGGCGCGGGAGGTCGAGGTGCACCTCCAGGCGGTGGTGACCGAGACGGGGCTGCTCGTGGCCGGCACCACCGAGATCGTGCTGAGCGAGTTCGACGTCGAGGTGCCCTCGGCGACGATCGTGCTGTCGGTGTCCGACGAGGCGACCCTGGAGTGGCAGCTGTTCCTCACCCGGGAGTGAGGTCGTCGGGGGGTGATGCGGACGGACAGCCCCGCGGTGTCGATCCCACCGGACGAACCGCGGCTGCTGCACCGTCCGAGCGGGGTTCGAGACCGACCGGTCGTTGTCGCCGGCGAGGTGCGCGACGCGGTGGTCGACGGCCGGCGGGGTGCGAGAACCTGGTCGTGGGGCGAGGTTCGTGCAGCGCGGGGTCGGCTGGGGCCGGCGGGGTGCGAGAACCTGGTCGTGGGGCGAGGTTCGTGCAGCGCGGGGTCGCTGTCGGGCCGGAGCCATCCAGCGGAGAGAGAACCGGCGGTGGGTTCGACGGCCTCGACCAGGCCCGTGAAGGTCCCGAACCTGTGCCAGCGCAGCGAGATCCGTCCACCCGCCCGGCGTTCGACCTCGGCGCCGTCGTCGCACAACCATGCCCCCGGGCCGTGAGCGTCGCTGACCATCGACCACCGCCAGTCGACCCCGCGTGGGACCGCGATCTCACGGGTGATCGGTTCGATGCCCATGAACCTCCACCAAGCCGGGACCGCGGGCGACGAGCCGACGCGTGGCGCGGACGCACCTGCTCGGCATCCCACCGGGCTCACCGGCGGCGAGACGGGGCATCCACCGGCGACGGGTCCGGACCCGCACGCGGGACCGGCAGCGGGTGTGACGACGTCCGTCGGCGCGCTGCTGGATGCTCTCGACATCGCCATCATGGCGCACGACCGGATGCCCTCGACATCGCCGCCTTGGCGCGCGGCACGGCTCACTCGGCAGCGTGCGGATCAGGGTGCCCGGATCTTCCGACACCCGCGGCTGGACTCACCCGCGTCTAGGGCTGCCCGGCGGGTCGTGCGAGCTCGACGTCCCCGAGCGGAGCGCCCGCTGCAGGCGGGCCAGCTCGGCGTGGAGCCGGTCGCGGGTCCCGGCCGCCGCATGCGGCGGGACCTCGACGAGGGCCGCACGGACCGCGGCGAGACGCCGCTCGAGCTCCGCGCGCGACGGCGGTGCGGGCACGCGGGCTCCGATCGGGCGGGAACGACGGGGGTGGGTGCAGGGTAGGGCCCCCGTCGCGCCTACGATCCCGGCGCATGGCGGTCCTCGTCGACGCGGCGATCTGGCCCCACCGCGGTCGGCGGTGGGCGCACCTGGTGAGCGACCGGTCGCTCGAGGAGCTGCACGGCTTCGCGGCCGAGCTCGGGTTGCGCCGGGAGTGGTTCCAGGGCGACCACTACGACGTGCCCGCGGAGGTGCGGGAGCGGGCCATCGCGCTCGGTGCGCAGCCCGTCAGCTCGGGTGAGCTGATCCGTCGGCTCCGGGCTGCAGGGCTGCGTCGGAGCTCGCGGGTCGTGCGGCTGCCCGGCGAGTGAGGTCCGCCTGCCGGCACTCGGCGCAGTAGGCGTCGTCGTCCCACTCCGCCAGGAAGGCGTCCATCGCGTCGCGGCCGCGGCTGACCACGTCCTCGGCGTCGCCCAGGTCGACCTCGAGCGCGCCGACCTCGCTCACGTCGATGCGGACGGTGCGGCGCTCGTCGCACGCCGTCAGCGGTTCGAGCAGGTCGCTGGCGTCGAGCAGCGCCTCGAGGATCATCCGGACCGTCGCGGCGTCGTCCGGCAGCTCGGACCGCGGGGGTTCCCGGGCCAGCAGGCGGATACCGAAGGTCGGCCACCGCGGCGGACGGTCGTCGGTGCGGTCGAAGATCGACACGGGGAACCCCGACGTCAGGCCCCCGTCGACGAGCAGGCCGCCGCTACCTGCCTCGAGCTCGCCGATCGGCACCGGGTCGTAGACGAAGGGGATCGACATCGACGCCCGGATCGCCTCGGCGACCGACTGCTCGTCGGGTTCGAGCCCGTAGCGGTCGTAGTCCCAGGGCAGCCGGACGACACGTCGCTGCACGACGTCGAGGCAGCGCACCACCAGGCGGTAGCGGAGCTCCGGTGGGATCTCGTCGTCGGTGAGGCGCACGTCACCGAAGGTCGCGATCCCGCCCTCCTCGAGGACCTCCCGGATCCACTCGAGCGGATCGACCGGATCCGCGGTGAACCGGTCGATGATCCCGCCGATCGCCCGCTTGGTCGACAGCCGCCCCAGCACGTCGGACAGGGCGAAGGCACGCAGGTCGAGGCCCTCGAACCGCGCGGCGGCCTCCGTGGCGGGGACGCCCGCGACCAGGAACGCGCCCATGAGCGCACCGGCGGATGCGCCCGCCACCCGGACCACCTCGAAGCCGTGCTCCTCGAGGGACATCGCCGCACCGATGTGTGCGAGCCCGCGGACCCCGCCGCCGCCCAGCACCAGGTCGCAGCGCCGGACGTCGCCGGTGGCGCGGGTGTCCGGCGAGGCCGGCTCGGTCGTCACAGCCATCGGCCCGGGTTGAGCAGCCCCAGCGGGTCGAGCTCCCGCTTGATGCGGCGCTGCACCGCCAGGTTGTCGGCACCGATCTCCCGTTCCAGGAACGGTGCCTTGACCCGTCCGACGCCGTGTTCGCCGGTGATCGTGCCGCCGAGGTCCAGCGCGGCGAGCACGAGGTCGTCGAAGGCCGTCATCGCCCGCTGCAGGACGGTGCCGTCATCCTCGCGCGGCACGACGAGGCTCGGGTGGAGGTTGCCGTCCCCGGCGTGGCCGAAGGTGCCGATCGTCACCTCGTGCTGGGCCGCGATGTCCTCGGCGCGGGCGAGCAGCTCCGGCACCCGGGAGCGCGGCACCGCGACGTCGTCGAGCAGCATCGTGCCCTGCGCCTCGAGCGCCGGGATCGCCAACCGTCGGGCCTGCAGGAGCGCGTCGGCCTCCTCGGCGTCCTCGGTGGTGGCCGTGTAGCTCGCGCCGGCGGCCTCGCACAGCTCCGCGGCACGGGCCACCTCGGCACCCCGGACGGGCACGGGGCTGTCGGACTGCAGGAGCACCAGGGCGGCCGCGTCCCGATCGAGGCCCATCCGGTACGCGTCGTCGACGGCGGACACCGTCGTGCGGTCCATGATCTCCATCAGCGACAGCACGAGCCCCGCGCGGGTGATCGCCGCGATCGCATCCCCGGCGGACGTGAGGGTGGGGAAGAACGCGACCAGGGTCGCGGCGCCGTCCGGTGTGGGGCGCAGCCGCAGCCGCGCCCGCGTCACGATCCCGAGCGTGCCCTCCGATCCGACCATCAGCCCGGTGAGGTCGAGCCCGGCCACGCCCTTGATCGTGCGGCGGCCGGTCTCGATCACGGTGCCGTCGGCGAGCACCACCTCGAGCCCCAGGACGTAGTCGCGGGTCACGCCGTACTTGACGCAGCACAGCCCGCCGGCGTTGGTGGCGATGTTGCCGCCGATCGAGCAGAAGGCCTTGCTGGCCGGGTCCGGTGGGTACCACAGGCCGTAGGGGGCGGTGGCCGTGGAGATGTCGGCGTTGAGCACGCCCGGCTCGACGGTGACGGTCTGGTCGACCTCATCGACGTCGAGGATGCGCTCCATCCGCTCCACGCACAGGATCAGGCACCCGTCGATCGCCTGGGACCCCCCCGCGAGGCTGCTCCCGGCACCACGCGGCACGATCGGCACCCGGTGGGCGGCGGCGACCTTGACCGCGGCGGCGACCTCCGCGGTGGTCCGCGGGAAGGCGGCGACCGCGGGCTGCCCGGGGGTGAGCCAGTCGGTGCGGTCGTAGCGGTAGGTCTCGAGGATGTCCGGGTCGGTGACCACGGCCCCGTCGGGCAGCGCGGCGGCGAGCTCGTCGACGAAGCTCATCGGTCCCTCCCGGCCCGGCGGGGTGCGGTGCCTCGGCAGCGTACGACGGTCCGGGGCTCGAGTCGTCCTGGGCGGCGCGCGGCGCGCTACCGTCCGCAGCGCACCGGGAGCGCGCACCGGGCGCGCCGAGGGAGGTTCCCCGTGGCCACGCAGACGGCACCGACCAGCGCCCCGCCGTTCGGCACCGTCGCCGCCCCGACGATGGTCGTCGCCGACGTTGCCGACGGACGGTACGACGACCTGCGGGTGGTGCCGACCAGGGAGCTGACCCTGCACCCCTTCGCCCACGTGCTGCACTACGGCAGCGCCTGCTTCGAGGGGCTCAAGGCCCACCGCGGCACCGACGGCGTCGTGCGGCTGTTCCGGCACGATCGGCACGTGGCCCGCATGCAGCGCACCGCAGAGCTCCTGCTGCTGCCCGTCCCCCCGGCGACGTTGCTGACGGAGGCGATCGAGCGGGTGGTGGCCGAGAACCTCGACGTCATCCCCGCACCACCCGGCGCGCTCTACGTCCGGCCGATGCTCTTCGGCACCGAACCCAACATCGGCGCGGCGGCCGCCCCCTCGCGTGAGGCCCAGCTGGTGGTGGTCGCCTCACCCGTCGGGGACTACTTCGCGGGCGGCGGCCGGGCGCTGTCGCTGCTGCTGGAGACCGTGTTGCCACGGACCACGCCCCAGTTCGGCGAAGCCAAGGCCGGTGCGAACTACGTGATGGCGCTCGGGGTGACCCACCGGGCCAAGGCGGAGCACGCGGTCGACCAGGTGCTGTTCGCACCGGGCGGGCTCGTCCAGGAGACCGGTGCGGCCAACTTCCTGCTGCTCGACGACGACCGGGTGGTGACCCCGGCGCTCGACAGCTCGTTCCTGCACGGGGTCACCCGGGACGCGGTGCTGACCCTGGCACGCGACCTGGGCTACCGGGTCGAGGAGCGCGACGTCCCGGTCGAGGAGTTGCTCGCCTGGGACGGGGAGGCGGCGCTGGCCGGCACCGCGGCGGTGCTGGCCGCCGTGGGCTCCCTCGTCCACGGCGACGGGCGCACGACCTTCGGCGACGGCGAGGTGGGGCCGAACACGACCCGGCTGCGTGACGCCCTCGTGGCGGTCCAGCGCGGGGAGGCTCCAGACGCCCACGGCTGGCTCGCCCCCGTCGGCTGACCCACGGGGTCAGCTCGCGGAGGGCACCGGGAGCTCGTAGCGCACGCCGGTCATCGCCTCCGAGCGCTGCCACAACGCGGCGGCGAGCGCGGGGTCCCGGGCCGCCGCGGAGCG
>SKNO01000219.1 GCA_007120465.1 Nitriliruptoraceae bacterium
AGGCCCGGACAACGTCCGCCGGCTCCGCGAGCAGTTCGAGGCGGCCAACCGGCACGACACCGACGCGATGATCGACCACTACGCCGAGGACGCCGTGTGCTTCGACCACCCGGCCCAGCAGGCGCTGGAGGGTCACGAGCAGATCCGTGCCTACCTGGCCGGCCAGTTCGAGGCGTTCCCCGACGTCCGGGTCGAGGAGGCCGGGGTCATCGATGGAGGCGAGTGGGCCGTCTCCCGTCACGTGCTGCGTGGCACCCACGAGGGGACGTTCGCGGGTATCGAGCCGACCCACCGCACGGTCGAGGTCGACTTCTGCAACACCGTGCGCTGGCGGGACGGCAAGATCGTCGAGGACCACGTCTACTACGACCTGTACACGATCCTGGCGCAGCTCGGTCAGGCGGAGCCGCTGACCGCGGGAGCCTGAGGAGCCGCGGCCACTGGCGGGTGCGAACGCGGCCTGGACGCCGGTGACGGGTCCTCGTCGGGTTCGCACCCGCCCCATGCTGTGCAGATGGCTGTCGCCGTCCAGGGTGGGTTCAAGGCCGGTGGGTCCCGACTCCTCAACCGCCGACCCCCTGGATGCAGGGCCGAACGGACCCCCTCGGAGCGCCGTCTCCGGGATACAGTTCTGCGCGGCTTGGTCTCGTCCCTCGGGCGCCCGTCGTCACTGCGAGGATGACGGGAGCTGCTCGTCCCGCCAGGGTGGGTGGCAGCGGTGGCCGCCACCGGCCTGTCTCACATAGCCACCGACCACGTGTCTTGAAGCCGATCCGTCGACCGGTGAGCGGCACCGTCGAGGTGTGGCGCAAGCCGGGCCGCCGTGACTTGATGGAAGCCTGCGCTGCGGTCTCGTCGCAGTGCTGTCGGCGCGACCCGACTCCGCCATACCGCCGTAGCCACCGACGTTGAGGAGACGGTGCATGTCCACGATGCCAGACGCCGAGGTGTTCGTCACCCTCGGGATCGACACCCACAAGCACACCTGCCTTGCGGTCGCGCTGGATCAGCTCGGTCGCTGGCTCGACCAGCTCGAGATCCAGACCACGACGGCCGGGTTCGCCGAGCTCTATGCGTGGGCGTGCGAGCTTGGCACGATCGACATGGTCGGGATCGAAGGGACCGGCGCGTACGGCGCGGGGCTGCGCCGCTGGCTGCGGGAGCGTGGCGTGGTCGTGGTCGAGGTCGAACGCCCTGACCGCAAGCTGCGTCGCAACGCCGGCAAGTCCGACCCGATCGATGCCGAGGCCGCGGCCCGCAAGGTGCTGTCCGGCGAGGCGACCGTCACGCCGAAGTCGGGTGCCGGCGACGAGCTGGAGCTCTCGCAGGCTGGCGACAGGACGGTGGTCAACCTGCGCATCGCCACCAACGGGATCGGCTCGGGCGCGAAGATGGCGGCCTTCGGGATGAGGTGGGACTGCAAGGCGCAGCTCGACAAGCTCGCGGCGTTGCTCGCGAGATGACCAGCCCGGATCTGGGCCGCTGAGAGGAGAAGCGGATGCCAAGCATCGACGAGGGCGCATCACCCTCCGAGCTGATCGACGCAACGATCGCGGAGCTCGGGGACTGGCGCGCCGGGACACTCACCCGCGTCCGTGCCCTGATCCGCAGGGCCGAGCCGGACGTGGTCGAGACGGTCAAGTGGCGCAAACCCTCGAACCCACGCGGGGTCCCCGTGTGGGAGCTCGACGGGATCATCTGCACGGGCGAGACCTACCAGGACAAGGTCAAGATCACCTTCGCGCACGGCGCCGCGCTGCACGACCCCGCCGGGGTGTTCAACGCCAGCCTGCACGCCGGCACGCGACGCGCGATCGACCTGCGTGAGGGCGACGATCTCGACGAGCACGCCTTCACGCAGCTCGTCATCGCCGCGGCGGAGCACAACGCCAACCGATGACCACGACCGAGAGGTGACGGATCGTGCCGAAGAGCGACGGGGGCACACCCCAGCGTGACAGCCCGAGGCTGCTGGCCGGGGGGAACCCTCAGATCCCCAAGGGCGACGGGGACGCACCGGTGCAGGCCTACATCGACGCGATGCCAGGATGGAAGTCCGACGTCGGTCGCCAGCTCGACGAGCTGATCGAGCACGCCGTGCCCCACGTCGTCAAGGCCGTCAGGTGGAACCAGCCCATGTACGGCGTCGAAGGCCAAGGCTTCTTCGTGAGCTTCCGCTGCTTCACCACCTACATCAAGCTCACCTTCTTCGCCGGTGCCGAGCTCGACCCGGTACCTCCCGTCGACTTCAAGGACCTCAACGAGAAGGCCTTCCACATCCACGAGGCCGACGACCTCGACGAGCAGCAGCTGACCAGCTGGTTCGAACAAGCTGCGGCCATCCCCGGCTGGACGCCGTAACGGTCAACGTCGGTCTCGCGCACGCTGGCCGCGAAGGTCGGTTCGAGGCGGTTCATCGGGCCGCGCCGCACGGTGCCCGCGTGTGGCGACGGCCGACCGACGCCAGCGGTCCGCATGGCGCCGGTCCGACCGGTTCGGCGATCCGCACAGCCTCACGACGGTGTGGCGTGCACCGGTTGCCTGACCCGCCCGTCCCGCTTCGCCTCGAGCTCCCCGAGGCTGATGAATGTCGCGCCCCACGCGATCGCGAGCCCTGCCCAGACGGTGGAGAGCTGTGACACGGCAGTGATGCCCAACGATCCGATCCCGAGCGCGGCGACCATGAGCCCCGCGGCCCACAGCGGGAACCGCCAGCCCGACACCTTCCAGGCAGCGACCGCACCGCAGAGTGGGACCAGCAGCGCGTAGACGGCCATCACGACCCAGTGGCCGAACTCGTAGTGCTCGTCGTGCGGGCCGCTGCTGGCGTGGATGTCCAGCTGCCCCAGCGCGTAGACGACCAGTGGCACGGCCGTGACCGCGACCAGGACGAACAGGGTCCGGCTCGGGGCGGCGACCGGGGTGAACCTCGCCCGCCACGACGAGGGGTGGGCGACGAACGCGATCACGGCGATCACGATGGCGGCCACGACGATCGGGACCACCTCGCCCGGCAGGTCAGCCAGGGTGAGGAACATCACGAAGGCCAGCACCGTACCGACCCCGTAGACCCAGGCGGCACCTACCTGGGCGGCGGGCCGTCGCAGTTGTGCGAGGACCGCGGCAAGGATGACCCACGCCAACACACCCTGGGCGAACATGTGGATCTCGTGGGTGGCGCCGGCGCCCTCGGGGTAGCCGCCGAACGCGGTGAAGAGGAAGCCCAGCTGTTCCGGTCGTTCCCCGAGGTGCAGGAACAGCAGCAGCACCATCAACACCCAGAAGGTGATCAGCCGCCAGCGAGGGATGCGGGTCGTCGTGGTCGTATCGGTCATGGGCGTTCCTTTCCGTCGAGAGGTGTCCAACCCTGCGGGTCAGGTGGGGCGGCACCGACGGCGGTGGCCGCGGAGGTGCCGCACCCGGTCACAGCGGTGGCAGTCCGGGATGGTCGGGGTGCGACGAGGCCTCGGTCTCGATCGCCTGCATCGCGGCCAGGACCAGGTCCTCACGCCAGTGCCTGGCCACGACCTGCACCCCGACCGGCAGGCCGGCGCTGCCCTGCTCGGCTGCGCGTGCGGCTCGAAGCGCACCGTCCCTGCTGTCCGGCCGGTCGGTCTCCTCGCCGGGCCGGACCCGGGTCACCGGGACGACCCCGGCTGGCAGGCCGACGGTGGTGAACAGCACGGACGGGGTGTGCACATCGGGCAGTTGCGTCGACAGGCCGTGTGGGACCGCCGGGAGCGGGGTGGCAGGGGCGAGCAGCAGGTCGTAGCTGCCGCTGTCCATGGCCGCCATGAACGACGCCACGTAGGTCATCTGATCGCCCGTGAGGTCCAGCAGCTCGCGAGCGGAGCCCTTGCGCACGTGACGGACGAGCCGTGCGGCGCGGTGCTGCCCCGTCACGGCCAGGGTCGCCGCGAGCGCGCGGACCACGGCGTTGGGCAGCGAGGTCGCCTGCACGTCCTGCTTGATGAGCGGATGGGGCTTCTCCCCGTCGAGCAGTTGGCGCACCCAGGCGCCCCCGTCGGCGGTGAACGAACGCCACGCGATCGCGACCGCCTCGCCGTGGTCGGGCGACGCATCCCAGGCCTCGACGACCGCGCCCGCCGAGCGCAGCGCGTCCCCGGCCCCCTGGAGCGCGCGGCGGATCGCCGGCGATGGCACGAAGCCGTCGATCTCCGGCAGCAGGGCGACACGCAGCCCCATGACGCCGGACTCGGGCGGATCCCGCCACGGCACCGGCGGGTTCATGTCCGTCGGTCGCGCCACCATCGCCTCGACCATGGCGCGCAGCGCGAGGGCGACGTCTGCCGTGGTGCGTGCGAGCGGTCCCGCCTGCGCGCGGTCCAGGCTGGCACCCGTGCGGATCGGTGGTCGGTCGATCGGCAGCCGCCGGACCGTGGGCACGAGGGTGCACACCCCGCACCAGGCGGCGGGGATGCGCAGGCTGCCGCCGAGGTCAGCACCGAGGCTCACCGGCACACCTGCTGCCGCTACCAGGGCCCCGTCAGCGCCGCTGCTCCCACCCGGCGTCCGCTCCAGATCCCACGGGTTGTTGGTCCGCCCGCACATCGCGTTGTCGGTCTCGACCGCGCCGAGCGCCGGAGGGACGTTGGTCTTGCCGAGGACGATCGCGCCGGCGTTCCGAAGGGCCGCGACCATGGGACCGTCGGTGGCTACCCGCCGGTCCGCCAGCCGGGCGATCCCGAAGGTGTTGGGTAGCCCCGCGACGTCGAACTGGTCCTTGATCGTCACCGGAACGCCGTGCAGCGGGCCGAGCGGCTCCCCCCGTCGGTGGGCGGCGTCGGCGTCGTCCGCCTCGCGGCGGGCTTGGTCGAAGCGAGGCCAGACCACCGCATTGAGCTCCCGGTCGACCTCCTCGATGCGGTCGAGATGAGCGTCGACGGCTTCGCGGGAAGACACGTCGCCGGCCGCGATGCTGCTGGCGAGCTCGGCAGCGCCCAGCCGGGTGAGCGGAACGGTGGTCTCCATCAGCCTGCCTCCTGCGCCGGGTGCGTCTCTGGCATCGGTTCTACGGGGCAGGCGGTCAGGCGCCATCAACCGAAGGTCGCAACGGCGACGGGCAGGGGTCGCAATGCCGCGGGTCGTAGGGCGCTGGAGCTCGGCGCGAAGGCCTACAGCAGCCGCAGCTCCCGGGCCCGCGCCACGGCGTGTGTCCGAGAGGACGCGTCGAGCTTGCGCAGGATCCGGGTGAGGTGCGACTTGACCGTCGCCTCGCTGATGAACAGGGTCCCGGCGACCTCCCGGTTGGACGCACCGGCCGAGACCTGCGTCAGGACCTCGAGCTCGCGTGCGGAGAGCACCTCGTCGGTCCCCGGGATCGCGACCGCGTCACGCGAGCCGGTGCCCGGCTGGCTGGCCGCGAGCACCGCTCGAAGCGGCTCGGTGTGCACCTCGGCCCGGACGCAGCGCTCCAGGACCGCCCGGTTGGCCCGTGCTTCCGGGAACAGGATCCCCGGCCCCAGGCGGGTCGCAACGTCCAGGGTGGGCAGTGCTGTCTCGATGGCTGCGGCGGCCCGGCCCTCCTCGAGGAGGAGGCTGGCGCGGTCCAACCCCGGCATGCCCGCCCACACCCAACAGCGACCGGCGCGCTGAGCTTCCTCCCCCTGCCGTAGCGACTCCAGGGCGTCATCCGTCCGCCCATCGATCCGCGCCACCATCCCTTCGGCGACGGCGTGGACGACGGTCTCCTGCAGGTGTCCGCTGCGTGGCTGTCCAGCGAGGAACCGGTCGTAGGTCGCGACGACGTGGCGGTGCTCACCCGCGAGCCAGTGTCCTCGGAGGGCGGCGTAGACGTAGACGTGCCGGTACTGACGGTAGACCGGCTCGTCGAGCCGCGGCAGTGCATCGTCGAGGATGCGCTGCACGGTGGCCAGGTCACCGGACCCGAGGCACACCGCCATCAGCAGGATCTCGGCCTCCTGGTGTTTCCACGCCATCCGGCCGTAGCCCATGGACTCGGACAGGCACTGGCGCAGCTCGGAGGCGGCCTCGGCGACGTCGAGCTGGAGCAGTCTCCCGCCGGCTCGCACCGGACGCATCGCCGTGACCGTTGCGTGGTCGTCCTCGCTCAGACCGGCGGCCAACCGGTCCACGGCGTCGGCGAGCCAGGCCGGTCCCTGGTCGACGAACAGCAGCACAGGGGACAGCGCGGGGCCGACGGCCTTGTACAGACGCGGTTCGCCGGAGCGCAGTGCGAGCTCCACCGCTTCGTGGGTGCACCGGGACACCGCGGCCCAATCGTTGCGGTAGTAGTTCCACCATGTCGCGATGGCCAGGACGATCGGACGCCACGCCTCGTCGACGTGGCTGAGCGCGTGCTCGATGGCCTGACCGGCGCGGTCCAGGTCGCCTAGCTGGAGGAAGGTCTCGGCGAGCATCGCGTTGACCTCGGCGGCGGCTTGGTCGTTCCCGGTCGCCAGGAGGCGGTCACGCCACGGTTCGAGCTCGCCGAGGACCTCGTGCGCCTGTCCCGCGACGTGCTCTGGCCAGACGCGCAGCAGTGCCAGCCGGTGGTTGCCGTCGCCGACCTCCGCGGGCAGGCCGCGGACCGCGGGCACCAGCCGCAGCACGGTGCTGGTGTCGAGGTCGGAGAAGCCGAGGTGGACGATCAGGTCGGCGGCGGCGGTGTGGTCCCCGGCGGCCAACAGGTGGGGAAGCGCCCGGAAGGGTGGCAGGGCGCCGGCCGCGCGTTGGTGCAACTGCTCGATGTCCGCCGGCGTGTAGGACGCTGCGAGCTGCTCGCGCAGGAACGCGGTGAACAGGTCGTGGGTCCGCCAGGTGTCCCCGGCTGTCCCACGGTGCCGGGTCAGGAACAGGTTGCGTCGGTCGAGCTCGGCGAGGACCTGCTGACTGTCGGTCCGCTGGGTGACCGCATCGCAGCTGGCGGGAGACAGCTCATCGAGGATGGACGTCTCCAGCAAGAAGCTGCGCAGACGCTCCGGCAGCCCGTCCAGGACCTCCTCGGCGAGGAAGCGTTGCAGGTCGGGCAGCATCTCCGGGACCGCCACCCCTGCCGTCGCGGCGGGCTCGGCCGCATCCGCACCGACGTGGGCGGTAGCGAGCCGCACCGCGGCTGCCCACCCGCCGCTGGCGGCCAGGACCGCGTCGACCTGCTCGTCGCCGACCGGTGCCTCCTGCGCGAGGACCCGTGCGATCACGTTGCGGTCCAGCAGGAGATCGTCGAGGCCGAGCTCGGCCACCTCACCGCGCACCCGCCGCCGTGCCAGCGACAGCTCTGGTTCGGTGCGGCTGCCGACCGCGACGCTCACGTGCGGCGGCAGGTGCTCGAGCAACTCGTCGAGCAATCCCACCGTCGCGGCGTCGGTGACCTCGTGGACGTCGTCGAGCACCAGTGTGGTCGGGGGGTGGTCTCCGAGGTCGTTGACCAACGAGATGGCGAGTTGCCGGGGCGTCGGCGCGGCGCCCGCGTACGCCAGCAGCTGGGCCAGCCGCCCACCGAAGTCGTCGCCGAGCTGACGTCGCCCGCCCTCCAGCAGCGCCGCGGCGAGCACGGTCGGCTCGTCGTCGGCGGCGTCGAGCCGCACCCACACCACATCGCCCGTCGCTGTCGCCGCCCAGGCGGCCAGCGCCGTGGTCTTCCCCGAACCCGCCGGTGCGGTGATCACCGTCAGCGGGTGCCTGCCGATCGCTGCCTCGAGGCGGGCGACGAGGTGGCCGGTCACCACCCGTTCGTCGAGCACCGGCGGCATGAACTTGGTGAACGGGAACCGTTCGGGGGCAGGCTCACCGGCCTGCCGCTGCTCCGCCCTGGTCGTGTCCACGCCGGAAGTATGCAAGGTCGGGACACCCGGGTCCTGCTTCGTCGCCGGGCTGTGGGCGAGCAACCGTGATCGAACCGGGGAGCCGTTGGGGCCAGACGACTCGTCGACGTACCGGTCGACCGACGGGGAGTGGTGACTCACGTCTCTGTCGCGTCGTCCTTCGGACGGTTGCGTCGGCGCGTGAACCATCGACCACCCGGGAACCAGCGCGTGATCGCGAGCAGGACCTGCGACGTGGCGTCCGACTCCACCGCCGCCGATGTCCAGTGCTGCTCCCCTCCCACCGAAGGCGTCCCCGGCTCCCGCTCGACACGCGCAGGTCCCGTGCTCGCAGACCCGGTCGAACGGTGGTCGTCCTGCGCGGCTCCTCCTTCCTGCGTGGCGCGTTCCACCCGGTCCTCGTGCCTGCCACCCCGTGCGGCCATGCGAACCTTCCCATCCGGCGGATCTCAGGGATAGATCGCGTGACGACCGCCTGACCCTGGATCAGCGTTGGGCCGCCACCGGCGGCGCGTTAGGGCACCCCGGGTCGACACCGAACGCGCCGCCGGCCCGGAGCACCCCCGACCGCCCGTGGCCGACCCGTGCGTCATGCTCGCGCGGTACCGACGGCCCCGCCGGGGGTGCTCCGCAGCACCTCGAGCCAGAGGTCTCCGATCCGGTCCCACCTGTGGGCGCGTGCGACCTCGATGCCGCACGCGCCCAGCCGACGTCGTTCCGCACGGTCGTCCGCGAGCCGCTGGAGGGCGTCCACCGCCCGCCCCACATCGATGAAGGCCCGCGTCCCCCGCGGCCCGTGCACCCGCATCATCGGCGGAACCAGCAACGAGAACGGCGCGGCGTACTCCGGGGGTGCCGCCGCGTCGGTGATCACGTTGGGAACGCCGCACGCCGCGGTCTCGAGCACCGTCAGCTCCCATGCGCCGGCCTCGTAGGGCAGCACGTGCACGTCGCACGCAGCCATGCGCCGGGCGAGTTCGGTGTCCACGACACCCCGCCCGAACCGCAGCGAGGGCTCGAACTGGACCCGGTCAACCACACCCAACCGGTGCGCGATCCGCTCCAGGTCCCAGCCGCCGCTGACTCGGCGCTCCCTGGCCGTCAGGAGTTCGGTGTGCAGGTAGAGCCGGGCGTCGGGGCGCGCAGCCTGCTGCTCGAAGCCCTCCTCGGCACCGCAGTGCGGGCAGCGCGCGAGCGTGCCGTACGCCCCGCCGAGCGGAGCCGACGGCCGCTCGACGAGCACCGTGCACCGGGCACAGCGGCCGACGCCACCGTTGACCCATGCCGCGAAGGTCCTCAGGACCAGGTCGGGGCGCTTGTGCCCGCAGTTGCGGCCGAAGAAGCCGACGAGGACCTCGTCGTCCCCGAGATCGAACCGAGCCCGCCGCACCGCGCGGCGCTCGGCGGCCGCCAGCGGTGCGAACACGCCGGTGTCGACCCCGTGCGGGATCGCCCGGGCGACCCGTGCCCGCACGCCTGATCGGCGGATCACCTGCGCACCGAACGAGTTGTAGGGAACCACCACGTCAGCTCGCTCGAGCGTGGGCCGGACCATCGGCGGCAACGGCGCGGCGTCCACCGGGACGTACAGGATGACCTCTCCGGCCCCGGGGAGGCGGCGCTCCCCGAGTGCGGCCAGCAACTCTGCGTGCTGCCGAAGCCCCCCGATCGAGAGCACGGGGACACCGCGACCCGACGCACTCCCAGTGATCGCCGCGTCGAGGGTGCGCGCCAGACGAGCCCCTACGCCGGCGGTCGGATCTCCGTCGCGATCGGCCTCGAGCACCTCGTAGGGTTCCGCGGGTGCGCCGGCAGCGCGCGGGTATCGCGCCACGTACCGCACCCGGACCCCGCGGGCGTGCAGCGAACGTGCCACCTGGCGACCGACCGTCGAGAACCCGCCGTGGAGCGTCGGGTTCTCGCAGACGATCACCACGTTGAGCACGGCCCCTCGCTCAGCTCGCGAACCGGACGTCGAGCAGGTCGATCCAGGGATCGAGCACGGCGCTGGCCTCCCACCCACGCGCCAGCTCGCGCAGGCGTGCGCTGGCCAGGCGACGCGCCGCAGGGTCCTCGGCCAGGTGGCACAGCTGGCTCACGGCACCGCCAGCATCCATCAGTGCGATCCGGTGTCCCGCCGAGTGATCCAGCACCATGCGAGGAGGCACGAGGCTGGCGGCACCCGCGAGCCACTCCTCGACGGCGCCGTACCCTGTGGCGACGATCGGCACGCCGAGGGCACAGGAGACCCGCAGCGACGGTGGCACGTCCGCGAGCACGTGGGGTTGCACGTGGACGTCGATGCACCCCCAGAGCTGCAGGAGATCACGGGGCGATGTGGGCATCGGCTCCTGGACGATCCGGTCACCCAGACCGAGGTGCGTGCCGATCGTCCCGGTCCGCCACAACCCGTCCTCGCTCCTCGGGTCGCCGATGAGCACCAGCCGAGTGCGGTCGCGTGCACGGCCCGCCACACCACGCACCGATCCGCACCTCGCACAGTGGTTCGTCGCAGCCGGACGTCGCTGGTCGTCCTCGGCCCAGGGCGTCAGGTGGTCGCACTGGCCGCATCGCCAGTAGTGACCCTGGGCGAACAGCTGGAAGATGCGCAGTCCCAGCGAGGCGACCTCCTCCGGTCCGTGGCCCGTCCAGCAGCCGACGACGACCGCATCGTCGTCCACACCCATCCGCGCCTGCCGCTGGGCGCGTCGATCAGCTGCGCTGGGCGCCGACAGGCCTGCTCCCCACGGGAGCAGGGGGGGCAGCACGACGACGTTGCGTGCCGGTGCTCCCCCCTCCTCACAGCACTGCTGCACGGCCTGCGCCCCGAGCTCCGACTCGGTCACGACGACGTCGGCGCGTGCGAAGAGGTCGGCCATGGACGGTGCGTAGGGCAGCCTTGCAGCGCCGGCGTGCACCACCAGGCGGACCTTGGGGAGCAGGCCCGCCAGTGCGACCCGCCACACCAGGCGCCGTTGCGCAGCCTCATCCCCGAGCAGCACCAGAGCCAGCCGCTCGACCTCGTCGCCGAGCGCACAGCGGACCACCCCCGACAGGCAGGTGATGCGGTCAGCGCCGGTGACTGTCCCGCGGTACTCGTCCACCGGGACACCGACCCGCCGTAGGTGGAGGGCCAAGCGACGCGACAGGGCGCGGGTCGCCGGACGGCCGTCGGCGTCGGCGATCACCACCGGCGTCACGGAGGCGGTCTCACCGGATCGACGTCGAGCCGAGGGGCAGGCTCACGGGTTCACCGCATCAGGCTGTCCCGCCCGGTGAAGCCCCCCACCACCGCGTCTGCATCGTCGACCGCGAGATCATCCAGCACGGCGACCTCGCTCATCGCCGCCCGCAGATCCTCGGCGCTGATGTCGAAACCTTCCTGCTGCGCCACCGAGAGCAGCGCGGCCTCGTGCGCCTCGCGGGCTCTGGCGGCCAGCGCGTCGTCCGTGCTGACCTCGACCAGGAAGTCCTTTGCTGCCTGCACGCTCATGTGGTGCTCCTGCTCGGCGTTGTCGTCCGCCTGCGCACCACGACCACGCACGACCTGTGGAGCGAGGCCGCGGGCACCGTAGGAAGGGCCCCTGGAACTGTCAACGGCTCTAGCATGCCGCCTCGATGACTCACTCGGCGCACCTGGACCCGACGTCGCTGCGCCCCCTGCTCGTCGCCAACCACGACCACGTGCTGGGGGGTGGCGAGGTCGGCCTGCGCATGTTGGTGGATGGGCTGGTGGAGCGCGGTCACCGTCCGACACTGGCGGTCCCGGGGGAGCGCACCCTCTTCGGTCGGTGCCACGAGCAGCCCGTTCCCCAGGCGCTACCGGACATGGCGCTGGCGCTGCGGGAGCTGGCCGGAGCCCACGACCTCGTCCACGTCTACTCGGTGCGCGCGGGACTGGGCGCGGCACTCGCGCGCACGGGCAAGCCGCTGCTCCTCCACCTGCTGACCCCCGATCCCGGTGACTACGACGCGGTCGTCGCGCCCTTCGCGGACGCCATCCTGTGCAACTCCCGCGCGACCGCCGAACGGTTCCCGGACGGTGCAGCTCGGGTGGTCCACAACGGCGTCCGAGCGCCGCGCCGCGCCGGGTCAGGGCTGGGCACGAACCCGCGCCACCGGACGGTCGGCGTGGTCGGCAACATCTGCGCGCGCAAGGGCCAACGCGACGTGCTCCCAGCCCTCGAGCAGGTCATGGCGTCCCGCAACGACGTCGATGTGGTCTTCGCCGGGCACGCCACCGGGGCCATCGCGGCTGAGCTGCGCGACCGTGCGCGCGCCTGGTCGGGCCGGATCCGACTGCTCGGCTTCGTGCCCGGGATCGCGGACCGGCTCGGCGAACTCGACCTGGTGCTGGTGCCGTCGCGGTCTGAGGGGTTCGGGCGCGTGGCCGTCGAGAGCCTGTGCGCCGGCGTCCCGGTGCTCGCCACGCGCACCGGCGGACTCGTCGAGGCCCTCGCCGGCCTCCACGATCCCTGGCTCCCGGACGATCGCGGGGCCTGGCCCGCTCGCATCCTCGAGGAGCTGGAGCGGCCCACGCACACGCCCGACCAGTTGCGCGCCGCGGGCCGCCGGTTCGACCCACGGCGTCACCTGGACCAGGTCATCTCCATCTACCGGGAGCTCGTCTCGTGCCGTTGATCGACAGGAGCAGACCAGGACCGGCCGACCCCGTCCGGTGCACCGCGCTCGTGGCGATCCCCACCTTCGAGGCGGCACGCACGATCGACGCCACGCTGGCAAGCGTCGAGGCCAGCATCCGTCTCCACCGCGACGTCGGCTCGAGGGACGACGTGGTGATCTCCGTCGTGGACGATGCGTCGCGTGACGACACGGCGCGACGCGTGCGCGCCTTCGCCGAACGCAGCGAGTGCCTCGTCCTGCTCGCGGTGCAACCGGCCAACCTCGGGCGTGCGGCGGCGCGCAACCGCGCCGTGGCCGCAGCCGACGCCGACGCGATCCTCTTCCTCGACCACGACGACCGCTACGAACCCGAGCACATCCATACGTGTCTCGAGGTGTTGTCGCACCACCCGCAAGCCGACTACGTCCAGACCCGCGTCGCCCTGGCCGACCCGGTGCACGGTGCCTGGTCCCGGCGGATCGAGGCGAGCCTGACCCAGAACCTGTGCGTGCGCGCCCGGTGCCATCGGCTCATCGGGGGGTTCCACGAGGAGCCCGCGGTCGAGGACTACGGCTGCGACGACGTGCTCTACAACCGGACCCTCCAGGCACTGTTCCACGGGGTCAGGGTCCCGCGCGCCACCGTCGAGTTCACCCGACGGCCGGGCAACTCCCTGGATCGACAGTACGAGCGGAAGTTCTCGCGCCCGGTCGAGGACGCCCGACCCACCACCTCCGCCGCGCAGCGGGAGCTCGCTGACGAGGTGCTCGCACTGCAGGAGCGCCGGCAGGAGGAGGTCCGCCGGCGCCTCGGAGAGTCCGCCAACCACGCCTCCAGGTCGACACGGTGGAGCGCGCCGTTCGACCAGGAGGACGAGCCGATCTTCGCGATGATGGTGACCGGCGACAACCCGTCACGCGTGCCGCTGGCGCGGGTCGCGATCAGCAGCTTCGCGGCCCAGGACCATGGCAACCGCATCCTCGTGGTGGTCCGGAGCGGCGAGCATCCGCTGGACCTCTCAGCGATCCCGGAGCGGCACCGGATCGTGATCCGCCCGTCGGGACCGCTCCCGCTCGGCGAGCTTCGCAACCGGGGCCTCGACGCGATCCCCGCCGACGCCCTGTGGACCTACTGGGACGACGACGACTGGCACCACCCGAGCCGGCTGTCCGCCCAGCGCAAGGTGCTCGACGTCATGGGGGTACCAGCGTGCCTGCTCACCGGACAGGTGACCTACAGCCTGCGCGACGACATCGCGTACGTGAACCGTCACCCTGGCGGTTTCGCCGCCACGTTGCTGTCGCGCAAGCACCCCACCCTCCGGTTCCCTCCCTGGGAGGCCGGTGCGGGTGAGGACTCCGCCTACCTCCGTGCGTTCAAGCAGATGTGCTCGTGGTACCCGTGGCGAAACCCTCCCGAGTTGATGATCCGCATGTTCCACGGCGCGAACACGCAAGGGGCGAGGCACTTCGGGATGTCCGAACGGCCACCCGGCACCTGGCGGCTGTCCCGGCGATCCGACGCGCTGCTCCGCCGGGTGCTCGAGCACTGTCGCCACGAGGGCGTCGAGGTTGCGCCGAGCCATCCGGGGGTGAGCGGGTGAGGACGTCCCACCCGATCGACCTGCTCCTGGTGGACCGGACACCCGGCAGCGTGCAGCGACGTGCGCACGACCCGGCGGTCCTGCGCGACCGCGCCGACGCTCGAGGAGGTGACCCAGTCGACCGTGACGACCGATGACGACCGGGCTCGCCTTCGCCTCATCATGGAGACACGGCAGCGCCGGCTGCTGCGCGAACAGGGTGCGCACCACCGGGGCGAGCTGGGGGTCCAACTCGCGCGAACCAGGGAGCGGGTCGACCGTGCTGTCGAGCGCGCCGAACGGCTCCAGCGCGTCGGGCTCCTCCGCCACACGCAGCCGAGCATCGACGTCATCTGTGTCTCCCGACGGCCCTCGTACCTCGGCCGGGCGCTCGACAACTACCGGCGCCAGATCTGTCCGAACACGCGGCTGACCTTCGTCGCCAACAGCGACTCGTTCGACTGGGGCGTGACCGAACGAGCGCTGCAGGAGATCCCGGGGGCGCAACTGCTCAGGTTCCCGGAGCGGCTGACCCTCGGGGACTGCCTCAACGAGGCGATCAGCGCCACCCGCGGGCAGTTCTTCGCCAAGTTCGATGACGACGATCACTACGGGGCCAACTACCTGTCCGACCTGGTGCTCGCGACACGGTTCGCCGACGCAACCATCTACGGCAAGCGAACGTTCCATGCGCACGTTGAGGCCACGGACTGCACGGTCCTCTGCGAGGAGGGCCACGAGTTCACCTACACGAACCACGTGGCCGGCGGCACGCTGCTGGTGCGCCGACATGACGTCACCGATATCCGGTTCGCGTCCGTCGGCACGGGCACCGACACCCGGTTCCGCGAAGCCTGCTTGGCGGCCGGTCGTCGGATCTTCTCGACCGATCGCTTCAACTACCTCCTCACGCGGCGCGCCGATCCGTCCCACCATACGTGGCAGATCTCGGACGAGGCTTTCCTGACGACCGCTCGCCGGATCGGTGATGGCCTGCGGCTCGACCAGGTGCTCGCCTGATGGCCGGGCCCGCCTGGCTGCTGGGTGTCCTGGGCGAGGATGCGCAGGACCAGGCCAGGGGGCTCTGGGAGGCTTCAGGCCTGACCGTGTCGTCCTCCGTGGACTCGGTCGCCGGGGCCGGCCTCGTGGCGACGTCGGACGGGTGGATGTGGAGCCACACACCCCTGCCCGCAGGCATCGACCCGGCACGGGCGCGACTGCACCTCGACGCGGCAACGCTCAGGCACACCCCGTCGGGATGGGAGCTGCGCACGGGGGTCTCCGGGGCACAGGGCATCTTCTGGTCGGCACGTGACGGCAACCTGGCGGTCGCCTCACACCCGGCAGTGTTGGCGACCCCAGGGATGCCACCCGACTGGGACGCGTGGGCCCACATCATCGGCTTCGGCGGTCCCCTCGGTCCGCGGACACCATGGGGAGGCGTCCGGCGACTGCAAGCAGACGAGGCTCTCAGCGCCGACACGCCGGGTCGCTGGCGCGTGGAACGGCGCTCCTGGGAGTTCCGGGATGCTGACCCCCCTGGCCGTGGTGACGTCAGGGAGATCGGAGCGGCGGTGGAGGCGGCGGTCGCGCGGTTGCCGACACCGATGCAGGTGCCGCTGAGCGGCGGCCTGGACTCCCGGGTGCTCGCCGTGGCCGCCGCTCGCCGGGACCACCGGATCACGGCGTGGACCACCTCCAAGGACGATGGAACGATCCAGGAGGAGCTGATCGCCCGCGCGGTGGCTCGCCGACTCGGGATCCCGCACACGCTCGTGACGCCCCGGGCGGACGGGTTCGAAGAGGACTTCCTGCGCTATGCCAGGCTCGTGGGCCACTCGGCACCCTTCCACGTCTGGGCCCTTGCCCTTGCCGACCGACTCGGGGAACGCCACGGCGTCGTCCTCGACGGGCTCGGAGGTGTCCTCTTCCGCGGCACCGCCATCCGGGCCACAGGTGCAGCGGGGTCGCCTGCCGACCGGCGTTTCGCCGCTTCGTACCCGTACGTGCCGTCGGCAGCGGGGGTGCTGCGCAAGCGGGTCGAGGACCAGGTGCGTGCGCGCTGCCTGGCGGGCTACCTCGAGCTGACCGGCACGGTCCAGGACCATCCGGATGCTGACGCCCTCAGTGTGTTCCTGTGCACCATCACCCCGGGGATCAGCTGGGGCCCCTTCGGCGTCATGGCCAGCGGCTCGCGGGTGGCGGCCCCGCTCCTCGACCGGGACGTGGTGCTGGCGAGCCGAGCCGTCCGCCGCGCGCAACCAGACCTCGCGCAGCTCCCACGGGTGCTGGCGCACTGGGATCTCCAGCTGGCCTCGATCCGGCCCACGGCACGACCGGTGATGTCGCGACGCCTACGCCCGAGTCGGGGCGCGAGCGCCACGACCGCACGGGCCTTCCGGCGGGCACTACTCGGCAGCCCGGTCGCCGGGCTGCTGTCCGAACGGCTCCAGGAGGGGTCGCTCGAGGCCTGGCGCGCGACCCTTGCCAGCATCCCCGCGCGGCACGTGCTGCAGAGCCTGTGGCTGCTGGCAGACTGGATCGACAGGCACGAGCCGACCGGTGCGACGCCGGACGTGCTCCTGGAACGGGTGGGCTGAGGGGGTGAGGCAGCACGGTGGACGGTTCACCTGGCGGACGGATGGTCGGCCCCATCTTCGGTCTCCTCCCGGCGGGCGAGCGACGACGCATCGCCCGCGGATGGCGCCGTGCCCGGACAGGCGATCCCCTCGGGGACCTGCAGTCCCTGGAGGGACCGGTCCTCGAGGCCTGGATGAGGTCGGCCGCGGTGCTGCCCGCGACCGACCTGGACACCGTCCGGGACGACCTCTGGGCGTGCGAGGCGTCGGGCATCCCGATCGTGGTCTTGGTGCGCTGCGAGCAGGACCTGCACACGGAGACCGCACAGCTGGCATCGGTGCTGGGCGTGTCCGACGACGACCTGCGAGCGGCGGCAGCAGCCGTGGTCCCGGAGCACCGCATCGTGGTGGTTCGGGGAGACTGATCCCTACCTCCTGCAGAGGAAGATCTCGCCGCTGGCGGGCGTCAGGCCGAGGGTCACCGCCGTGTCGGCGGAGACCAGGTCCGACGCCCGCGTCACCTCGACGGTGAACCCTGGCTCGCGGAGACGATCGATCACGTCGGGTCCGTAGCGCCGGACATGGTCCTCCTGGCCGAAGGCGGCCTCCCGCTCCCGGGGATCGGTGATCCGTGGGTCCTCGAAGGTCCGGTCGCCGATGATGGGAACCAGCACGATCGCCCAGCCTCCGGGCCGCAGCACGCGGTGCAGTTCCCGCATCGCACGCCGGTCGTCGTCGACGTGCTCCAGGACGTGGCTGCAGTAGATGACGTCGAAGGACGCGTCGGGATACCCGATGTCGGTGATATCCATCGTGACCATCGCACGATCGTCACACAGGTCCGCGCTGAGGTAGCCGTCCCCCAGGTGCGCCCGGAACCGCTCCCCCAGGCAGGACTCCGGGGCCACGTGGAGCATCGTCGTGGGTGCGGGACCGAACAGGTCCGTCCGCGTACGGATGAACAGCCACGCGAGACGGTCCCGTTCGAGGGAACCGCAGTGGAGGCACTGTGCGTCCTCTCGGGGGATGACCCCGAACGGGCTGAAGCGAGGCGATGAGCACCCGCAGATCGGGCAGAGTCTCCCCTGCCCGAGGTATGACAGACTCCGTACCGTCGGCCGGAGGCTCCCTGCTCCCATGTTGTTCACCGTAGCGCTCTGCACGTGGAACGGCAGTGGCACGCTGGCTCGCACGCTCGCCCGGCTGGCTGGCCTCGACGTCGGGGATGTCGAGTGGGAGCTGGTGGTGATCGACAACGCCAGCACCGACGCCACGCCGGCGGTGCTGTCCCGTGCCCCCGCGGGGCTCCCCCTCCGCGTCGAGCATGAACCTCGGCTCGGACTCTCACACGCCCGCAACCGTGCGGTACGAACCGCGCGGGGACGCTGGATCGTGTGGCTCGATGACGACGTCCTGGTCGATCCCGGCTGGTTGCGCGCCTACCAGCGTGCCGTGGAACGCTGGGCCGGAGCGGGCTTCCTCGGCGGACCGATCCAGCCACGCTTCGAGCACGCGCCGCCGGAGTGGCTGATCGCGAACGGATCCCGGCTTGCCGGCGTCTACGGAACGCGCGACCTGGGCACCGCCCCGATCGAGCTCGATCGTTCCAGCCTGCCCTTCGGTGCGAACATGGCCGTCAGGGTAGACATCGCACGACGGGTGCCCTTCGATCCGCAGCTCGGACTGTCGGGCTGCGACCGCCTCGTGGGCGAGGAGACCGATCATCTGCACCGGATCGTCGATCTCGGCTACCGGGGCTGGTGGGTTCCCGAGGCGAGGGTCGAGCACGTGATCGGTGCGGAGCAGCTCACGCTCGGCCACGTGCGGCGCTTCTTCGAGGGACTGGGACGGGCGGTCGGCCTCAAGCGAGGCCCTGACTTCCCCGCCAGCTGGTTCGCCGCACTCGCGTACGAGCGCCGCTTGCGTGCTGCCGTGGCCTCGGGTGCCGCCTCGGAGTCCTGGATGCCCCTGCTCATCAACGCCTCGCTGGCACGTGGCCGGTGCGTCGCACCTCATGGCCGAGGGACGGCGCAGCGACCCGCTCCCGGATAGCGTTGCCGGTCCGCCTGGTCCGACCGGTGGCTGGTTCTCGCCGTCGCCTCCCCCACCGGCGTTCCCGGTGCGACCGACGACGCCTCGACGCGCCCCGCTGATGGCCACGATCCCGCGCGCTCTGCAACCCGGGGTGGGCGCCCGTGCGGGTACCCCTGGTACCGGTCGGCGCATCGGCGTAGCGTGCTCGAGCGAGTGGAGGTGCTGCGTATGGGGGTTCGCAGCTTCGTGGTCGGACAGCTCGGGCACCCGCAGGGCTGGTTCGCTCCGATGATCGCGGGGTTCATGAACCGCAGCAACGCGGGCCAGAACCACCACGCCGTCGAGGCGCTCGAGGTGGCGAGCGATCACACCGTCCTCGATGCCGGGTTCGGCGGCGGCGTGGGGCTTCGGTTGCTGTTGGACCGCGTCACCGAGGGACGTGTCGCCGGCCTCGATCCATCCGATGCCATGCTGTCGCGAGCCAGTAGCAGGTTCGTCGACGACCTGGAGGACGGACGGTGCACGCGGTCCGTCATGCCGAGCTGCTGCGCCGGATCGGGTTCGACCCCGAACGTCAGAGGTTGGACGAGGCGGAGCGACGACGGATCGTCGGTCCTCACCTCAGGGCGTCACCTCGCTGCGTCGGACCTCAGGTCCGCGATCACGCGGAGGTTGGCGACACCGTTCTCCGGCGGGGTCAGGAGCGGCTCGCCCTCCACGATCGCCCGAGCGAACGCGTCGAGCTGCAGCGTGTAGTGGTCGGCCGGGGCGATCTCGATCGTCTGCGGCGGGTGCTGCGGCCACCCGGGCGTGATGAGCAGACGCGTCGGCTGGTCCGGTGGCACGTTGAAGGGGCGCTCGACCGTGACGTGCGCCGCGGTGCCGATCACGTGGACGCGCTGGTCCGGCGCCGACTGGGTCGCACACGTGAAGGTGGCCGCCCGGCCGTCGGAGAAACCGAGCAGCCCCGACGCGCGGATGTCGGTGCCGAACGCCGGATCGAGGTGGACGATCCCGGCGGTGCGGTCCGGTTCGGCGCCGAACAGCATCCGGGACGCGTCGATGCAGTAGCAGCCGATGTCCATCAACCCGCCGCCACCGTACGCGGCGATGTTGCGGATGTTGGCAGGGTCATGGTTGTCGTAGGCGAAGATGCTCTGGATCGTGTGGACCTCACCCAGCTCACCCGACGCGACCAGCTCACGCACCCGCACCCACTGCGGGTGGAAGCGGTACATGAACGCTTCCATCAGCACGACACCTGCCGCGCGGCACGCCGCGATCATGCCCTCCGCCTCCGCGGCATCCATCGCCAGGGGCTTCTCGCACAGCACGTGCTTGCCCGCCTCCGCGGCCGCCAGCGTCCACGGCGCGTGGAGGTGGTTCGGCAGCGGGAGGTAGACCGCGTCGACCTCGGCATCCGCGAGCAGCGCCTCGTAGCTGCCGTGGGCCCGCGCGATGCCGAGGTCGCTCGCCACCCCTCGGGCACGCTCCTCGTCCCGCGAGGCGATCGCGACCAGGTCCCAGCGGTCGCTCCGACGCAGCGCGGGTATGACGTGCTTGATCGCGATCTTGGCGGTCGAGAGGACCCCCATCCGCAGGCGTTCCATCGGCGAGCCTCCCCCGTCGTCCGGGCACCTCGTCTCCCCCGGGAGGGTAGGTGCATCGCCCGGCCGCGGTCGGACGTCGGGTGAGACGCACCTCGAGGACAACCACCGGGGATGTTCTCGCCAGGCACAACGCACCCGACGGATCCAAGAACAATACTGGACGTTGTATCTCGCGTGCACAACCTCTACAGTGGTCGTCATGCCAGGCACCTCTGAACGCGACGCTCCCGTGGCGGATACCCACCGGCCGGGGTACGCCGCCGTGATCGGTGACCTGGTCGGCTCCCGCCAGGCGGCGGCCGGGCTGTTCGACCACGTGACGGCCGCCCTCACCCGCGTGAACGACCGGATCGAGGCGCTCCAGCCGCTCCAGATCACGATCGGTGACGAGTTCCAGGGCGTCTACCGGGGCCTCGGCGCAGCCCTCGACGCGACCCTGCTCGTGCGACTGCTCCTGCACGGGACCGCCGACGTCCGCTTCGGGATCGGGTGGGGCGGGTTCACCCGGTGGAACCCCGACCGTGCCCCCTTCGAACAGGACGGCCCCGCCTGGTGGGCGGCGCGTGAGGCTCTCGACG
>SKNO01000051.1 GCA_007120465.1 Nitriliruptoraceae bacterium
GCTCGCGACGGCCCACGGGTACGCGGCGCGGCTCGCGGCCGGGCCGGGCGCGGTCCGGCGAGCACCGCGGCTGCTGCGGGAGAACCTCCTCCGCGACCGGGATGCAGCCCTCGCTGCGGAGGCCGCCACCCAGCAGGACTGCCTCGCCGGCCCCGACTTCCGGGAAGCGGTGACCGCGCACCTCGAGGGCCGCGAACCCCGCTTCACGGGCACCTGAACGGACCTGGACCGGCGTTCGTCGCCGGACCGGACAGGGGACCGTTCGGGCGCGGACGTCGCGCGTCCGCGTCGCGGGGCAGCGCGGGTCGTGGTGACGGTCGCGTCGCCGAGGTACCGTCGGTACCATCCTCCGACGAGCCGAGACCGGGGTAGCGATGCCGCTTTCCGAGCACGAGGAGCGCATCCTCGCCGAGATCGAGCAGCAGCTCGCGGCCGAGGATCCCAAGTTCGTGGCCCGCGCCCGGCGCCGCCGTGGCTGGCCCGCCCGCGTCCAACGGCGCATCGCGTTCGTCCTCGGCATCCTCGGGGTGTTCCTGGTCCTGCTGCTCGGGTTCCTGTCCAGCCCGGCCAACCTCATCTCGGCCGCGCTCGGCCTGACGATGATCTTCGGGGCCATCATCCTCGCGGCCACGGCCACCTCGGACGGGGACGAGCGGTCCAGCGTCAACACGCCGCCGGACGAGCGCCGCTGACGCCCCGCGCTGACGCCCCTCGCAGCAGGCCGGCCGTCGCCCCGGACCGACCGCGACCGCCTCAGACGCGCAGCAGTTCCCGGCTGCGGGCCTTGGCCTCCTCCCAGGGCACGCGGACCCGTGCGGCGCGCCGCTCCGCCGGGCGCACCGACGCCCTGAGGTCCGCGATCGCCCGGCCGCACAGTTCCTCGGCCTCGTCGGCCAGGCCCTCGTCGACGATGCCGCCGAAGGCGGCGGCCTGCGCGATCCGTGCGAACCGGACCGCCGCCGAGTCCACCCGGCCGGCCATGTGCCAGCGTCGGGCGACCTCCAGCATCGTCTCGCCGGGGCGCCGGTCCAACCCGCAGTACACCGCGGTCCGCAGCAGCCGGTCCTGCGCGAGCAGCACCCGCCGGGCGGCCGGAGGGACGTCGAGGTAGCTGCGCCGCCGCTGGTGGAGCAGCACGGCGGCCAGCGCGGCGATGAGCACCAGCAGCGTGACGATCACGGGCGTCCACGGGATCCCCGTCTCCTCGACGGGTGCCACCGCCTCCTCGTCGGGGACCTCGTCGGGCGTCGTCGGATCCTGGAAGGCCGGGTCGTCGGGGTCGAGGATGTCCTCGTCCGGCGTGGTCGGGTCGGTCGGGTCCGGCACGGGCGCGTCGGACTCGCGTAGCTGCCGTTCGCGTTCGGTCTCGAGGGGCGTGAGGTCGTCGGCCCGCGGCTGGATCTGCGCGCCGTCGGTGCGCGGGGTCGGTTCGAAGGTGATCCACCCGTACCCGGGGAACAGGACCTCGACCCACGCGTGGGCGTCGGCGGTGGTCACCGTGTACTCGGTGAGCTCCCGGCCCGCCTCCGGGTCGGCCTGGCGGGTGACCTCGCCCGGCAGGAACCCGGTGGCGACCCGTGCCGGGATGTCCGTGGCCCGCAGCATCACCGCCATCGCGGCGGCGAAGTACTCGCAGTACCCGACCCGGTCCTCCATGACGAAGCGCTCGAGCGCGTCGTCACCCCGCAGCGCCGGCACGTCGAGGTCGTAGGTGAAGGTCCCGCCGGTGAACCAGTCCTGGAGGGCGAGGACCTGGTCGATCGTCGAGGTCGCGCCGGCCGCGGCGTAGACGTCCTCGGCGACCGCTGCGAGCTCCGGGTACTCCCGGGGCAGCTGCGTCCAGGTGGCGAGGGTCTCCTCGTCCACCGTCACCTCGAGCAGCTGCTCCCGCGTCGGCGCGGGGTACTCCGACTGCACGCGGTAGGTGACGCCCTGGGTGACCCCCACGCGGGGCCCGTCGGCCTCGAGCCGGCCCTCGTCGACGTCCCAGGTGGCGAGGAACCCGCCCGCGGTCGACCAGACCATCTCGTCGCGGTGGGGGCCGAGGACCTGCACGGGCTGGTAGGGGGCCGGGACGAACATGTTGGCGAGGTCGAGCACCTCGATGTCCACGAACACCTGCTCGGTCGTGCGGGCCGGCTCCTCCGGTGGCAGCAGGTCCGTGGCAACGTAGAGCGACTCGCGATCGGGGCGGTAGCTGCCGTCCGTCGGTGGCCCCAGCCGCCAGGTGAACCCGTCGAAGCTGTCCAGCCCCGCGAGCCGCAGGTAGGTCCGCCGCGACGACTCGACCCGGAGCACGTCGCGCACGTCCGGGTTGTGCAGCCGCTGGCTGATGTCGACGATGGGCTGGTAGCCGCGGGGCTGGACGCCGACGCCGCGCCCGAGCCCGTACCACCCGTCGCTGCCGTAGCCGGGCAGCACCCCCGGAGCGACCGCCGCGACCACGATCGCGGCGGCCGCCATGACCGCCCCGGCGGCCGCCAGCCGCGGCCGTGGCGGGCGCAGCTCCACGGTCGTCAGCAGGGTCAGGGCGGCCGCCGCCAGGAACGGGACGGTGTGCAGCCGCACGCCATCCGTGGTCATCGGCACGACCAGCGGCGCGGCCCACAGCACGGCGACCACGATCAGGGCGCCGCCGGTCGAGCGCCAACGGACCAGCAGCTCGTGGGCGAGATGGGTCACCACCCAGAACCCCGTGACCAGGATCAGCGCGATCCCGCTGAGCAGCGGGGTCGGCGCCGGGGTCACCTGCAGCTCCCGGAACCCGTCGGTGAACCGCTCCCCGAGCGCGGCCCACAGCTCCGGGCCCGGCCACGTCGGCCCCTCTGTGACGCCCGTGAGCATCGGTACGAGCACGACGAACCCGACCAGCGAGGCCACGGCCGAGGCGATCGCCCCACCACCGGCCGCGCGCACCAGCAGGGCGATGCCGAGCGCGGCCACCATGGCGGTCAGGGCCGGCAGGCGCCACGCCCCGGTGACGAACACCCGGTCGAAAGCGGGGACCAGGCTGACGAGCAGCAGGGCCACCAGGCCGGCACGGAGCGCGTCGTAGCCGCTCATACGCCCACCGCCGCCCGCCGCACGTGCAGGATCTCGTTCCACCGGACCGCGAGGTCGTCCCCCCCGGCGACGATCGTCACCCGCCACCCGGCGGACCGCAGGCGCGCCGCGACCCCCTCGCTGGTCGGATCGCGTCGACGATCCCCGGTGTGGCTCGCCGGGTCGATCACCAGTGCCACGCGGGTGGTGGCGCTCCGCCCGGACCGGACCAGCGCCTGCAGGTCGGGGCCGTCGGGGGTGGCCACGACGGCGATCAGCGCGCTGCCCACCGCGCCGCTGGTCGTCAGCGGGGCGAGGTTGCGTCGCAGGGACCCGCCGGTCGCCTCCACCTCGGCGAGGTGGTCGAGCCACTCCTCGGCGCTGCGTGCGGGTGCGGGTGCGGGGACCACCCCGTCCACCAGCGCGACGGCCTGTCCACGGGCGGCGAGGTGGGTGATCACGCTGGCGGCCGCGGACACGGCCGTCTCCAGGCTGGACGTCGGGCCCGACCCGCGGTGACGGGTGGCCCGCAGGTCCAGCACCACCGTCGCCCGGGGGTCCTGGGGGCTCTCCTCGTGGCGGACCATCAGCTTGCCGCGGTGGGCCGTCGACGGCCAGTGGATCGCCCGCAGTGGGTCCCCCCGGACGTAGTCGCGGACCTCCGCGACGTCCTCGCCGCCGGGACGCGGGCGGGGACGACCTTCGCCGGTCCCGCCGGAGAACCCGCCCAGCGGGAGGCCGCGCTGCAGCGGCACGATCCTCGGCCGCACCGTGACGGTCGCGGTGCCCGGCAGCGTCTGGCTGCGCGACACCAGCCCGAACGGGTCGCTGAACCCGACCACCATCGGTCCGAGGGTCGCCACGCCGCGCTGCTCGCCCCGGATCCGGTACTCCAGTTCGACCCGCTCGCCGCCATGGAGCGGCGGGAGGGTCTGCTGCGGCGGGCTGGCGAGGACGGGGGGTGCCTGCTCGTCGAGCCGCAGCCGCGCCGTCCGGCGCAGACCGGCGTTGGTCACGGCGAGCCGGACGCGTCCCTCGGTCCCGAAGGGCAGCTTGGTGGGCTCGACCAGCCGGTCGATCCGCAGCTGGGTCGAGGTGGTCCACACCGACAGCAGCGCGAGGCCGAGCAGCACCAGCGCGGCGACCGCGGCGACCTGCAGCTCCGGTGCCCCGAAGGTCTGCGAGGCGATCCACAGGGCCACGCCGCCGCCCAGCAGGCCGCTGCCTCGGGAGGTGAGCATCGCGTGTCCAGGTGGGTCAGTCGGTGGGGGCCGGGACGCCGTCGAGGACGTCGGCGATCACGGCGCCGGTGGTGTGGCCCGCGAGCTCGGAGTCCGGGCTGAGGATCAGCCGGTGCGAGAGCACGTGCGGGGCGAGGCGCTTGACGTCGTCGGGGATCACGTAGTCGCGGCCGCTGATCGCCGCCTCGGCACGGGAGGCCCTGAGCAGGGACAGCGACGCGCGCGGGGAGGCGCCGAGCTCGACCTCGGGGTGCACGCGGGTGGCGCGGCACAGGGCGATCACGTAGCGCTCGAGGGACTCGCTGACGTGGACCTCGCGGATGCGGTCGATGGCGGTGATCACCGTCTCGGCATCGCAGGCGGGTGCGAGCCGGCCGAGCGGGTCGCCCCGCCCATGGGTGCGCAGGATCTCGAGCTCGTCGTCCTGGTGGGGGTACCCGATCGAGATCCGCATCAGGAACCGGTCACGCTGCGCCTCGGGCAGCGGGTAGGTGCCCTCGAGTTCGATCGGGTTCTGCGTGGCGATCACCATGAAGGGGCGGGCGAGCTCGTGGGTCACCCCGTCGATCGTGACCGTGCGTTCCTCCATCGCCTCCAGCAGCGCGGACTGGGTCTTCGGCCCGGCCCGGTTGATCTCGTCGCCGAGGACGATGTTGGCGAAGATCGGGCCCGGTCGGAAGGTGAAGCGGCCGGTGTCGGGGGAGTACACCGTGATGCCGGTCACGTCGGAGGGCAGCAGGTCGGGGGTGAACTGCACCCGGGACGCGGTGCAGTCGATCGACCGGGCCAGCGCCCGGGCGAGCAGCGTCTTGCCCACGCCCGGCACGTCCTCGACGAGCAGGTGCCCCTCGGCCAGCAGGGCGATGATCGCCAGGCGGATGACCTCCGGTTTGCCGGCGATCACCTGCTGGACGTTGTCCTCGATCGCGACGAGGGTCGGGGCGACGGTCGAGAGGTCGGGGCGGGTCTGCCCTTCGGTGATCGACACGCGTGCACTCCTCCAGGCGACCCGCGGTCCCGTCCGGGACACGGCCTCGCCCCCGTGGGTGATGTCTGGTACCGGGACCCAGGGCACGGCGGACCGGGTTCCGGGGCGCGGTGGTCCGCACGATGGTAGCGATGCGGCCCGCCGTCTCGCCCGGTGCTCGGTCAGCGCGCACACGCCGCGGCGACCCGTCACGGTGACGCGGCTCGCCACCCGCCCGGATGCCCGGACCACCGGACCCACCACTTCCCTCCACCAACGCGCCCTGGCGACCCCATCCAGGGGTCGACCGGGGTCGATCCGGGGGAACACCGGGAGGGCGGTGTGGTCGGGGCGCCCCGGAGCCGCCCGGCCCTCCACCTCGCACCCTCGCCGTTGTTCGGCGGGGAACGGCCGTCAACGGGCGTTCCGATGCCCGTCGGCGGGATCCGACCGTTGACCGTGGGGGAGGAGTGTCGTAGAGTGGCGCGAAGTGGAGGAAAGTTCCACACCTCTCCCGGGATGCGGGGGCAGGAGGCGACGGTGGGCCCGGGCTCACCGACGACGAGCGAGGTCGCGGGTCGGTGTTCCTCGGAGAGCACCAGCACACGCTGGACGACAAGGGCCGGGTGATCCTCCCGGCCCGCTTCCGCGAGCGCCTCGCCAGCGGACTGGTGTTCGCCCCGTCCCAGGACCGCTGCATCGACGTGTACCCGCTGACCGCCTTCGAGCGCCGGGTGGAGGAGCTGCGGGCGATCCCCCGGGAGGACGAGGCCGCCAGGAAGTACCTCCGCGTGTTCCTCGCCGGCGCCCACGAGGAGAAGCCCGACGCGCAGGGCCGGGTGACGGTGCCGCCCCGACTGCGCGGGTACGCGAAGTTGACGAAGGACCTCACGATCAACGGCGCCGACCAGAAGGTGGAGATCTGGGACCGGGCGACCTGGGAGGCCTACCGCGACGAGGCCGAGGACGCCTTCGCCAACCTCGGCACACCCTTCTCGTGACCCCCTGCCTGCCCCACGACCACCGACGCCCACCGCTCCGTCCGATCCGCCCCCCGAAGGAGGCCACCACCATGCGACTCGACAGCGTGGACGACCTGCTCACCGCGATCGACGGGTTGCCCGGCCCCGCGCGTGACGCGGCCCGGGCACGGGTCATGGACGCGCTCGAGCGGCCGGCCCCGGCCGCCCGGATGGCGCTGGGCCTGCTCGCACTCGACCTCGCCGGTGAGGTCGCCGCCCCGGAGCCCGCCGAGGTGATCCTGCTCCCGGAGCTGGACGTCCCGGCCGCCGCGAGCGCGTGACAGGCGATGCCGATGACCGCCGCCCCGCACGTCCCGGTCCTGCTCGACCGGGTCGTCGAGCTCATGGTCGACGCGCCGGACGGGGTCGTCGTGGACGGCACCGTGGGCGCGGGCGGTCACGCGCGCGCC
>SKNO01000222.1 GCA_007120465.1 Nitriliruptoraceae bacterium
CCACGAGCGCGCCGATCGCCGCGGCCAGCGCGTGCGGGTCGCGCGGCGGGACCAGCCGGCCCTGCCGCCCGTCGGTCACGACGCTGCGGTAGCCGGGGATATCCGACGCCACCACGGGGCGGCCCGCGGCCATCGCCTCCAGCAGCACGATGCCGAAGGACTCCCCACCGAGCGCCGGTGAGACGTAGAGGTCGCACGCCGCGTACACGCCGGGTAGCTCGTCGTTGGGCAGCCGGCCGAGGAACACGACGTCGGCCCGCAGACGGGGCGGCAGCAGCGAGCGGCAGCGCTCCCCCTCCGGACCCTCCCCCACGACGACCAGCCGCAGGTCGGGATGCTCGCTCTTGAGCAGCGTGAACGCGCGGATCAGCGTCTCCAGACCCTTCCGGGGCTCCAGCCGGCCGACGAACAGCAGGGTCGGCCGGTCCGGGTCGGCGACCCCGGCGAGGGGTGCCGCATCCGCGAACCGCGCGACGTCGACCCCGTTGGGCACGACCGTGAAGCGGCGCTGCGGCAGCCCGAGCGCACCCGCGTGGTAGCCCGCTGCGGCCTCGCTCACCGCCAGCAGCCGGTCCAGCCCCGCCACCACACGACGGGCGACCGGCCGCGACAGCCGGTAGAGCCGGTCGGTGTCGGACCAGGCGTGGAAGGTCGCGACGGTGGGTGCCAGCCGGCTGCGGGCCGCCACGACGCCCACCCACGGCACGAGCGGCTCGTGGACGTGGATCACGTCTGGACGCGACCCGCGCAGCGCCTGGCGGATCCGGCGCCCAGCACCGGGGACCAGCCCGATCGGTGCGACCGAGCCGTTGAACCGCACGCCGACCGTCCGGTCGGGTCCGAGGACGGCGACCTCGTCTCCCAGGTCGCGCAGGGCCGCCGCCAGGTGCGCGACGTGGGCCTGCACGCCGCCGGGGACGTCGAGGTCGTACGGGGAGACCAACGCGACCCTCATCCCGACCGGTCCGTCCCGTCACGCTCGGCCTGGTCGCGCTCCGCCGCCTCGTGACGCACGGTGCGGGCCCGCTCCTCACGGGCCAGGGACCGCCAGTCCTCCCCCCGGCGCCACGCGGCGACCACCGGGTGGTCGGGCTCGCGGTCGGCCAGCCAGTTGCGCACGAACACGTGCCACTGCTCGGGGGACCGGCCGATCAGCCGCTCCAGCTCGGTCGCGACCGCCTGGGTCCCGTCGTACACCGACCGGGAGGCGATGTCGATCGGCTCTTGCACGACCCCGCGGAACCCGTCCCCCTCGGTCAGGAAGGCACCGACCGCCACCGGCCGGCCCGTGCGCCGGGCGAGGGCGGCGGTGCCCGGCGGCAGCCGGCACGGCTCGCCGAAGAACTCGACGATCGGCCCCTTGCGGGTCAGGTCGCGGTCGGCCAGCAGGGTCGCCAGCTGGCCCCGTTCGCGCACCCGCGCCTCCAGTTGGTCGATCATGTCGCCACCCGGCACCAGCGGGATCACGTCGATCCCGGCCTGCTGCCGCAGGGCGACGAAGCGCTCGAACAGCCGACGTGGCTCGAGCACCTCCGCCACCACCACCATCCCCCAGTCGCGCTGGGCCGTGTAGAAGGCGCCGACGTCCCAGGAGCCGAGGTGGGCCGTGGCGAGCACGCCCCCGAGCCCGCTGTCACGGATGGCGTCGACGTGGTGCAACCCCTCCTCAGGCGTGGCGGCGACCACCTCCGCGGCGTCCATCGTGTGCAGGCGGAAGCTGTCCAGCCAGTAGCGGGCGTAGGAGACGTACGCGGCCCGGACCAGCTCGGTCAGCTCCGACGGCGAGGCGTCCGGGGCGACGCGGCGCAGGTTGCGTCGCACCTGGGTGCGCTGGCGGCGGGACGCGCCGACGTACCAGGCGCGCCCGACCTGCGCGGGCAGCCGCCGCGCGATCGGGTCGGGGACCCGCGCCGCCGCCTCCCACACGGCGAGGTAGCGCAGGTAGGCGAGCCGCGTGGTCAGGGTCTCGGGAGGGGGTGGCGGTAGCTCGGGGAGCGACGCCCTCACGACGGCGCCTCCGACGGGTCCGGCCCGGCCGTGCCACGGCGCCGTGCCCGGGTGCCGGCCTCATCGGGGCCGTCCTCACCGTTGCGGATCGCCTCGGCGCGCTGCGCCTGCGACTCCGCCTCGGCGAAGTTGCGCGCACCGTAGAAGCGGCGGGCCGCGCGCTTGAACGCCCGGCTCCACGCCCGGTCGTGCTGCGTCAGCGCGATCAACTCCTCGGGGATGTCGCGCGAGATCTGGCACCACACGTGGTGGACCCGCTGCACGACCGTGACGACCCCGCCGACGGCCAGCAGCCACAGCACCGGCTCGAGCAGCCAGCGGTGCCAGATCAGCCCGATCATCAGCAGGATCGCCCGCTCGGCCCGCTCGAGGATGCCGACGGAGCACTCGAGGTCGATCGCCTCGGCCTTCGCCCGCACGTAGCTGGTCACCTCGGCCGCGACCAGCGCCACGACGACCAGCACGAACAGCCGCGGCTCGTCGCGCAACCACCACGCCAGGCCGCCGAGGATCAGCCCGTCGGAGATGCGGTCGCTGACCGAGTCGTAGAAGCTGCCGAAGGGGGTGGCCCGCTCGGTCGCGCGGGCGACGGCACCGTCGAGGATGTCCATCAGCCCGGCGGCCACGAGGACCCACCCGCCGACCACCGGACGGCCGGTCGCGACGACCGCGGTCGCGGCGAGGCTGAACACCAACCCGAGGGTGGTCAGCGCGTTCGGGGACAGCCCGGTCCGCGACAACCCCCGCCCCATCGGCACCGTGACGGCGTCGACGTACTGCGGGAACCTCGACCTCAGCGCCACGACGTCCTCATCGGGAAGGTCCTCCCACGCTACCAACGTGGCCCGTGGGCTCCCATCGACCGCGGAGGACCCCGATGTGGCCGGGACCGCCGGCCGGTCACCCGAAGCCGGGCGCGACCGCGTCGTAGAGCTCCTCCAGCGCCACCGGCAGGACGCGCGCGGACCCGATCGTCGCGATGAAGTTGGTGTCCCCGACCCAGCGGGGCACCACGTGCAGGTGGAGGTGATCGGCGATCCCGGCGCCGGCGGCCGCGCCCAGGTTCATGCCGAGGTTGACGCCCTGCGCATCGACCCGCTCCCGCAGGACCGTGACCGCGCGCTGCCCGAGCGCCCACAGCTCGGCGACGGTGGACCCGTCGAGGTCCTCGAGCTCGGCGACGTGGGTGTAGGGGCACACCATCACGTGCCCCGGGTTGTAGGGGTAGGCGTTGAACACCACGAAGCAGTGCTCGCCGCGGTGCAGGATCAGCGACCGACGGTCCTCGGACGGGTCCCGGGCGGGCAGCACGCAGAACGGGCAGCCCTCGATCGGGTCGTCGCCGGCGAGGTAGCCGTAGCGCCACGGGGCCCACAGCCGTTGCAGCCGGTCGACGGCGACGCCCGGCTGGTCGTGCCGGGAGTCACGGCCCACCTCGCCGACGTGCTCGTCGTCCATCCGGTCTCCTGCTCGTCGCGCCGGCCCGCAGCGGCGGCGGGGCTCCTCAGCCGTGCGGCTCGGTGCGCCGCGCGGCGATCTCCTCGGTCACCTCGGCGACGAAGGTCGCGAGGCCGACGTCCTTGCGCTGGTCCCCCCGGTAGGGCCGGATCGCGACGGTGCCCGCCTCGGCCTCCGCCCCGCCGACGACCAGGGTGTAGGGGATCTTCGAGGTCTGCGCGTCGCGGATCTTCGCGCCGAGGGTGTCGTCGGAGGCGTCGACGTGCACCCGCACGCCCTGCGCGCGGAGGGTGGCCCCCACCTCCTCGGCGTAGTCGAGGAAGTCGGCGGCGACGGGCACGACCCGCACCTGCTCGGGCGCGAGCCAGGTCGGGAACGCCCCGTTGAAGGACTCCACCATCACCGCGAAGAACCGCTCGATCGACCCGAACAGCGCGCGGTGGACCATGAACGGCCGGTGCTTGGCGCCGTCCTCGCCGACGTAGGAGAGGTCGAACCGCTCGGGCAGGTTGAAGTCCACCTGGATGGTGGTCAGCTGCCACTCCCGCCCGATCGCGTCGCGGGCGTGGATGTCGATCTTCGGGCCGTAGAACGCGCCCTCGCCCTCGTCCACCTCGTAGTCGTACCCCGAGCGGGCGGCCGCCTCCTCGAGGGCCTTCTCGGCGCGGGCCCACTGCTCCGGGGTCCCGATCGCCTTCACCTCCGGACGGGTCGACACGGCCACCCGCGAGGGCTCGCCGAGCCCGAAGGCCCGGTACAGGTCGCGGGCGAACTCGATGCACGCCACGACCTCGTCGACGACCTGGTCGTCCCGGCAGAAGATGTGGCTGTCGTCCTGGGTGAACCCACGGGCACGGAGCAGGCCGTTGACCACACCCGACCGCTCGTAGCGGTAGACGGTGCCGAGCTCCGAGATCCGGATCGGCAGCTCCCGGTAGGAACGGGTCCGCGAGGTGTAGGCCATGATGTGGAAGGGGCAGTTCATCGGCTTGAGCCGGTAGCTCGCCCCCTCGACCTCCATGCCGGGGTACATCAGCTCGGCGTAGTTCTCGAGGTGGCCCGACCGCTGCCAGAGGTCCTCCTTGGCGATGTGCGGGGTGTAGACGGGCAGGTAGCCGCGCGCGAGGGTCTCGTCGCGGATCCAGTCCTCCATCTGCTTGCGGACCAGCGCACCGTTGGGCAGGAAGATCGACAGCCCGGGACCGAGCTCCTCCGGCTGGTGGAGCAGGCCCAGGTCGCGCCCGACCCGCCGGTGGTCGCGCTTGCGGGCCTCCTCCAGCATCTCGAGGTGGGCGGTGAGCTGCTTGCGCGACTCCCAGGCGGTGCCGTAGATGCGCTGCAGCATCGGCTGGTCCTCACGCCCGCGCCAGTAGGCGCCGCCGCTGCGGAGCAGCTTGAAGGCCGGGATCCGCTCGGTGGACGGCACGTGCGGGCCGCGGCACAGGTCCGACCAGGCCACCTCGACCGATCCATCCCCGCCCACCCGGACGTTGCGGTAGACGGTGAAGGTCGGGGCCGCGTCCCCGTCGCCAGCGTCCGCCGCGACGTCGACCTCGCTGACGATGCGGCCGTCGTCGACCAGCGCGATGATCTCGCGCTTGTAGGGCTGGTCGGCGAACTCCGCGAGGGCGTCGTCGTGCGACACCTCCTCGCGGACGAAGGCCTGACGCTCCCTGGCGAGCTCGTGCATGCGCGCCTCGATCGCCTCGAGATCCTCGGCGGTGAACGGGCGCTCCACGTCGAAGTCGTAGTAGAAGCCGTCCTCGATCGGCGGGCCGATCGCCCACTTCGCGCCCGGGAACAGGTCGGTGACCGCCTGGGCCATCAGGTGGGCGGTGGAGTGGCGCAGGATCGCGCGGCCCTCGTCGGTGTCGGCGTAGATCGGCTCGACCTCCGCCCCGTCTGGTACGGGCCGGTCGAGGTCCCACGCCGCACCGTCGACGCGGGCCGCGACGACCTGGCCGCGGACCGCCTCGAGGGCCTTCAGGGCCTGGATCGCGGTACTGCCGTCGGGCAGGTCGGTGGTGCGCTCGTCGTGGCGCACGGAGATGGTCTGGCTCACGGCTGATCGCTCCTGCTCGCGACGGATCGCGAGGTCGTGGCGTGGCCACCGAGACTAGTGGCGGCCGGGGGTCCACATGCCGCCGGGCAGCGGGTCGGTCAGGACCGCGAAGGCCGCCCGGCGCGGAGCGTTCGCGTGCACGTCGGGGTCGGCCGGCGCAGGCCGGCGGCGCGACGGTGGACGTGCACGGGTGCAGCCATGGCACAACGGTGCCAGAATCCCGGTCGGGAGGCAACCTCTGCGCCCGTACCCTCGCGCGGAGCGTGCCCCGGCCGCGCAGCGCCGTGGCCCACCCGTCCCCTCCCCCGGCCGAGGACCGACCGATGGTCGACCGTCGCGCCCGCCGCGGCTTCCCGGAGCGCTGGCTCCTGCCACCGGCACCGCAGGAGCAGCCGGCCGCGGACCGCTGGGCACACCTGCCCTTCGAGCGACGCCGCGCCCTGGCACGGGTCCGTCCCGACGACGTCGCCGACCTCCCCGAGGACGACCGTGAGGTGGTGGCGGCCCTGCAGCGCGCCCGGCTCGCGACCCGCTGGCGGCTACTGGCCGCGGCACCCGTGTTCGGCCTGCTGATGCTGATGACCGTGTGGGGCTTCGGGCGCAGCACCTACCCGGACCGCGCCCAGCTGTGGCTGTTCATCGGCCTCACGCTCGGCGCGGCCGCCTGGTTCGTCGCCGCGCTGGCCGCGGCGGCCCGGCTGCGCCGGGCTCGGAGCACCCTCCGCGCCGCGGAACGCCACGTCGAGGACGACCATCCCGACGACGCACCCCCCACTGAGACCCCCGAGCCCGGCGGCGACCATCCCGACGACGCACCCCCCACCGAGACCCCCGAGCCCGGCGGCGACGATCCCGACGGGTGACCCCACCTCGCGGGCGGGCGGTCACGCACACCCGCGCCGGGGACGCCTACCTTCCCCCGGCGGACCAGCGCGATGGCCAGGAGCGGGTGGATGACGGGTGCGGCGATCGGGGCGGCGCTGTTCGTCCTCGGCCTCGCCTGGACCTTCCGTGAGCCGCGCCTCACCGGCCGCCTGTGGGGGCTGGGCGCGATGGCCCTCGGCAGCCTGGTCGTCGTCGGGTCCTCCGCGGCCCCGGGCCGCCTCGGCACCACGGTGGCGATGG
>SKNO01000059.1 GCA_007120465.1 Nitriliruptoraceae bacterium
AACCGGACCCGGTCGGCGTCCAGGAGCGCGTAGGGGTCGTCGCGCGCGACCGCGACGGTCTCGGCCCCGAAGCGGGCGTGGGCCGCCCGGACGGCGTCCATCGGCCACCCGCAGGGTTCGACGAGCCGCACCAGGTCGGCCAGGGCCCGGCCCTCGCACCAGGCCCGATGCAGCTCGGTGGCGTGGTCCTCCGGGATGCCGGCGGCGTCGGCGAGCCGCGCCGGGTCCTGCTCGATCACCTGGCCGGCCCCGCGGCCGAAGGTGGTCAGCACCCGCTCGATCGATCGCGTCGGCACGCCCTCGAAGCGCTCGGAGGCGAGGAAGCTGCGCAGCCCCGCGACCGTGGTGGGCACGGTCTGCTCGTAGAGGACCGCCTCGAAGGTCCTGCCGTAGCGGGGATGCTCGGTCCAGCGCCCCACGACGGTGATCGTCTGGCCCTCGACGACGCTGGCGAGGGGGCCGACGCACCGCACGCCCGGACCGTCCGTCTGGGCGAGCTCGATCACCCCGAAGCCGCTGGCGGGGTCGGCGTAGCGCACGCCGACCACCTCGCCGGTCAGCTGCTCGTCGGTGGCGAGCAGCCGGCCGGTCACGTGCCGGTGCCCGTTCCTGGCTGCGTCGGTTCGTCCTCATCGACGGGACGCAGCGGTTCGCCGACGGGCTGCAGGTCGGCCGGGGCATCCTCGAACCCGTACTCGGCCGGCTCCTCCGCGGCGCGTCGGGCGGCGAACCAGCCGACCGCGAACCCGATCGCGAAACCGCCGCCGACCAGGCCCGCGTTGGTGCACCGCCGCTTCCAGCGCATCCGCCGCGACGGTGGCACGGCGTGCGCGGCATCGCGGGCGCGTTCGGCGAGCTCGTGGCCCTTCTCGCGGCCCTTCTCGCCGGCCACCTCGGCGCGGTCGACCAGGTCGGCGAGAGCGCCGAGGCCGCTGACCATCAGGCGGGGGACGACGAGCAGCACGCCGAGGAGACCGTGGAACACCTGCAACACGTTGGCGGCGCACCGGCGGACTAGGGGCTGGAGATCCTCCGCCCGCTCCCGCGCGGTCTCGGCCGCCTCGATCGCGGCCTCGCGCAGCTCCTCCGCGCGTTCGCGGGGATCACCGACCCGTTCGCGCAGATCCTCCGCGAGCTCGAGCGCGTCGCCGGTGAGCTCCCGGGTGCGCTTGGCCGCCTGCTGGGAACCCTGACGCAGGTCCTTGGAGAGGTCCTTCGACCGCTTCTGCAGCTCGTCCGCCACGTCCTCCACGCGGTCGCGCAGGTCCAGGTCGTCGAGCAGCTCGCGTGGCCGGTCCGCGACCGCCGCGAGGACTCCACCTCGGCTGGCCATGCTGGCGCCTTTCGATCCGTTGCTGACGACCGTAGCGGAGGCCGGTGACCACCGACAGGACCACTCGGCCCTGTGGACGATGCGGGTGGCGCCGCCGCAGGTGGTGGGGCCGGATGGCCTCTGCCAGCCTCATCAGCGGTGGCCCGGGCCTCGTAGCTGGCAGCACGGGGGCCGCGCCGGACGAGCCGGCGCGGCCCCGCATCGTGCGGTGCAGGTGCGGATCAGTTCACGGAGAACAACCCGACGGGCCCGAACCGGGTGTAGGTGTCCGCCTCGACACTCACATCCGGGTAGTCAGCCGCGGTGATGGTCTCCAGGAACGAGATGTAGTCCGAGAGCGACTGCTGGTAGGTGACCCCGACCCGCGTGAAGGCGAGGTCGTCGAACATCACGTAGCCGTCCTGGCCACTGAGCAGGAAGTCGATGCTCGCCATGGTGAACATCTCGTCACCGCCGACGAGGTCGCCGTCCTCGACCAACCAGACCTCCGTGCCGTCGGCCCGGGTGACGATCGCGTCGACGATGCGCTCACCGGGTGTGATGACGACGCCTTCGTCGAGGTCGCGCGTCTGGGCCTCCTGGCTCGTGTCGAAGGTGAACCGTACGCCACCCCACTGGCCGTGGGCACCGGAGGGGCCAGGCAGCGAGCTGACGGAGCGTTCGAGGGCGAGCCACAGCGTCTCCCCGTCCATCTCCATCACGGAGACCAGGTTGAAGAACGCGGCGACGTTGAAGGTGTCCAGCTCGGTCAGATCTCCGGGCGGGATCACGGCGTCGTTGCGGATCCCTCCACCGTTCTGCAGGGCCACGTCCGCCTCGGGCACGCCGAACTCGTCGGCTCGCTCCCGTGCGGTGTGGATCATCGCGTCGGCGAGCAGGCTGCCGAGGTTGGTCTCGCGGTCCCGGACCCCCGGTTCCTGACGCCGTCCGTCGAGGGGTACCTCAGTCTCGCCGATGACGTTCTCGGCGAGATCCGCGACGTACGCGGCGACCGGAGCCTCGACCTCCGCAGCGATGAAGGGATCGCGGGGACCCTCCACGGGTACGGGCACCAGCGCCGAGTCGTCCCCGACCTTCACGAGGTCACCGGCTTCGTCGAAGTGCAGGACGAGCTTGCCGATGTCGGTGTAGTTGCCCGGCACGGTCACGACCGGGACCATCTTGCCGTCGGCGTCCTCGGCCATGAGGGGGTAGTCGTCGCCGAGCGCCTCACCGCCGCCTCCGCCGAGGACCGCGTCGACGTTCGACAGGTACGGGACCAGGGACAGTTCGGTGTCCAGGTCCTGCAGGTGGCTAGACAGGAGGATGATCTCCACCCCGTCGTCGGTGAGCCGGTCGACCTCGGCCTGGACCGCCTCGAGGACGGGTCCGGTGGTGGCGTTGCGCGGGCTGGAGATCGCCTCCAGACCCTCGTAGGTCGCCCCGACGATGCCGATGTCGCGGCCGGCCTTCGTGACGACGGTGCTTGGCACGATCCGACCCTGCTCGGCGAGCTCCATCAACCGCGGCTCACCGGAGACGTCGAGGTTCGCGGAGAGGAACGGGATGTCCCCGCTCGCCTCGATGAAGTCGGCGAGCACGTCCGGTCCGAAGTCGAACTCGTGGTTGCCGATCGTCATCGCGTCGAAGCCCGTGTGGGTGTAGACCAGGGCGTCGTAGAAGACGTCCGGATCCTCGAGCGAAGCGTTGAGGCGCGGGCCGGCGAGGAAGTTGTCACCAGCCGACACGGTCAGCGCCGCGCGGGCGTTGCGGTACTGCTGGATCGCCCGGGCACGTGCGCTCGCCTGCGGTGGCAGCTTCTCGTGGGGCTCGTTGGCCTCCTCCTGCATCGCGAGCAGGTCGGCCGCGAAGCGGGCGGCGCCGGGGAACCCTGCATCCTCATCCGGGAGCAGGGCCGACTCCCCGTCGTTGATGTGGAAGACGGTCAGTTCGAGGGACTGCTGCGGCCCAGGCGTCGGGTTCGCCGTCGGCGGGAGCGCGGCACCACGGTTGGGTTGCGCGAGCCCCGGCGCGGTCAGTCCGAACAGGACGAGGAGGGTGACAAGGACCGCCGCGGCGAGCCTCGTGGAGCGGAGTTGCAGGAACGTGGCCATAGACGTACTTCCTCCCGTTGTCGCCGCCGGAGTGGCGGGCATCGGTCGCCCGAGGCGCCCCGACGGATACTGCAACACCTACTCGGGCGGACGTCGCGGCGAAAGGCCCGAACGATCATCGTCCGGTATCCGACCCCCGAGCAACCGCCCTCGGTTACCGGGGACCCGGCGCCCGATACCGTGCGTGATATCGACACCGGTGTCAGGATCGGCAGGCGGTCGCCTGTACAGCTTCCAGATGCGAGCAACGCGCGCCCCGAGCGGTATCAGTCGACGTCGGCGGCCTCCGAGGGGTCCGGGCGCGCGACCGACCACCGCAGGTCGCTGCGGTCGGCCAGGGTGTCGAGCAGCGCGTCGGCCGGTGCCACCGACGCGGGCGGGAGCACGCCTGGTGCGGGCTCGCCGGCGAGCACGGCCTCGGCCACCGCGACCATCGCGACAGCGGTCAGCCCGTAGGTGTCGTGCCCGTACGCCCAGGCCCGAGCGATCCCCTCGGGGCCTGCGGCCTCCGCGACGCAGCCCCACCGGGTCGCCGCTCGCCGATCGGGCGGCGGACCGCCCGTCCCACGCTCCAGGACAGCACGGAGGGTGCGGCGCGCCGGGCCCCACCGGGTGAGGTTCGACCCCATCTGCATGAGCTCCGCCTGCCAGCCGGGCAGCGCGAGGTAGGTCCGCACGGTGGCGATGTCCGGCACGTGGCGCGGCACCATCACCGGTTCCCCGCCGGGGATCCCGGCGGCGTGGCGGGGCCCGACCGGGCGCGGGAACCAGGCCAATCGGCGCTCCTCCCCCGGCAGCTCCTCCACCGGCTCGCCCCCGACCAGCGCCACCCCGCGCGCGCCAAGGAGGCTGGCGACCGTCCGCCGCGTCCCCGCCGAGGTCGCGGGCAGCCCACCCGGCGTCCGGACCATGTAGGCGATGTGCACCTCCCGCGGCCAGGGGACCGCGCCGGCCGCGAGGTCCGCGAGCAGATCTCCGGGGAGGTAGTCGAAGCCGGCAGCCGGGACCGCCACCACGCCGGCCGCACGGGCCGCGGTGTCGCGCTCGCCGAACGCCCAACGCAGGAAGGGCTGCTCGCCCGTGCAGTCGACGTAGTGGGTCCCGGTGGCGATCGCCGCGTCGAGCACCCCGCGCCCCAGCGCCACGAACGGTCCGACCGTCGTGAGCACCAGGTCGACCCCCTCGAGCGCGTCGCGCAACGCACGACCGTCGGTGACGTCGGCGGTCCGGATCTCGGCCACCTCGGCATCGAGGTTGCGCCGCTCCCCGGCCAGGGCAGCCACCACCCGGTCGTGGTCCCGACCGATCACGACCGGCCGGTGTCCGCGCCGGACGCACTCGGCAACGACCAGGCGACCCGTGTAGCCGCTGGCGCCGAGCACCGCGAGGGTGGACACGGATGGCACCTCCCACTCGGCAGCGAGCCCGCAACCGGGACCGGGCACGGCGGGTTCCTGACCGCGAGCTCGCAGGGTAGGCCCACCCGCGGGCGCGCCCCACCGGCCGACGCGGGCGCTCGTGGGGGCTGCTCGGTGCGGGACCGCGCCGGGCGCCCCGCGCGTCGATGCGGAGACGGACGCCGCATCGCACCCGAGGGTGCGTGACTCGGGCCGCCGGTCCTGCGAGGATGCGCCCCCGCCCTCTGCGCCCCGAGGTGCCCGCTGTGAGCGCTCCCCCCACGACCCCCGCCGACGGTGCGGTGATCGTGCGGCTGCGGGCCACCGGTCGTGGCTGGTTCCGCACGCTGCCGCCGGTCCCCGGCGGGCGCATCCTGACGGTCACGGTGGGTCGTGCGGAGCTGCTGCCCGTCCCGACGGAGGAGCTGTTGGACCGCGGCTACCGGCTCGTCGGGGTCGCCGTCGAGCACCGTCCGATCGGGCCCACCGTCGACGTGCTGGTGCCGCCGGAACTCCGCGAGGAGGAGCCGGCGTGGTGGGCCGGGTTCGCCCCGCTCGCCGAGCGCGTGTTCGACCTGCGGATGGGTCCGGTGCGCCAGGTCCTGGCCGCCGAGATCGACGTCCACCTGCGCCACACCGAGGCCTGAGCATCCCCGATCGCTAGCTGGCCGCGAGCGGGACGCGGGCCACGCACCGGCCGCGGCACCCGGGCTCCCGTCACGAGACCCCGTGCAGATACGCCCGAACGGCCGGCTTCTGCGCGTAAGACGCACGATGTGGGTGCTCGGGCGAGCGAGCGCTTGCGATAGCACGCACCTAGCGCGTACTATCGCAAGCGTTCACCCACCCCGCGCGGCCCTCCGGTCCGGTGGGGGGACGGAGATCCCGCGTGGCTCCCCACGAGCCCCGTCCGGCTCCCGCTCCGTCCCCCGTCCCGACCGCAGGGCCGAACGATCCACCTCCGCCACGAGACCGAGGAGCCGACGATGGCGACCAGCCCGGACACACCCACACCCACCAAGGCCACCGCCGCGAAGCCGGCAGCCAAGAAGGCTGCGGCCAAGAAGCCCACGGCCAGCAAGGCGCCCGCGAAGAAGGCCGGCACCAAGAAGGCCACCGCACGCAAGGCCCCGACGAAGCGGGCCACCACCCCGAAGATCCCGCCCCTGCACGAGCGTGAGCCCATCGTCATGCTCGAGGACGTCGGGTACGCCGTCACCGGCGTGATCGGCGACGTCGTCGAGCTGGCCAAGGGCCTGCCGAGCCGCGCTGAGGGCGTGTGGAAGAACGTCGAGCACACCGCGAAGGACGCGCCGAAGCGCGTCAAGGAGCTGCGCACCGACGGACCCGCGAAGGTCGAGTCGCAGCTGACCGAGCTGCGGGAGCGCGTGACCAAGGACGCGCAGCGTCTGCTGACCACCGTCGAGAAGGCCGTCGACAGCAAGGCCGCCGAGGGCCGCAAGCTCGCCGAGCAGGTCAAGCAGGATGAGCGCATCGCCACCCTGCTGGAGCGCACCTCGGCCAGCCGGTCCCAGGTCAAGGCGGCCTTCACCTCGATCACCAAGACCGCCGACGTCGCCGTCGAGGCCGGGAAGAAGCAGCTGGACGTCGCCCGCTCCCAGGCCAAGGGTGCCGTGACCGCCGCGTCCAAGACGGCGGAGAAGGCACGCGAGGCCAGCAAGGAGCAGGCCGAGTCCGCGAGGTCCCAGACCAAGGCGGCCGCCACGTCGGTCAAGAAGACCGTCACGGAGGTCACCGAGGCCGGCAGCTGATCTGATCTACCCCGGATCCGTCCGGCAGCGACGTGGCGGGGGCGGCCCACC
>SKNO01000024.1 GCA_007120465.1 Nitriliruptoraceae bacterium
AGCGTCGGCACCACCCGTCCGGCCGCGACCAGCTCGAGCGCCAGCTTGGCGGCGACGCTCCAGCCGAGCACCGAGGCAGCCGGTCGGGACCAGCCGGGCCAGTCCGAACCGGGCGGGAGCGCCGCGAGACGGCGCACCGCCGCCAGGACCGGCACGATCCGGGCGGGCACCGTGACCGCACGCACTCCGCCGTCGGCCGGTTCGATCGTGGGGAGCGAGCCCGGCTCACCGTCGGGGAACCCCAGCACCGCGGTGGCCGACGGCAGCCCGGCAGCGTCCTGACCGTCCGGACCGCCGTCCGGGCCAGGCACCCACACCGCGAAGCTGCCGACCGCGGGCACGAGGTCACCTGGGACGAAGGTCAGCTCCGGACGCACCGCCACAGGATCTCCTCGCACGACGAACCCCCCAGCGTACTGCGTCCTGGCGGCGGCATCGCCGCCCGGGTCGAGGACCACCGGTCGAGGACGGCCCGCGCACGGCCGTCCTGGGCACGGTGGGCTGGACCATCCCCGGGGGTGTCGGGTCCGAACCGCAGGTACCCCCGCCGATGCCCTACCCTGGAAGGCTCGCTCACCCTGGAGCGTTGTCCAGAGGGACCGACACGCAGGGAAGACGGAAGACGACGGACCACCGCACGCTGGAGGTCAGGATGCCCGAGACCAGGATCGACCACGATGTCGTCGCTGACGAGCTCGTCCCCGCGGGCTCCGACGCGTACGTCGCGTGGCTCGAGGCGGAGTTCCCGGGCTGGCGCGTCACGATCGACCGGACGGCCAGCTGGAAGGGGCAGCTGCGCCCGCTGTGGATCGCGCGCAGCCCCGGTCACCACCCCCAGGCCGAGCTGACCGCCGGCAAGCTCCACACGCGCCTGTCCGACTACCTCGCCCGCGAGGAGCGGCGCGCCGCGATGCGCAACTGATGCACAGCTAGGGGCGCAGCACGTCGCGCAGGGCCGGACCGCGGCTCGCACCCGCTTGGTGCGGCGGTCCCGACGCGACGCTCAGCGTCGGTCCGGCTCCTCCGCGATCCACCGCTGGCCCTTCGGCGTGGTCCAGCGGTCCCAGGCCCTGCGCGTGCGTCCCTGCGCCTCCTGCAGGTTGCGCTCCTCCACACCGGCCAGCCGGCCCGCCAGGAAGGCGGATGCTGACGACCGGTCGGGACGGGATCCCCGGGCGTGGAGCCATGCGATCGCCGCGCCGTGCCGGCGTCGTCGGGCCAACCCCCGCCGGTACCGGCGCGCGCGCCGGACGAAGCGCCGAGCGGGCTTGCCATCGAGGTGCTGCCCGACGTCGGCGAGCACGATCAACCGGTCGACCAGTTCCTCCCGCGACGTCGAGGTGGTGTCCACATCCGCCTCCGCGACGTCTGACACCAGGGTCGCGAACCCGGTCGCCGCAGTGGTGCGGACCACCTCCCTCGGATCGACCTCGGCCGCCTCCGTACGCACCGGCGGCGCGATCCCGAGGCGCCGGAGACGACCGAGCAGGTCGGCGGTGTCCGCGGAGGTCAGGAGCTCCTCCACGCGCTGCCGTCCCGCACGCAACTCGGCCGCGATCTCGGCGGCGAGCTCCCCACGTCCGCCGTCAGGCACGTCCCGGAGCGTGGCCGCGGCGATAGCGCGCTCGACCTCGGCGAGTTCCCGCACGGGCGCGACCGCGTCGATCAGCGACGTGAGCGGCGCCCGCAGGTCGCGCACGGCCGGTCCCAGCCACGGCTCCCACACCGCGAGCTCCGCGCGGAGCCGACACAGGTCGTCGTGCCAGGACGCCAGCGCGGCGAGGTCGTCCCCGATCCGCAGGTGGGACTCGGCCAGCACCAGCCGGTGGACGACCGCCTGGAGACGCCGTGCCACGACCCACGCCATTGGCCGACCGACCGGTTCGGTGTCGGCGTCGGGGATCTCCGGTGGCGCGGCGGCCCGGCGCCCGAACACCTCCGTGAACCGCGACGGTCCGCTCGCCAACCTGGTCGCTCCAGCGTCGAGCAGCGCCGCCTCGACCACGTCCAGCAGGTCGCCGGTCGCACCGCTGCCGGGCCGCAGCACCAGCTCCCGGAAGCGGGCGAGCAGGCGGTCGTCGTCGCTGACCGACACCTCCTCGTCGGCGAGCGCCACCACCGGCTCCTCCGGTGTGTCGTCGAGGAGCAGGGTCACCTCGGCCCGGATGTCCAGCTGCACGAGCCGTCGTAGAGGCCGCCCATCGGTCAGGCACCACAGTCGCTCGGCCAGCGTGTCCGGCATCGTCGGGCCACCGGCGACCCGGTGGATCGCGCCGGGGACCTCACCCACCGGCGGGAGCTCCACGCGCCAGCCGTAGGCCGGGTCGTGCTCGATCCGTGCCCGCCACCGGGTCAGGTCCAGCTGCTCGGTGTCGTGCAGGGCGGTGTGCCGCTCCTCCGCCCGGCCCGCGACGGCGCGCAGGCCACCGATGCCGTCCAGCGGCGGCACCAGGAAGGCCGGAGGGACCTGCAGGCGACGGGAGGCGAGCACGGCGCTCCTGGCACGGTCGGTCGACACCCTGGGGGGCGGGAGCCTACCGGCGGACCCTCGGATGGACCGCCGCGCGCTGGCCGTCGTCGCCGGGCCCGCGTGGACCTACGCGCCAGCGAGCCGCAGCAGCATCGTGGCGTGGATGCCGACGGCGACGATCACCAGCGCGTGCCACAGCTCGTGGTAGCCGAACCACCGCGGCACCGGGTCCGGGCGGCGCAGCGCCAGCATCACCGCACCGCTGGTGTACAGGACGCCGCCGACGATCAGCAGGATCACCGTCAGCGGTCCGGCCTGGAACCACAGCCACGGCAGGAGCACGACCGGCACCCACCCGAGCGTGATGTAGACCGTGTTCGAGAAGCCTCGCGGTGGCGCGAAGGGCAGCCACTCGACGACGATCCCGAGGGCCACACCGATCAGCGCCACGGTGAGCAGGACGTGCCGGGGCCAGCCGTCGAGCCCGAGCAGGGCGACGGCGACCCCGGTGCCGCCGATCGCGAGGTAGATGCCGGTGTGGTCGAGTCGGAACAGCGCCTCGTAGGTGCCGGCCGTCCACCGCCGCACGTGCAGCAGCGCGCTCGCGCTGAACATCACCGCCATGCCCGCGACGAAGGCCGCCACGGCGACCCGGGTCCGTCCCGGCGAGACCGACAGGATCCACCACACGCCGAACGGGATCCCCACGACGGCCGCGCCCAGGTGCAACATGCCGCGCAGACGTGGCCGAGGCGCGGTGAGGTAGCGCTCGGTGTTCGGGGAAGGCTGCAGGAGGGGACGCTCGGTCATCACGCGCACGGTACCGCGGCCCCGACCCGTCCCCGCAGCCCGACCGCCTCCCTCGGGACACCACCCTCGCGCGGTTAGGCTCCGGCCATGGCGCACCCCGCGACGACGACGCTCCCCACGCCTTCGAGGCTGCAGTGGAGCGGGCTGTCGATCGGCGCCGTCGCCTTCGCGCTCCCCCTGGTCATCGACGTCCCGGGACTGACACCTGCCGGTGAACGCATGCTCGCGATCTTCCTGCTCGCGGTCGTGCTGTGGATCACCGAGGCGATCCCGCTGGTGGCGACCGCGCTGCTCGTGATCCTGCTGCAGATCCTGCTGCTGTCGGAGCAGGCGCTGGTCCCCCTGGCCGAGGCGCCGCTGGCCGCCCGCGACTACCTCGCCACCCTGGCCGACCCGGTGATCGTGCTGTTCCTCGGCGGGTTCCTGATCGCCGACGGCGCGGCCCGCTTCGGGCTCGACCGCAACCTGGCCGCGGTGCTGCTCCGCCCCTTCGTCGGCGACGCCCGCCGCACGGTGATGGGCGTGATGGCGATCACCGCGCTGCTGTCGATGTTCGTCTCCAACACGGCCACGACCGCGACGATGTTCGCGGTGATGATCCCCGTGATCGTGTCGCTGCCGGCCGGGCGCGCCCGCACGGGCCTGGCGCTGGCGATCCCGGTGGCCGCCAACGTCGGCGGGATCGGCACCCCCGTCGGCAGCCCACCCAACGCGATCGCCCTCGGTGCCCTGTCCGCCCGCGGTGAGGCGGTGTCGTTCCTCGGCTGGATGCTGCTGGCGGTCCCGCTGATGCTGGTGGTGCTGGCGTTAGCCTGGTGGGTGATCACCCGCCGCTACGTCCCCGCGGGCACGCCGGTGTCGCTGGAGCTCACCCCGGACTTCGCGACCACGTCGGCGGCCTGGGTGTTCTACGCGATCGCCGGGGGCACGATCGCGCTGTGGCTGACCGAGCCGTTGCACGGGCTGGCGTCCTCCACCGTGGGCTTCCTGGCCGTCGTCGCCCTGCTCGGCACCCAGGTGCTCGGCGCCGACGATCTGCGCAAGCTCCAGTGGCACGTGCTGTGGCTGGTGGCCGGCGGGATCGCCCTGGGCGCCGGGATCGGGGCGACGGGGCTCGACGAGTGGCTGCTCGGGCTGGTCACCTGGGAGCTGCTCCCGACCCTCGCGCTCGTCGCGCTGCTCGCGGCCACCGGCCTCGCGCTGTCGACCGTGATCTCCTCCTCGGCCGCGGCGAACCTGCTGATCCCTCTCGCCCTCGGACTGGCCAGCGGGGTCGCGATCGACCCGACCCTGCTCGGGGTGGTCGTCGCGATCGCCTGCGCGCTGGCGATGGCGCTGCCGATCTCCACCCCGCCGAACGCGATCGCCTACGCCACCGGGGAGATCCCGACCGGCGCGATGGCGACCACGGGGTTGACGATCGGCCTGATCGGCGCGACGTTGCTGGTCGTGGCGATGCCGCCGCTGTGGACGGCGCTCGGGCTGCTGTGAACGCGCCATCCGACGCCGACCGACCGGGCACGGCGCCCAACGGGGCCGACACGCTCCGGGTCCTGGTGCTCGCCACCTCGGCGGCACGCCGGGAGGAACTCGCCGCCGAGCTCGCACCGGCGCTCGAGCACGTCGCCGAGGTGATCACCGCCGACCCCGGCGACGCGCCGCACGCGCCGACCGACCGGACCACCGCCGTCGTCCTGCTGGTGTCGGAGGGCGCCGACCCCCGCGACGTCGACGGCACGATCGCCGCGCTGGACCGCGACGACGACCTCGCTGCGGCGTGCCTGGTGCTGCTCACCGGGTTCGACCGGCACGAGGACCTCACCGACGCGCTGGACCGTGACCGTCTCGCGGCCGTGATCACCCTGACCTGGGAACCCGGGGAGCTGGCCCGCCAGACACGGTCCCACGTCGCGCGCTGGCTCCGCGCGCGCGATCCCGACGATCCACGGCTCCCCCACCTCGACCAGGACGGGCGGCCGCTGGAGCTGCCGACCAGCGAGCTGCTCCGCGACCTCGAGGTGGACGACCTGGCGGTGGCGACGCGGCTGGTCGCCGGCCTGGAACGGGCCCTCGGCCCGCGCCCACGGCTGGTGGTGCCGGAGGGCACGCGCCTCACCCGGGAAGGCGTCAGCGTCGACGCGGTGTTCGTGCTACTGCGCGGATCGGTGGCCCTGGAGCGCACCACCCGGGTCGGACCGCTCCGGCTGCACCACGGCTCCACCGGCCCGGTGATCGGGCTCTTGTCCCTCGCCCAGCGGCGGCGGGCGTTCTTCACCTCCCGGACCACCACCACCGCGGAGCTGGTCCACGTCAGCATCGAACAGCTGGACCTCGCGCTGCAGCAGGAGCCCGACGTCGGCGCCGCGTTGGCGGCGATCGCGATCACCGGCCTGGCGCGGCGGCTGCGGCGAGCCGAGCAGCTCCAGCTGGAGCGGATCGAGCTGAACCGCGACCTCGAGCAGGAGCGTCGGCGGCTCACCCGCACCCTGGAGGAGCTCGAGGACACCCGCGACGAGCTGGTCCGGCAGGCCCGCCTCGCCAGCCTCGGTGAGCTGGCCGCCGGGGTCGCCCACGAGCTCAACAACCCCGTCGCGGCCCTGTCCCGTGCCGCGAGGTTCATCGCCGACGACACCGCGCGGCTGCTGGAGCAGCATCCCGACACCGACCTGCTGGCCGACGTGATCGCGGGGACGCGCGACCGCCCGCCCCTGACCACCGCGGAGGAGCGAGCCCGGCGCCGCGACCTGGCCGACGCGGTCGGCGATGCGGACCTGGCGCGGCTGCTCGTCGCCGCCGGCATCGAGGATCGAGCGGAGGCCCGGGAGCTCGCGGCCGCGGTGGCCGACCGCGAGGGGCTCTCGGCGGCCGTCGGACTGGGCACGGCGCTGCGCAACCTCGAGGTCGCGGCTGCGCGGGTCTCGGAGCTGGTGTCGAGCCTGCGCACCTACGCCCGGCCGGGCCAGGAACCGATCGCCGGCATCGACCTGCACGAGGTGGTGGACGACGCGCTGCGGCTGGTCGGGCACCGGGTGGAGGAGGTCAGGATCGTCCGCGAGTACGGCGAGATCCCGCCGCTCCGGATCCATCCCGGGGAGATCGGCCAGGTGGTGGGCAACCTCGTCGTCAACGCGGCGGAGGCGCTCGACGGGCCGGGCACGATCACGGTCGTGACCCGGACGGAGGGCGACGAGGTGGTCCTCGAGGTGGTCGACGACGGGCCCGGCATCCCCGCCGACGACCTGGCCCGCCTGTTCGAACCGCGGTTCACGACCAAGCAGGGCACCGTGCGGTACGGGCTCGGACTGGGACTGAGCATCGTGCGGCGCATCGTCAACGCGCACGGCGGGCGGTTCGACCTGCGGTCGCGCCCAGGCCGTACCGTTGCGGAGGTGCGGTTGCCGAGCGGCGGGGAACGATGAAGCTGGCGGTGGTGATCATCGAGGACGAGCCCGGCGTCCGGGACGCGCTCGAACGCGACCTCGCGCCCCTCGCGGACACGGTCCGCGTCGAGGTGACGTCGGACGCCGAGGACGCCCGTGCGCTCCTCGACGAGGTCGCCGCCGGCGGCGACCGGTTGGCGCTGCTGCTGGCCGACCACCGGCTGCCGGGCGAGTCCGGCGTGGACCTGCTGGTCGACCTGCACGGGCAACCGGAGACGATGACCGTCCGCAAGGTGCTCGTCACCGGCCAGGCCGACCAGGACGACACGATCCGCGCGGTCAACGAGGCTGGCCTGCACCACTACATCGCCAAGCCCTGGGACCCGGACGAACTCCGGACGGTCGTGCGCGCGCAGCTCACCGCGTTCGTGCTGGCCGAGCGGCTCGACCCGCTCCCCCACCTCGCCGCCCTCGACGCCGCCGAGGTGATGCCGCTCCTGCGCGATCGAGGTGACCGGTGACCGGCGCCGACGAGGTGGGCCGCGCCCGCCGGCAGCCCGACGACTCCGCGGACCCGTCCCCCGACGGTCCGGTGGAGCGGGCCGCCGCACGACTGCTCGACGTCGATGACGTAGCGGTGGACAAGCTCCCCGTCGAGGTCGCCGCGAACGTGCCCGGCAACGCCGCGAAACAGGTCCTGGCCATGGCCCTGCAGAAGGCAGGGGACCTGATCGTGGATCCACGCACGGTGCTCGCCTGGGTGGTGACCAGCGTGGGTGCCCCGGCCGCGGTGCTCGGCCTACTCGTACCGGTACGGGAGGCCGGATCGATGCTGCCCCAGACGGCGATCGCGCCGGCCGTCCGACGCCGTGCGATCCGCAAGTGGATCTGGGTGGCCGGTGCCGCCGGGCAGTGCCTCGCGGTCGCGGCGATGGCCGTGCTCGCCGCGACCACCCGGGGAGCGCTGGCCGGATGGGGCATCCTCGCCGCCCTGGCGGTGTTCGCCGGCGCGCGGTCGCTGTCCTCACTCACCTCCAAGGACGTGCTCGGGCGCACGATGCCGAAGGGCGTCCGCGGCCGGGTGACCGGCTCGGCGACCGTCGCGTCGGGCGTCGTCGCGATCACCCTGGGAGCCGCGCTACGGGCCTTCGGTGGCGAGGACGCCGGGATCGGGACGCTGGCGATCCTGCTGGGTGCCGGCGCGCTGGCCTGGGCCGCCGCCGGGTCGGTGTTCGCGACGATCGTGGAGGCCCCGGGCGAGGCCGACGAGGGTGGAGCGGGAGGCGGCAGCAGGGCCCTGGCGCTGCTCCGCGACGACCCGCCCTTCCGTCGGTTCGTGCTGGCGCGGACCCTGCTACTGGTGTCGGCCCTGTCGCCGCCCTTCGTGGTCGCGCTGGCCACCGAGGTGGGCGGAGCCGGCCTGTCCGGACTCGGCCCCTTCCTGATCTCCAGCGGCGTTGCGGCCCTCGTCGGCGGCCGGATCTGGGGCAACCTCGCGGACCGGTCGAGCCGCACCACGATGACGGCGGCCGCGGGTGCCGCCTCGGCGGTGATCCTGGCCCTCCTGCTGGTGCTCCGGTTCGACGGCGTCCGCGACGTCGAGCTCGTCTACCCCGCCGCCTACCTGCTGCTCGCCCTCGCCCACACCGGAGTCCGCGTCGGGCGCAAGACCTACATCGTCGACCTCGCCGAAGGCAACCAGCGCACCGACTACGTGGCCGTGTCCAACAGCGCCATGGGGGTGCTCCTGCTGGTCGCCGGGGCGGTCACCGCCGCGATCGCGCAGCTGGGCGTCGAGGTGGCGCTGGCGGCGCTCGCGCTGCTGGGCATCGCTGGCGTGGTGGTCAGCCGCACGCTCCCCGAGGTCAGCGCCACCTAGTTCGGCCGGAGGTGGGGCCCGAGGATCGGCGACGACCGAACCGCCCACGGTGCGCCGAGGCGCAACGGCGGTCAGGCGCGACCGACGAGGTCGACCTCCCAGCGCCACTCGGCCCCGTCCTCCGGGTCGACGAGTTCGGACACCTTCGTGAACCCGCACCGGCGCAGTACCGCGGTCGACGCCGACTCCTCCGCCAGCGTGTGCGCGACCACCCTGCGTACACCACGCCCCTGAGCACGAGCGAGCAGCAAACCGACCGCGGCGGTGGCGAGCCCACGTCCACGGACAGCGGGCGCGACGGCATAGCCGAGCTCGGCCTCCCCATCGACCGGGGCCCCCTTCCAGCCCCCGTTGCCGACGAGCGTGCCGTCCGGTCCGAAGAACAGGTGCGGCCCCCACGGGTCGGGCTCGTCGTCTTCGGATGCCGCCAGCAGGAACGGCAGCGTCTCGGGGAAGACCGCCCAGCCGCGCTCGACCGGCACGCCGAACCGCTCGGTGAACTCGGCATCTCCCTGCGACAACGCGACGACCCACTCGCGTCTGACCGGTTCGACACGGAGGTCCATCCCGCGACCCTACTCCGTCACGCAGCCAGGCGGCGATGGTGGCGCAGGGCGGGCACGACATCGCCCGTTGGGATGAGGCGGAGTGCCCGCACGGCTCGGGCCACTCGGGCGTGGGGACGTACCGGACGCGGTGCTAGCCAGCGCGCCCACGGATGGCTGGACCACCGGCATCGGGTGCCTCGTCCGCCGGTGCGCAACCGAGAGAGGACGCAGTCGGGCCTCGGGTCGCCGTGCCACCGATCTCAGGTGATGTCCGTCATCTGGCGTCCCTCGCGCAGATGCGGCGTGTGGCAGACGGCGACGAGCAGGCCATCCTCGCTGAGGAGCCGCGCAACCGTCTGGCCCCACGGCTCGGTGCGCGGGCCGTGCAGCAGCTGATGTCCAGCGTCGAGCAACTCCTCCGCTGCGGTCGCGACGTCGGCCACCTCGAACTCGATGCTGGCCTGTGGGCGCGGCAGATCCGCGGGCCACGTCGGGGTGCCGAAGCATGCCTCGGCGGCGTCCGACAGCGGCCACAGACCCAGGTGCTTGACACCGTCGAGCCGCTCCGTGAACGCGTAGTCCTCATCGCCGCCCTCGAGGTCGATGCCCAGCGTGTCCCCGTAGAAGGCGCGGGCGCTGGCGACGTCCTCGACGATCGGTGAGAAGCTGGCAACGAACTCGATGTTCACGGGCGTCCTCCACACGACGACCGGCCGTCCCATCCTGGACGCTACCGACCGGAGCGGCGTCCCTGAGACCCCTTGCGGATCGCCGGGCTCCGGGTGCCGGCACTGGTCGCTTCGCCGCCGGCTTGGACCACGCTCCTTGGGGCACGTTCGGCGACTCCCAGGGTGCCCCCGTGATGGCGTGCTCCTACGATCGGGACAGAGTGGGATCCATGGAGATGCAGAGCGGGCTGCCTGTTGGGGTCGCGGCGTTCATCGGCCGCGCGCCTGAACGTGCGAAGGTGGCCGAGCTGATCGCGCATGCCCGGGTCGTGACGCTGACCGGTGCCGGGGGCTGTGGCAAGACGCGGCTGGCCCTGGAGGTCACCGGGGACGTGGCCTCCCGGTTCCCCGATGGAGCCCACTGGGTGAACCTGCAAGGGGTGAACGATCCCGCCATGGTCGCTGCGGCCGTTGCCGCAGCGGTGGGCGTCCGCGAGCGACCCGGACAGGCGCTGGTCGACACGCTTGCCGAGCAGCTCCGAGCCCGGTCTCTGCTGGTGGTGCTGGACAACTGCGAGCATCTGGTGGCTGCGTGCGCGCAGCTGGTCGGCGTCCTGACGTCGGTCTGCCCGCAGCTGCAGGTGTTGGCCACCAGCCGCGCGCCGCTGACGGTCGAGGGTGAGGCGACCTTCGAGGTCGGTCCGTTGCCGGTGCCCGAGCCTGACGTGCGGTCGGTCGGTTCGGTGGCGGCGGCGGATGCGGTGCGGCTGTTCGAGGTGCGAGCCCGCCAGGTGCACACGGAGTTCCGGATCGACGACGACAACGCGGTGGCGATCGTCGAGATCTGTCGGCGTCTGGATGGGATCCCGTTGGCGATCGAGTTGGCGGCCGCGCGGGTGCGGGTGCTCGCACCGGGCCAGATCGCCGAGGGGCTGTCGGACCGCTTCAGGCTGCTGACCGGTGGGCTACGGGGAGCGCCGGCACGGCAGCGCACGTTGGAGGCGTCGCTGGACTGGAGCTATCAGCTGCTCGACGAGGTGCAGCGGCTGGCGTTGGCGAGGCTGTCGGTGTTCGCCGGGTCGTTCGAACTCGACGCGGCGGCGGCGGTGATGGCCGGGGAGGGGATCGACGGCGACGCGGTGCTCGATCTGCTCGCTGGGCTGGTTGAACAGTCGCTGGTGCAGGTCACCCAGGGTGACGGGCGGGCGCGCTATCGGCTGTTGGAGACGATCCGCCTGTACGCCCGAGGTCGGCTGTCCGAACTGGACGATCCCGACCGCGTCCGTGACCGCCACCTGACGTTCTATCGCGGACTGGCCGGACGGGCGAAGACCGGGCTCAACGGTGGACACCCCGAGGAGTGGATGGCGCGGCTGACCGCCAACCTCGACGACCTGCGTGCCGCGATGGACCGGGCCGCGTCCTCAGGCGGCCTGCGCGGGCTGGTGGACCTCACGGAGCCGATCGTCCGTTTCTGGTTCGGGCGCGGCCTGTCCGCCGAGGTGCACCGGCGACTGCTCGACGCGGTCGATGATGCTGGAACCTCCCACGACGAGCGTGTGAGGGGTCTGGTCACCGCGACGGCCCTGGCGGGCGACGGCGGCGACTACGCCAGCGCGTACCGGTCGGCCAGCAAGGCCGTCGACGCAGCCCGCACCTTCGATGAGCATGGTCAGCTCGCCGTCGCGTTGGGCTCGCGGGCCTTCATGGGTGCGCTGACGGGGCTGCCCACGAGCGAGCAGATGGACGCGGATGTGGAGGAGGCGATCCACCTCGCCGAGCGGTGCAAGGATGCCGCGACCCGGGCCTACGTGGTGCAGAACGCTGCGGGGACGCTGCTGTTCGGCCGGTCGATCGATGGCGGGTGCCGCCACCTCGAGCAGCTCGTGGCGGAGTGCGAGGCGAACCAGCTCGCCTTCCAGCTGCCGGCCGTCCACGCCAGCCTTGGCTTGTGGCCAGTGTTCAACGCAAGGATCGACCAGACACGCCGGCACGCCCGGCTCGCGGTGGAGCTCAGCCAGCAGGTAGGGCGCCCCGGATGGGAGGTCGTCGGACTAATCGGGATGGGTGCGGCCGATCTCGTCCAGGGCGATCACGGCCGCGCACAGGACCGGCTGTCGCAGGCGCAAGCGGTCCTGCAGCGCCATGGCCTGGCAGGGGCCCAGTACGAGCTGTCCCTCCGTCCCTGGGTCGCGCTGTCGGCGCATGCATCCGGGGATGCGGAGCACGCTCGGGCAGCGGCCGAGGCGCTCGTGCAGCTCGGCCGTGCTGGTGGCAGCCGCTGGGCCGAAGCCATGGGCGAGTGGCTGCTCGGGACGATCGCCTACGCCGAGGGCGAGAACGACGACGCGCGAGCACACCTGGAGGCCAGCCGCGTGCTGTCGACCCCCTCGCGCCTGCCGCTCCAGCTGGGCCGGTCGCTGCTGGGGCTCGCGGAGCTGGCCCGGCACGACGAGGACCTCGACGCAGCGTGGGAGTTGGCCCACGACAGCCTCGAGCTCCTGGACGGGTACGGCGACCGGCTCGGGGCAGCAGAGGCGCTCGAGGCAGTCGCCGACCTGGCCCTCGCGACGGACGAGCCGGACCGGTCGCTGCGCCTGCTCGCCGCGTCGGAACGGTTCCACACCGAGGCGGGCATCGCCCGCTTCCCGGTCGCGGCCGACCGCTTCGATCGCGCCCGCGACACGGCACAGACCGCTCTCGACGACGTCGAGGCGACCGCCTGCTGGGACGCGGGCAGTCAGCTGTCGCTGGCCGAGGCGGTCGCCTACGCCCGGCGCGGGCGGGGCGAGCGGCAACGACCACGGATCGGCTGGGGGTCGCTGACCCCTGTGGAACGCGACGTCGTGCGGCTGGTCGCGGCAGGCCACACCAACGCCGAGATCGGTGACCGCCTGTTCATGAGCGTCAACACCGTCAAGAAGCACCTCAGCCACGTCTACGCCAAGGTCGACGTCGACGGACGCGCCGACCTCGCCGCCGAGGTGGCTCGCCGAGACCTGTAGTACCACCCCAGCCGCGAAGACGTACCCGGTCGGGTGATCTTCTCCGCCCCCCCCTGCGTCATGGTGCAGGCGCCACCGTACGAGACGCAGGGAGCAGACCCATGGACGACCACCGAACCCACTACGTCACCACCACCGACGGCGTCACCCTCGGCGCGACCGTGCACGGCCAGGGGCCACCCCTGGTGTTCCTGCAGGGGGCGGTCGGCGACGGCGACCTCGACTGGCAGGCCGTGCTGCCGCACCTGACCGACCGGTTCACCTGCCACCTGCCGAGCATGCGGTGCCGCGGCCTCAGCGGCGACCACCCCGACCTGAGCATCCCTCGACTGGCCGAGGACGTCATCACCTACGTCGACAGCGTCGGGGAACCGACCGGACTCGTGGGCTGGTCCCTCGGTGCCAGCCTGGCCGTCGTCGCAGCAGCGCAGTCCGATGTGGCGAACGCGATCGCACCCTTCGAACCGGCGATGATGACGCTGCTGGACGAGCAGGAGGAAGCGGTCATGGCCGGAGCGGTCGCGAACATGGGCACGCAGGCAGAGGCGGGTGACCTGACGGCCGCGGTTCGCGCGATCCTCGGCTGGCCCTTCAGCGACGACGAGATCGCCGTAGCCGACCAGGCCGGCTACACCGAGGCCGCCGGACGCTACGTCCCGAGCGTGCTCGACTTCTTCCAACAGGCGACGGAGTCCGACGCCCCCGAGATCGATGACGCGGCTGTCCTCGCCGCGATCTCCGTGCCGGTCCTGGCCCTGCAGGGATCGGACACCCGGCCCTTCTTCGCCGACAGCGCACGGTACGTGGCCGACCACGCCCCCAACGCCCGGCTGCACGAGATCCCCGGCGCCGCGCACGCCGCCCCGATGACCCACCCCGAGACGTTCGCGGAGGCACTCACCGGGTTCTTCGCGCCAGCACGACAGCCGGTCTGATCCTGCCACGGCGAGCAACCCCCGCGATCACCGCAGTGATGCGCGCCGCCGGTCGAAGAGGCGCGTACACATATCCACGGCGATCTCACGGCGATGGTCGCGGACGGATGGCGCGTCGCTGCAGGCGGCACTCGACCAGTCCTTGGACCTGGTCCGGGTCTGGCGCCGCCAGGTGGGGCAACGTCGCGAGGGTCCCCACGACGGTGCCGGGTGCCCGTTGATCTTCGCTCGCGAGCTCGCGAGATGATGGGCTACGCCATCGAACCACCACTCGATCCACGGGCCGCGACGGAGGTACGTGAGACGCTATGCGTCGGCCTACAGGTGGGCGACGACCTCGTAGAGCTCTAGCGTCGCCCCCTCGACGGCGCCATCCTTCCTCTCATTCCGCGCCGCCTCGCGAGCGGCCGCATCGCCGGCGAGCATGGCGTCCTCACTCTCCCAGATCGTCACCGCGAGACCGCAGCCTCTGGAACGATCTGCGAGCCAGTACGCGGCAACGATGCCCTGCTGTTGCCTGGCCAACGGAACGATCTGGTCGCGCACGAACGCGATACCTCGGTCGACGTCCCCGAGCTCAACCCGCATGACCCGTGCGTGCATCCCCATGCGCCCTTCCTGTGAGTACGCAGCTTCGAGGACGATAATCACGAACGAGAGCGGGCGCCAACGGCCGCACGAGCATGACAGAGCCGGCGATCCTGCTCTCCGGATCGGCCGCTGAGCTTGCCCAGTAAGGCCGCAGCAACAGCCGGAGCTCAACCTTCGTTCGAGTCCCTGCGTGTCAGGCTGGTTCCGGTCGGGCGGTGAAGAACCGAGTGATCTCGTCGGCGATCGCCGGCTCACCCACGACCGGCCCGAAGTGCCCGATGCCGTCGACCTCGCGAAGCTGCGCCGTCGCGACGTGCTCCGCGACGTGGCGCGCCGACCGAGTGATCCAGCCCCCCAGGGCCGTCTGCGACCCGTACAGGACCAGGACCAGCACCACGATCCTCGCCAGTTCCGAGGCATCGGTTGGAGCCGGACCTGTCGACTCGGCCGCCTGCTGGAACTCCTGCATGACGAGGGGCAGGTACTGAGAAGCGGCGTCGAGATAGTCCGAGCCCGATACGGCTACCAACTCATCCTGGTTGCCGAGCACCTCGAGGATCCGTCGCAGACCCTGCGTGGGCCGGCCGTGCTCCAGTGCTGCTCCAACCCGCTGGCCATCTCCCCGACACGTGCGAGATCCTCCTCGCCCATCACGTCGGCAACGGTCGGCTGGTAGACGCACGCTGCGGTGACCGCTGTCGACTGCGACGCCACCCCCAGAGCGAGGACAGCGCCGCGCGACTCGCCGAAGACGCGGACGGGTTCGTCGATGCTCTCAACGAACGCAACGACATCTTCCCCGAGGCGCGCAGGCGAGTGATCGGTGTTGTCACCGCTCATCCCTCGACCCCGCGTGCTCGGGCAGAAGCACGTGAACCGCTCGACGAGGTGTGGCAGCAACGCGCGCCAGCACAGATCACCATCCTCCAGGCGACCATGGAGCAGCACGACGGGCGGTCCCTGCCCATGCACGCGCCCCGCGATCTCGGTCCCGTCAGCCGATCTTCCCCGATGAACGCGCTCGGCGACCATGCCCACCCCTCGATGCAAGACGGCCACTCGCGCCGGTGGGCGATGATCCTGAACCGAGTCCGCACCTCGGTCAATCCCCAGACCGCGTCCCAGCCTGTGAACCTGATCGAGTCGGCTGCCGAATGCCGCTCCGACCGGCCTGGCGAGGGAACGGCTCCCGGGCAATCGTGGGCGCGGGACCGGGCCCACGACGGCGGGAAGGCGATCTGCCGGCGGGAGGGCGCGCAGCGCCTCGCTCGCGCCCCACGGGACGCCGGCGGTCCTGTGACCGCGCTGAACCTCCTCGAACACCACCTCGTCGGCGCCGAGAAGCCCGACGCCGTCGGCTGACGCACCGAACGTCGTCAAGCTCACGACGACAGGCCAGGAGGCCGTCGTGACGGCATGGTCGTAGCATCGCGCCGATGCCCGGAACGCGCGACCTCCGAGGAGCACCCGTGCCGACACGCCAGGACCCCGAGCCCTTCGTCCCGGCCGACTTCTCCCCGCCAACGCGCCTGGATCACGCGGCCTTCCGGCTCCGGCCCCTCGGCCCCGAGCACAACGAGCGCGACCACGCGGCGTGGATGGGCTCCATCGACCACATCCGTGCGACGCCGGGGTATCCCGACGGCCAGTGGCCGCAACCCATGTCGCTCGAGCAGAACCTCACGGACCTGCAGAGGCACCACGACCACTTCCGCGACCGGGTCGGCTTCACGTACACGGTGCTCGAAGCCCGTGGCCCCGCCGACCGCGCCGACGTCATCGGGTGCGTGTACATCTACCCCGACGACCAGCCCGGCAGCGACGTCCACGTGCAGAGCTGGGTCCGCGCAGACCGGGCGGACCTCGACACGGTGCTCGCCACGACCGTCCGTGCGTGGCTCGAGGACGCGTGGCCGTGGCGACCCGAGCGGATCCGCGACCACCCGAGGCATGCCGGGCGCTAACCGCCGGCCAGCCGGCTGGACCGGCGACCGCCACCCTCGGAGGTCGCGATGACCAGCCGTCTCGCCGTCCTTGTGATCGACGCGCTCGAGCCGCCACGGATCGCGGAGTTCTGGTGCGAGGTGCTCGGGTGGCAGGTGGCTGCGGTCGACGATGCCGACATGAGCATCGGTCCGGCCGATGGGACGTCGCCGACCATCGACGTGTGCCGGGTCCGGAAGCGCAAGAAGGGCAAGGACTGGCTGCACCTCGACCTCAGGGCTGCCGGGGTGCCGACGGAGGTCGAGCTCCCGCGGCTGCTCGACCTCGGAGCGACGCGGGTCGACGTCGGTCGGTCGAACGACGCCACCTGGCTGGTCCTGGCCGATCCGGAGGGCCATGAGTCCTGTCTGCTGTCGCGGTCGGCCCAGGAACTGCCAGAGGAAGGGCGGGATCCCGCCGACCGGGGCTGACCGGCACGCGTCGGACGTGCTGAGCCGGCTGGGCTCGGCGGCGCGATCCTGGCACTGCCGTCAAGCTGATGCCGGTCCGGGCCGGGATCGACGGCACGGTCGCGGACGAGTCTCCTGCGTCAGCACCTCGTTGCCGAACCGTCCGGACGGAACCCGCCTCACACACACCGCTGCCAACTCTGGGCGGATGCCCATGCGCCCCGAAGCGCGCATCATCACGGCTGAGCGACCATGAACCGCGGGAGGGCGTGGTGTCGCACCGCCGGTCTAGCGTTCGATCGGTTGCGGTCAGGTGGACACATGGAACCGCGGCTGAGCTTGGTCACCCTGGGCGTCGCCGACATCAGCGGCGCACGCGAGTTCTACGATCGGCTCGGGTGGCGTGGGCAGGAGGTCGAGGACGCCGTCTTCTTCCAGGCGGGCAGCGTCGGGATGGTCCTGTGGGGCCGCGACAAGCTCACTGAGGACACCGGGCTCGACGACGCAAGCGGTGATGGGGTTCGGAGGTATCGCCCTCGCTCACAACGTGTGCTCGCCCGCCGAGGTCGACGCCATCGTTACCGCCGCTGGCAACGTAGGAGCGACCGTGACACGTCCTCCGAGTCCCACCTACGACGACGGCTCCGCGGGTTGCTTCACCGATCCCGATCGGTCGTGTCTGGGAGATCGCACGCAACCCCGGACGCGCCTTGGATGATGATGGCGCGATCACGGTCCCCGACCTCCGCGCTGGCCACGCCAAACGGAGATAGGCATCGGACCAACCCGATCGCGATGCTGGGAGCGATCCCGAGGAGCAGCAGGGTCCGCCACCCTGGATCGCGCCCAGCAACGAGCGGGTCAAGCACGCCGATCGGGAGCAACAGGGCGACGGTGCCAGCGACCTGCAGGAGGGCAGTCGCCGAGGCACCCGAACGCCGGTAGCTGCCGGTCCCGGCCAACTGTACGTCTGCCGACCCTGATCGCCCTGGCGTTGTCCGACGTGTCCGCAGCCGGCGACCACCCCACCATTGCTACCCGGAGACGACCCTGCCGGTCGTCGGGGACCGCGCGGTCGAGCGCTCGGCGGCCCCCGCGTCCAAGCGTCTCGCTGCGGGAGCGGGATCATCCCGATGGTCCGCCACACCGGCCGCACCGACCTCGGTCGGGAGTTCGGCGCCACCCACGTCGCTCCGGAGCGGGGCGAGGAGGCGGCGAACGTGCCCGTGAACTGACCGGCGGCGCCGGTACTCACACGGTGCTCGAGTGCGTCGGGCTTCGCTCCGGCCCTGCACCACGCGTTCGGGACCCTCCCTGACGCGGCACGATCAGCAGGGTCAGGGTCCCGCGGTCCGCCGGGGCAGGGCTGGGGATGGAACGCAGTCATGGATCGGCTCAATGCCAGCGCCGCTCAGGAGGATCCCGCTGCCGCTGCGGTGGGGCAGTCCGACTCTATGTCGAACCGTGCGCACTCGGTCGAGGTGAACTCCCGGGTCAGTGAGCCACGCACGAGCTCGATCAACTCGTCCGCATCGAGGGTGTAGACGGCCAGTCCGCCGCGTTCCGTGCCAACGGCCAGGTGGCTTCGGTCGATGAACGCAAGCCCCTGGATCTGTGTGTCCCCGACGGGGATCTCGTGTTCGAGTCGCCGGTCGATCACGTCCCAGACCCCCACGAACCCGTCGGAGGAGCCCACCGCTACCAGCGCGCCGTCGGGGCTCATGGCGTTGGACTTCGGCGCGCCGTCGTGGATGCCGGGCAGCGAGAAGAGCAGCTGGAGGGTGTCGGGGTCGATCCAGTGCAGCTGGGCGCCCCGGTCGACCTCAGCTGACGCCACCAGCGAGCTGCCGTCCGGCCCGTAGCCGGCGAAGTAGAGGCCCCGGGCGCCCAACCTTGGATCGAGGTGGGCTGTGCGGACCTCCTCCCAGCTCTGGGTGGACAGCGCAAGCAGCCGAGGCTCGCCAAGTGTCGAGCCCCCCATGATGCAGGCCAGGATGAGTTCGTTGCTGTCGGGGGCGAAGATGGCATCCGTCGCGCCGCATCCGGCCCGCCGATGTAGCAGTTCCCCGGTCGTGGCGTCCCACACCATCACGCCGGCCGGGGGGGCCGGACCCCCACGCACCGTGGCCACCAACGTCGAGTCCGGCGACCAGACGAAACGCCAGTTCCACAGCGGCGACGGCGTGTCAGGGAACGCGACGCAACCCTCGGCCGAGAACGCGCCGGCGTACAGGTCCCAGGTGCAGACCCCCTCGAGTTCGACCCGCAACTCACCCGTGGTCAGATCCCGGATCCGTGGCGGGGTGACCATCGCCGCAGGTCCTTCGACCTCTTCGTCCTGTCGGACGAAGCGGGTGCCGTCGGGCGACACCGCCAGGTGCTGGCCGTCCTGGCCCGGCAGCGTCATGATCACCTCGCGCTCTGCGAGGTCGACCATGAAGGTCTGGATCCCGCCGTCGCAGAACTCGCTGAAGGCGGCGTATCCCTCGACGATGCCGAGCGTCCATGCGAGGGTGCCCTCACATGCGGCGACGTCCCACACCTCGCCACGCGGTCCGATGTCGAGCAGCGCTGCTCCTACTGGTTGCAGTACGGAGACGAGCAGTCGCTCCGGCCCGGCGATCGAGATCCTCCCGCCGCCAACCGCAGGGAACCTCGCGATCAGATCGCCCCGGCGGGCATCCCACTGCCAGACACCGCCGTCCCGGCCGGAGGTGTAGATCGATGCCCCGTCGGCGGAGAAGCGGTGCCCGATGCCCTCGCCGCCGTGACCGGCGAACGTGCTCACGACCTGTCCGCTGGCAACGTCCCACACCACGACCCGCCGCCCGAAGCTCCCGGTCACGACCAGCGTCCCATCGTGGTTCAACGCCGCGACATCGGTGACCCTTCCGTCGGCAAACACGAAGCCGTGCTCCGGGTCGAGTGGATGGATCTGCGCTACCCGCTGACCGCTGGCAACCTCGGCCACCACGACGGTCCACGAGTCAGTCTCGGTGAACGCGACGAAACGTCCATCGCCGCTGAGCGGGGCGAGGTAACCCGCCCGTGACGACAGCTCCCGCTGCTCCCCGGTCGCGCGGTCCACGAGCATGGTGGTCCACACGCCCGGCTCGTAGAGGCTGCAACCGGGCGCATCGATGGCGACGATCGAGATGTGGGTGTCGGACGCGCCCCCCACCCATCCCCCGCACCGCCCGACGTCGATCAGCTGTTCGAGCTGATCGAGATCGTCGACAGCCCGGACGTGGACACCGACCTCCTCGGGGGCCGACAGCGCACCTTCATCGCTGTCGGCCTTCGGGGTCCACATCACTCCGGCGACGACGTGCTGACCGTCGGGTGTGAAGCGCGATTCGACGATCCCGAGCTCGTCGCTCTCGACCTCCCAGGACCCGACCGTCTCTCCACGGGCGAAGTCGTAGAGCTCCAGCCGGCGGCTTGGCACCCTGGCTGTACCTGCGGCGAGCATCCACTCGCCATCCGGATGGAGATCGGTCTCGAGCTCGACCGACTGGTCACCCTCAGGCCAGGCATACCGCGCGACCACCGGATCGGCAGCGAGGGCACGATGCAGGACCGAGAGGTGCTCGACCGTGTACTCGCCGACGAGGTCCGCTGCCGTGAGCGCGAGCAGCTTCGCCAACGCTGGGTCGGTGTCCAGCGCGACGATCCCTTGGGACACCAGCTCACGGGTGCGGGCCAGCACCGCAGCTTCCTCGGCCCGTTCCGCCTCTGCTTCGGCCCGTGCTGCTTCTGCCTCGGCTCGTGCTGCTTGTGTCTCGGCTTGGGACTCTGCGGTGAGCGCACGGTCACGTTCGACGGTGGCTTGGCGGGCTTGGACGGCCGCGATCGCGCCGA